>NZ_JACKXD010000002.1:361388-722777 GCF_014212355.1 Halobellus ruber
CTCGGCGTCGGGGACCTGCACCTCGGGGTTCGCCTCGCCGCGGAGTTGCCGCACCGCCTCGATGACCTTCGTCATCCCGCCGCGGTCCGGGTGGTTCGAGCAGAGCCCGCCGCCGTCGGTGTTGAACGGGAGCGTCCCGTGGGGCGCCTTGAGCGCGCCGTCCTCGACGAACGACCCGCCCTCGCCCTTCTCGCAGAAGCCGAGGTCCTCCAGCGTCTGGAGGACGGTGATGGTGAACGAATCGTAGATGGAGGCGTAATCGACGTCTGCGGGTCCCACGTCGGCCCGGTCGAACGCGCGCTGCCCCGAATCCCGCGCGGCCGTCCGGGTCAGGTCGACCCGGCCGGCGTCGTGGTGTTCGATTGCGGCTCCGTGGCCCAACACCGCCACGCACTCCCGGGCGAGTTGCCGGCGTACCTCGTCCGACACGACCACGAACGCCCCGGCCCCGTCGGAGACGACACAGCAATCAAGCAGGTGCAGCGGGTCGCTCACCGTTCGCGACGCCACGACCTCCTCGACGGTGACCGGCTCCCGGTACATCGCGTGTTCGTTGTACTGGGCGTGATGCGACGCCGCGGCGCGTATCTCGGCGAGCTGCTCGGATGTCGTCCCGTACTCGTGCATGTGTCGCCGGGCGGCAAGCGCGTACACCGGCAGCGTCTCGGCGCCGTAGATCCGCTCGAAGTTCTCCTGGAGGATCGAATCGTCGTGTTCCGGCTGGTCCCGGTCGTCGGTCCGCATCCGGCCGGCCAGGGTGACGAGTGCGACGTCGCATTTGCCGTGGGCGATCGCCGCCGCGGCCTCGCCGACGTGGTTGACGTACGCCGAACCGCCGTCGTCGGTCGAATCGAAGTACGACACGTCCAGTCCCAGGTAGTCGGCCATCGCCAGGGGTGGATACCGGCCGACCTGGTAGTTCTCACCCGCGGTGAAGTAGCCGTCGACGTCGTCTTTGGCGAGCCCGGCGTCCTCGAGCGCGCCGGCGGCGACTTCCGCGTGTAACTGTGCGATCGACTTGTCGGGTGCTTCCCGCGTCGGATGCTCGAAGGCACCCGCGATGTACGCGTCCACGTCGTCTGTCATTGTTGTGTCCTCGACTGGGTTGCTCGCGGTCCCGACCGTCGCCGTGACGCGGTTTCGACCCCGGCAGCCGCCAGTCACTTGCGGAATGGCCGGCGGGGAGACATTAGTGTTCGGGTGGAGCTACCGTCCTTCCCACGAGGGGTCGCGGTCCGCCTCGAAGGCCGCCATCCCCTCGGCGTAGTCCTCGGTGTGGAGAAGCGGGAGGTACGCCTGATACTCGTAGTCGATGCCCTGCTGCAGGCTCATACTGCTCGCGCGATCGACGGTGTCTTTGATCCCCCGGACCGCGAGCGGTGCCTTCCCCGCCAGCCGTTCGGCGAACGCGTCGACTTCCGCATCGAGATCGTCAGCGGGGTAGGCGTAGTTGATCAACCCGTCGTCAGCCGCTTCCGTTCCGGAGAGGAACTCGCTGGTCATACACAGTTCCTTCGCGCGACTCGGCCCGACGAGTCTCGGAAGCCGCTGGGTCGTTCCGACCGCCGAGGGAAAGATCCCGAGGTCGACCTCCGGGAACCCCAGTTCGCTCCGCTCGCTGGCGATCCGGAAGTCGCACATCAGCGCCAGTTCCATCCCGCCGCCGACGCAGTAGCCGTCGATGGCGGCGACGGTCGGCGCGCCGTACTCCTCGACGGTGAAAAGCGCCTCTCTGAACGTCGAGGCGGTGTACGGATACCGCTCCTCGCCGATGTCGTCGACGTCGACACCGACACAGAACGCGTCGTCGCCTGCGCCCGAGAGGATGACGACGCGGACCGACACGCCGTCTCCCTGCCGATCCAACCGCTCGAGGGTCTCGATGGCCTCCGGCAACTCGGTCAGCGTCTGCTCGGTCATCGCGTTGAGCGCGTCAGGGCGATCGAGGACGATCCGCCCGATGCCTGTCTCGTGGTCGAATCGGCACTGGATGGTCTCGAATCGGTCGCTGAAGTCCTCCGGCATACCCGGGTAGAGCGCGGGAACTGTCAAAACAGTTGGTGTGATATCCGGTCGCACCCTGTTGTCGGGGTGTGCGACCCACGGAGCGGGGCCGACGGGTCGTCGGCACTACTTCCGGGGGGTGTACCCTCCCGAGCGGCGAAATTATTTATTAACCAGGCGCCTCACGCTGTGGTATGGCTGCCGGTCCACCCCCCGAGGAGATCCACTTCTCTCAGCGGCCACAGGTCGAGGGGAGCATCCCGGGACAGCGGTCGCGCGAACTGCTCGAGAAACAGTCGGAGATCGAAGCCAATACCGTCGCGTATCCGCGCTCGCTCCCCATCGCGATGGACGCGGCGCGCGGGGCAACGATCCGCGACGCCGACGGGAACGTCTATCTCGACTTCTTCGGGGGGATCGGCGTGGCGAACGTCGGCCACTCGAACCCGTACGTGTTGTCGGCGGCACAGGACCAGCTCGATTCGCTGGCACACACCATCGACTTCCCGACGGAAGCCCGAATCGAGTTCCTGGAGGCGCTGGACGGGATCGCCCCGGGGTCGCTCCCCGGAAACAGCCGGATCGCCTTCGGCGGCCCGACGGGGACCAACGCGATCGAGGCGTCGATCAAGCTGGCGCGGTACAACACCGGCAACGAGGGATTGATCGGGTTCGACCGGGGGTACCACGGCGGGACTGCCGGCGCGCTCAGCCTCTCGGGGTGGTCGTCGTACAAAAGCGACTACGAACCGCTCCTGTCCGGCGTCGTTCACGTGCCGTACCCGACGGCCCGAGGACAGGAGCGTGGGCCGGCGGCGTCGCTGGAGCGGACACTGACTCAGCTCCGGGCGGTCCTGCGGGACGACGACACCCCCTCGCCGGCGGGGATCTGGGCCGAGCCGATCCAGGGATCCGGCGGCGTCATCGTTCCCCCTGAGGGGTTTCTGACGGGGCTCCGCGCCATCGCGGACGACCACGACCTCCTGTTGATCGTCGACGAGATTCAGACCGGGATGGGCCGAACCGGCGAGTGGTTCGGCTGTACCCGGAGCGGGATCACCCCGGACGCGGTGACCGTCGGCAAGGCGGTCGGCGGGATCGGGCTGCCGCTCTCGGCGACGATCTACCGGGAGGAGTTCGACACCTGGGGACCGAGCGCCCACGCCGGCACGTTCCGCGGTCACGTCCCCGCGATGATCGCCGGCGCTCGGGCGATCGAGTACATCGACAGCCACGGGCTCTTGGACCGCGCGCAGGACCTCGGGTCCTACCTCAGGGAACGGCTGGCGGAGTGTGCGAACGCGTGCCCCTCGCTGGTCGACGTCCGCGGCCGGGGGCTGCTCGTCGGCGCCGAGTTCGAGGCCGCGGACGGGTCTCCGCTCCCCTCGGTCGTCGAGGCGATCCAGGACCGCTGTCTCCGCCGCGGGCTCGTCGTCTGGACCGCCGGCATCGAGGGCCACGTCCTCCGGCTACTGCCCCCGCTCGTCCTCACCGACGAGCAGGCCCGCGTCGGGATGGACATACTGACCGAGGTAATCGAGGACGTGACACGGGCGTCGACGGAGACGCCGGACGTCGCCGGGCGACGCTCCTGAGTGGCGACGTTCCAGTGGCCTCCGGTATCGGTCGACGTTCGAGTATGTCCGTTCGGTCGCTGTGGCCGTGTGCCGCCCTCGGCCGCGAGTGGGTGCCGTCCTCGACTGCGAACGGGTGAGTTCGGGCCGGGCCCACGCGGCTACCCGTCGATGGCCGACTCCGCGATGATGTCCCGCATGATCTCGCTGGTTCCGTCGTAGATCTGTGCGATCTTCGTCCACCGGAGATACTCCTCGACCCGGTACTCGTCGAGCAGCCCGTAGCCGCCGTGGAACTGGATCGCGTCGCTGGCGACCTCCTCGGCGAGCTCCGACGCCAGGAGCTTCGCCATCGCGGGCTCTTCCGCCAGGTCGGCGTCCTCCTCGAGGTCCCGTGCCGCCTCGTACGTCAGGCTCCGGACGGCTTCGAGCCGCGCCTCGTACTCCGCGATGCGGTGGCGGACCGCCTGCCGCTCGGAGACTGGATCGCCGAACGCCTCCCGGTCGGAGATGTAGTCGATCGTGCGGTCGAGCGCCCCCCGGGCCGCGCCGATCGAACTCGCCGCGATCTCCAGGCGGCTCCCGTTCATCGTCCGCATCGCCTGGTAGAACCCCTCGCCCTCCTCGCCGACGAGCGCGTCTGCGGGCACCCGCGCGTCGTCCAGTTCCAGCCGCCCGAGAGACATCGCGCCCGGACCGGCGAACTCGTCTAACTCCACCTGGTGGAAGCCCTCTGTCCCGGACTCGACGACGAACGACGAGATCCCGCGGTGCGGCGGATCGGTGTCCGCCGTCCGCGCGAACACTAAGACTGCGTCCGCGATCGGGCCGTTGCCGATGAAGATCTTCTCGCCGTTGATGACGTACTCGTCGCCGTCGCGAACGGCGCGCGTCTCCGTGTTCGCGAAGTCCGACCCGCCCCGGGGTTCGGTCATCGCCGCGCCGGTGATGATCTCGCCGTTCGTCACCGGCCGAACCCACCGTTCGGCCTGCTCCTCTGTGCCCTCGGCCGCGATGATCTCACACCCGAACATCGATCCGGTGATCGCCTCGGCGATCCCCGGATCGGCCGCGTACAGCTCCTCGCGGACGACGAGGTTGCCGGTGATCCCCAGTCCGCCGCCGCCGTACTCCGCCGGGAGCGCCGCGGACGTGAGGCCCTTCTCGGCCGCCTTCCGGACGATGTCTCTGGGATGTTTGTTCTCCCGTTCGAACTCGACGGCGACGGGTTCGATCTCGGTGGCAGCGAACTCCGCGGCCGTTGCCCGGAGTTCTGACTCCGCTTCGGAGAGCTCCATACCTCGGTTTCGGACTTCCGCGTAATAAATCTCCCAGGTCCCGGCTACCGGTTCCCGAACGCCTCGGGGTTCACGACGCCGTCGACTGCCTCGCCGCGGTACGCCGCGGCCCCGATCTCGCTGGCCCGCTCGCGGAGCCGACGGATGGCGCCCGGCGAGAACCACGCGGCGTGCGGGGTCACGACGGTGTCGGACCGCGTCAAAAGCGGGTTGTCATCGCGCGGCGGCTCGGTCGCGAGGACGTCGAGTCCGGCGCCGTAGAGCGGGCCCTCCTCCAAGGCCTCGACCAGCGCCGCCTCGTCGACGAGCGTCCCCCGCGCCGTGTTGATCAGGATCGAGTCGGCGGGCATCCGCTCGAAGACGGAGCCGTCGAACAACCCTTGGGTCTCCGGCGTCAGCGGCGCGTTCACGGAGAGCACGTCTGACCCCTCCACGAGTTCGTCGAACGACACCGGGGACGCGCCCGCCGCGCGGATCTCCTCGTCGTCGAGGTATGGGTCGTGGGCGACGACGTCGGCGCCGATCGCCGCGGCGAGGTCGGCCGCGGCTCTCGCTTTCTTCCCGAACGCGAAGAACCCGAACGTGAGCGAGGACGCCGTCCGAACCGGCGAGACCGCGTCCCAGTCCCAGCCGCCGGCTGCCGTCCGGGCGTCGTACTGCGGCAGGCCCCGAACGAGCGCGAGCGCAAGGGACACGATGTGCTCGCCGACCTCCTCGTTGCAGTACTCCGGCACGTTCGTGACTGCGGTCCCGCGCTCGGTTGCCGCGTCGACGTCGACGTTGTCGACGCCCGTGGCGTACACCGTCACCACCGAACACCCGACGGCGTCCATAGCTTCCGCCGTCACCTCGGCGTAGTGTGCGAGCAGGACGTCCGCCCGGTCGACGTCGGCCGCGATCGCGTCCCCGCCGGTATCGACCGTGACAAACTCGACGGACTCGAAGGCTGACTCGAACAGTTCCCGCTCGATCGCCACGTCGTCGAATCCGTGCGGGTCGATGTGGACGACCCGTACCGGTGACTGCGTCGTCATCGCGTCGTTTCTCGCCCGGCGGGCACATACGCTTTGGCATCGCCCGCGGGGCCGACGGCGCCCGTCAGTCGGTGACGGTCACGTCGGCGACCGTGGGGCCGTCGGCGTCGATCAGTTCGGACAGCGCCCCGGCCAACTCGTCGGGGTCGTCGATCCGGACGCCGTCGGCGCCGTGGCTCTCGGCGTTGGCCACGAGATCCACCGCCGGGTCGAGGTCCATCCCGACGTACTCGTGATCCGCGTCGGTACCGCCGTAGATCTCCAGCATCCCGTCCTTGAGGATGCGGTAGTTCCGGTTGTTGGGGACGACTACCGTGAGATCGAGGTCGTACCGCGCGGCGGAGTACAGCGTCTGGGGGTAATAGAGGTACGAGCCGTCGCCGACGAACCCGACGACCGGGCGGTCGCTGCCGTGTTCCTCGTGGGCGACGGCGGCCCCGACCGTCGCGGGGAGGCTGTATCCGAGCCCGCCGTTCTTGTTCGAGACGAACTGTTCGGGCTGGAGGTGCCACCGGGAGAGCAGCGCGAACTTGCTTGTGTTGCTCTCGTTGAGCACGTAACTGTCGCCCGCCACGTCGGCCAGCGCGTCCGCGAGCGCCGACTTGGTGATCTCTCCATCCGGGGTCGTTCCCTCCCCGATTCCCAGGGACGCCGCCGCCGCCTCGCGCCGTTCGGGAACTGCTGACCGCCGCCGACGGCGCTCCGCCTCCGGGACGGTCACGCGGTCGGCGACCTCCCGCATCGCGGCTCCGGGGTCGCCGGCGATCGCCACGTCAGCGGGGTCGTTCTTCCCGATTTCCCGGGGGTCGAGGTTGACTTCCACGACCGTCGCCTCGGGAGGGACGTACGGCTCGTCGTACGGGATGTAGGGAGTGTTCGACGTGCAGCCGACGAACACTATGGTGTCGGTGTCGAACGCGGGTCGCGCCATCTCGGGATCGGGCGAGAGAAACGACACCCACTGGTCGTGGTCCGGCGGGAAGCTGATCTCGCAGGTGTTCATCTCGCTGTACACCGCGGTCCCGGTCGCCTCCGCGAGTTCCACGGCGGCGTCGACGGCCTCCGGACCCGACCGCGCGATCCGATCGCCGACGACCAAGACCGGGTCGTCGGCCCCCTCAAGCGCGGCTGCCGCGTCGGCGAGCCGCGAGGCGTCTCCCGCCCCGGCGCCGGGGATCGACCCCAGGCGCTCCGGCGCGGCGTCCGTCCCGTCCATCATCACGTCCATCGGAAGGCTCAGAAAGACCGGCCCCGTCGGCGGCGTGAGCGCCGTCTTCACCGCCCGGCGGGTCATCGTCGGGAGCGCCGAGACGTCGGTGACCTCGGCGCTCAGTTTGCAGTACTCCTCGACCATCCCGACGAGTTCGCCCGAGAGGATCGGCTCCTCGTGTTGGAAGTCGGTGCTGTGGTTGCCCGCGGTGACCACGAGCGGGGCGCCCGACCACGCCGCGTTCTGGAGGTTGCCCAGCCCGTGTGCCATCCCCGGGGCGACGTGGAGGTTCACAACGCCCAGGGGCGTGATGGTCGGGTCGTGGTGTGCGTGGTACCGCCGCGCGCTCGCGTACCCGCCCGCCATCCCCACCGCGATGTCCTCGTGGAGGCCGAGTACGTAATCGAGCGCGGAGTCGGCGACAGCCCGCATCAGCGGGAGTTCCGTCGTTCCGGGATTGCCGAACAGGTGGGTCACGCCGTAGCGCTCAAGCGCGTCCACGAACAGGTCGGCGCCGGTGTAACTATCCGTTGCCATCTTGGAAGCGTCCGCTTACCACCTCGGGAGCCCCGGGCATAAACTTTCACTCGGAGTCCGGCGTCGCCACCGCCGGTCCCCAGTTCGGCGGCGAACGTTCTTGCCCGACGCAAGGTTTTTTATGTCAACTGCCGACTCTTGAGGTATGTCCCAGACGATCGAGCCGGATCGGCTGTCGTCCCTCGAGGACGTCGAACTCATCGTGGACGCGGACGCACACGCACAGGCCTCGTGGGACGACATCCGAGCACACCTGGACGCCGACCACCGGCGCTTCGAGCGGTTCTTCGAGCGGTCGCCGGCTCCCGGGACGGAAATGAACCTCTATCACTCGCCGACGCCGACGTACCTCTACGAGGACATGGCCGAGGGCGACGGCGACCCCGCGGGGCTCTACGACGACGCGAAACTCGAAGAGACCGCCGCCGTCACCGAGCGGATCGGCGTCGACGCGGGGGTGGTGAATCCGACCCTGATTCTCAACCTCAACTTCGTCCGCGAACGCGACTACGCGGTCGCGATCATACAGGGGTACAACGACTGGCTCGTCTCCGAACTCGACGCCTACGACAACCTCGTCGGGAACCTGGTCGTCGCGCCCCACGACCCACACCGGTCGGCCGAGGAGATCGATCGACTCGCCGACGAGGACGACATCGCGGGGATCCAGTTGCTCGGCACCGCGTTGCTCCCGCCGGCCGGCCACGCCTCGTACGATCCGATCTACGACGCCGCGGAGGCAAACGGCCTGCCGATCAGTATGCACACGAGCGGCGCGGGGATGAAGCCGTTCCCGGAGCAGTCCTACTGGGCCGAAACGTACGCCGAGGACCACGTCACACAGCACCCGTTTGCGCATATGACCAACGCCACCTCGCTGTTGCTCCAGGGCGTCCCCGAACGCTTCCCGGATCTGACGTTCGTGTTCCAGGAGGCCGGGATCGGCTACGTCCCCTACCTGCTCCGGCGACTCGACACCGCTTACCACGAGTTCGGAGCGGAGATCCCCGCGCTTCCGAACCCCCCGCGTGAGTACGTCGACGACGCCCTCTACTGGTGTACGCAGCCGCTCGGCCACACTGCGGAGACCCCGCGACACCTCGCGTGGCTCGTCGAGTTGATCGGCCCCGGGAACCTCATGTTCGCCGCCGACGCGCCCCACCCGGACTTCGACACGCCGGAGGAGCTCTTCGACCGCGTTCGCGCTTACTTCGAGGCCGATGCCGTCCGGGGGATGATGGGCGGGAACGCGGTCGAGGTGTACGACATCCGATGACGGAGCGGTACCCGATCGCCGACGCCACCGAACTGTCCGAGGACGGCTCGCGGGTCATCACGGAGATCAGGGGACAGGAGATCGCGGTGTTCAGACACGACGGCGACTACTACGCCGTCGCGAACTACTGCATCCACCAGGGCGGCCCGCTCTGTGAGGGCGCCTTGAGCGGGCAGATGACCACGAGCGAGGACGGCTGGGACTGGGACTACGACGGCGAGGAGAAGTACGTCGTCTGTCCGTGGCACGGCTGGAAGTTCGACATCACGTCCGGACGGAGCCCGAAGGACGAGCGGTACGCGGTCCCGACCTACGACGTCGAGGTGGAGGACGGCACAGTGTACGCCGTCCGGTGAGCCCGACCCCGCGTCGCGGTTCGGGCCGCGTCGTCGTCGCCTGCGGAAAACTATTTCACCGCCCTCCCCGTTGCGCCTGATATGCTGGAGAGCGCCCTGCGGGTCGACGAAGCGGAGCGTGTGAGCGGACTCTCCGAGGTCGACCGCGTCGTCGACGTGGACGCGCAGGTCCAGGAGACGCCCGCCGGTCTGCTGGCGCGGATGGACGAGTCCTCCGGGGCCCACCGCGTGATCTCGTTGACCGATATGCACCATGATATGATCTACGCGGGCCCGTCCAGCTACCCCCTCTACGAGTACAAGCGAACCAACGGCGGGGGGGAGCCGGTCGCCGCCGCCGACGTGGACGACTCCATCGGCGCCGCGGAACTGGCCGACCGGGCGGGGGACGTCGGCGTCGACACCGGCGTGGTGAATCCGACGCTCAATCTGGGGCTGTCGGAGGTGAACAACGACCGCTTCGCCGTCGCGCTCGCCACGGCGTACAACGACTGGTTGCTCGCGGAGCTGGACGGGCATCCGGAGCTGGTGGGGAACGCCGTCGTCGCACCGCAACACCCCGAGCGGGCGGCCGCGGAGATCGACCGTATCGGAGACGAGGACGACATCGTGGGGGTCCAGCTTCCCGCAAGCGGCGTGCTGCCGCCGCTTGGACACCGCCAGTACCACCCGATATACGAGGCCGCGGCGGCGCAGGACCTCCCGATCGCGATGAAGTCGACGGTCGGGAACAAGAGCTTCGGCCAGCAGTACTGGTGGGCGCAGTCGTTCCCGGAGGACTTCGTCTACCAGCACTCGTTCGTCCAGATGCGGAACGTCACCTCGCTGTTGTTCGAGGGCGTCCCCGAGCGGTACGACGTGGAGTTCGTCGTCCAGGGGGCCGGACTGGGGTTCGTTCCGTTCTTCACCTACCGCCTCGACGACCACTACCTCGAACTCGGCTACGAACTGCCGGCGCTCTCGCAACTGCCCAGCGCCTACCTCTCGGAGTCGTTCTACTGGGCGACGCAACCGATGGACCAGTCGGGGGAGACGCTCCCGTACTTCCCCGCGATGGTGGAGATGGTCGGCCCGGA
Organism: Halobellus ruber; assembly: GCF_014212355.1. NCBI lineage: Archaea > Methanobacteriati > Methanobacteriota > Halobacteria > Halobacteriales > Haloferacaceae > Halobellus > Halobellus ruber. The sequence goes on from NZ_JACKXD010000002.1 coordinate 371,754, forward strand.
GAACGTGGTCTTCGCCTCGGACCTTCCGCACGCCGTGACCGACACCCCCGAGACGGCCGTCGGACGGCTCCGGGAGTACCTGTCCGCCGACGACATCGACGCCGTTCTCGGCGGGAACGCCGAACGGCTCTACGACATCTGAGCCGGCGATAGAGAGGCCTCATTCTCCGAGTGCCTCAGTGACGATCGTCTCGAACTCCGCCGCCGTCACGCCGTACTCCGAGTAGCCGCCCTCCGTCCGCTCCCGCTCGATACGGCCGACCGGGTCGCCGTCGACGACGACCTCCCAGTCGCCGCCGGCCTGCGGGTCGAGCGCCCGGATCCGGACGTCGATCCCGTGCTCGGCTTCGAGCCTATCGATGATCTCAGTCGTGACGGCCCCATCGGCGAACCGCGGGGGACGGTACGGCCGCATCCCGTGGCGTCGGAACGCGGCGACGTTCTCCCGCCACCACGCGGGGAGCGCGTCGAGTTCGGTCCCGTCGTACGGCGAGTCCTCGTCGTATCCCGGCGGGTGACTCGCGGGTCGCGGCGGGTCCTCGGACATCACCCGTGTATCGCCGGGCGCACCTCATAACCCTGCTGTCGATTCGGCCGCGTCCGGAGGCGCCTTCACGGCTCACACGAACGAGATCGCCGCCACGCCGGCCACCGTCAGCGCCGCGCTCACCACGGTCCGACGCGTGACGCGCTCTACGTCCGGGATCATCATCGACGCGAAAAGCGTCGTGAACAGCGGCGAGGTGCCGACGATCGGTGCGACCAACACGACGGATCCGGTCTCCAGCGCTGCGAACATCGTAAACAGCGCGGCGGCGTTCGCCAGACCGGACCCCACGAAGTAGAGGTCCGACCGGCCGACCCCGGTGAACACGCTCCGCTGTCTGACGAGTGCGTAGCCGACCATCAGCGGGAGCGCGCTGGTGAGGTTCACCGTCGCGGCTTCCAGCGGCGTCACCGCCGAGATGCTGAACCCGAAGCGGTTCAACACGGTCCCGCCCGCGGCGAGGACCGCGGCCCCGAGGGGGAAAAGCAGGCTGCTCAGGTTCCACGAGCCGACCGCCCGATCGCCCGACAGCGACAGGAGCGTGATGCCGCCGACGATGAGCGCGACGCCCACGGCGACCGTGGCCGTCACCCGTTCGCCGAGCAGGAGTGCCGCAAGCAGCACCGCAAACAGCGGCTGGGAGTAGAAGACGACGTTGCTGACGCTCGCGCCGACCCTGTCGATGCCGCGGAACCACAGCAACCACGCGAGGGAGGTCCCGCAGAGCCCCGAGACGACGAACGCCGACAGGGCGACCAGCGGGAGGTTGCCGCCCCCGCCGAGGCCGACCCTCGAGCCCAGCGAGACGACCCAGAAGATCGTCGCCCCGACGGAGAGCACGACGAGCGTCGCGCGCTCGGAGCGTCCGCCGTGCTCCATCCCGAGCTTCGAGAAGATCGGCCCGATCCCCCAACAGAGCCCCGAGACGAGCGACAGGGAGAGGACACTGAGCGCGGCCGACATACACGCTCGGACCCACTCGGAGTCGGCTGAAATTTGTTTGGGTGGCTCGAACCGGGATTTATGTCGCCCACTCCCGAACGTTGCGGCGATGCGACAGCTCTACATCGACGGCGAGTGGCGCGACTCGGCGGCCGATCCGTTGGCGTGCCGCTCCCCGGTCGACGACAGTACGCTCGGCTCGGTGTCCCGTGGGACGCCGAAACACGTCGAGGAGGCGGTCGTGGCGACGACCGAGACGGCGCGGACGTTCAGGGAGATGAACGTCCACGACAGGGCCGACGCGATCAGATCCGCGATGGACCGACTGGCGGAGCGCGCCGACGAGATCGTCGAGACGATGGCACGTGAGACCGGGAAGCCGCTGAGCGAGGCGCGCACGGAAGTGGAGAGCGCGATCGATTCGGGACGGTCCTACGCCGCGGATGCGGTCCGGCTCAACGGCGAGGTGACCCGCTCGACGTTCGAGGCGCGGCTGAACTTCACACAGCGGGAGCCGTACGGGCCGGCGGGGGTCATCACGCCTTGGAACTACCCGTTCGAGATCCCGACCGATCACCTCTCGGCGGCGCTCGTGACCGGCAACCCCGTGACGTGGAACCCCGCGTCGGAAGCCACACTGACGGCGACGTACATCGCGGAGGCGTTCGCGGAAACCTCGCTGCCCGAGGGCGCGTTCAACTTCGTCCCCGGACCCGGCAGCAGCGTCGGGGCGGCGCTGAGCACGCACGACGCGGTCCGGCTGGTCGCGTTCACCGGCAGCACGGACGTGGGCCAGCGGATCGCCGCGACGGCGGCGGAACGGAGCGCCCAGGCCCTGTTGGAGCTCGGCGGCAAGGACCCCGTTCTGGTGCTCGACGACGCCGACGTCGAGGCCGCCGCCGACGCGATCGTGACGGGGAGCAACTACAACTGCGGGCAGTCCTGCTCGGGGACCGAGCGGGTCATCGCGACCGATGCCGTCTACGACGATGTCGTCGACGCCGTGACCGAGCGCACCGGGTCGCTCGTCGTGGGCGATCCGCTTGACGAGGCCACCGACGTCGGCCCGCCGATCAACGACGACACCCGGTCCACCGTCCGCGAACACGTCTCGGACGCGGTCGACGCCGGCGCCCGGGTGACTGCCGGCGGCTCCGTCGGGCAGCGGTACTGCGAGCCGACCGTCCTGGCCGACGTGACGCCGGGGATGCGGGTCGCGACCAAGGAGACGTTCGGGCCGGTGACGCCGATCATCCGGGCCGCAGACACCGGGGCGGCGGTCGAAATCGCGAACGACACCAAATACGGGCTCCAGGCGGCGGTGTTCACCGAATCGCTCCGGACCGCCCACCGGGTGGTGAACCGACTCCGGTCCGGCGGAGTGGTGGTCAACGGGACGAACAACGTCTGGGAGCATCAACTCCCGTTCGGCGGGTTCAAGCAGAGCGGAAGCGGCGGCGAGTACAAGGGGACGTGGCACCTCGAAGGGATGACGCAGGTGAAGTCGGTGGCGATCGACTACGGGAACTGATACTGTCGGCTATCGTCGCGTGACGGATTTCGACACCCCGGGGTGCCGAAAATCTTCACGTAGTTATAGCCAACAGTATGAGTCGGTCAGGACGACTGATCCACCCCGGTACCCCTGAAAACGACCGAGCAAGAGCCGCCTACCGACCGTTCTCCCGATCCGGCGGACGGCGTAGCATACGTCATATTACAATAGTTTTTTATACGTAAAGTATAGATAACACTTGTCATGCGCCGACGGACGTTACTAAAAGGTAGCGTACTCGCCGGAACAGTCGGGTTGGCCGGATGTACCGGCGACGACAGCGACGGGGCACAGACCGGGTTGGACACCGAGACCGACGGATCGGACTCGGATTCCGGATCGGACAGTTCCGGAAGCACGGAGGAAAGCGACGACTCCGGAACGGTCAGAATCGGCCTCCCGGAACCGGTTCCGCCGATCATGGACACCCGGACCGCCGCCGACGACGGCGCGCACAACTTCCGGGTGATAAGCACGCTCACTTCGTTCAACAGGCAGGGCGCGGTCACGCCGCACCTGGCGACCGACTGGTCCTACGAGAACGACGGCCAGGAGCTGGTGTTCGACCTCCGCGACGACGTGGTGTTCCACGACGGCTCGGAGTTCAACGCCGAACACGTGAAGTGGCACCTCACCGACTTCCTGGCGAACGGCTCGGGAACGTCGTACGTCGTCGACTCGGTGGACGACGTGGTCGTCGAGGACACCTACCGGGCCCGCGTGATGTTCGAGTCCCCGGACCCCTACATCGTCTGGGACCTCGCGTCCGCGTGGGGGCAGCTCCACAGCCGCGAGGCAGTCGAGAAGTACGGCGACGAGTACGGACAGAGCGGGAAGGTGGTCAGCGCCGGCCCGTTCAAGGAGGTCGAACACGACAGCGACCACGCGATCCTCGAACGGTACGACGAGTGGAGTTGGCCCAAACCGTGGGAGAAGGAGCTGTACGACGGGGACGTGGAAGTTCGGCCCGCGCGGCTGGAGTACCAGTCGTACCCCGAAACGGCGACCCGGACCTCGGCGCTCGAAGCGGGCGACGTCGACGGGTTGATCGCGGGCCTCCCGTACAACCGCGTGCCGAACTACCAGGAGAACGACCAGTTCAACGTCGCGGCGCCGCCGGCGAGCACCGAGCAGATCTTCATCATGCTCAATCTGGATCCCGAGACCAGCACGTCGCCGGTGTTGGCCGAGGATCTGAGCCTCCGGAAGGGGATCTCCTACGCCATCGATCGCCAGGAGATCGTCGACGTCATCTTCAACGGGATCGGACAGCCGGCACCGAACTACCTCGTCCCGACCACCGCCGCACACAACGTTCCGGAGGAGTTCAACTACACGTACGACCTGGAACGGGCGAGGAGTGTGATGCGCAACAACGGCTGGACGGTCAACCCCGACGGCATCAGCACGAAGAACGGCCGCGAAGCGCGCTTCACCCTGCTCACGCAGAACACCGAGCTCTCCCGCCGGCGTGCCACCCTCATCCAGGAGCAACTCAAGGACGTCGGCGTCCAGATGGAGGTGAGCCAGACCGACACCTCGACGTTCAAACAGGACGTCGGCAACAGCAACTTCGCCGCCGGGATGTCGACGTTCTACGACTGGGGGAACGCCGACCAGCTCTGGTGGGCGACGAGCGAATCCGCCGAGGACTCCTACTACCTCAACTCGAACGCCTGGAAGCAGTACCCGCAGGCGACGGAACTCACCGATCGGGCGCGGGACGCGAACACGCTCGAAGAGCGGACCGAACGGTTCAAAGAGGCACACAAGTTCCTGCTCGAGAACGTCGTTCCGATGATCTACCTCGTCTATCCGACGGCCGCAGACGCGTGGGGGGACCACATCGAAAACTGGAAGCCACACTACAAGGGTGCCGTAATGTGGCCCGTCGAGAGCGAGGAGTGGTAACACCGCCACCGAGAGATGAGCCTCTACTCGTACATCGGGCGTCGGACGCTGGGGCTGCTCCCGAAGCTGCTTTTGGCGTCCGGGATCGTCTTTGCGCTCGTCCAGCTCACCCCCGGCGACCCGGTCACGACGCTGGCACCGCCGCGTGCCGGCCCCGAGGAGCTCGCCGCGATCCGAGCCAAGTGGCGGCTCGACGAGCCGGTGTACATCCAGTATCTGGCGTGGATGGGGAACCTTCTGCAGGGTGACCTCGGCGTCTCCGTCGCGACGCGGAACCCCGTCACGGAGATGATCGCCATCCGTGCACCCATCAGCCTCCGGTTCTCGCTGCTCGCACTCGCGATCTCCTACGGGATCGCGATCCCGTTCGGGATCATCGGGGCCCTGAAACAGCACACGAAGTGGGACTACCTGTCGATGGGGTTCGTTCTCCTCGCGGTCTCGTTCCCGAGCTTCTGGTTCGCCATCATCCTGATACTGATCTTCGCGATCCAGTTGCAGTGGGTGTCCGCCGTCGGATACGGGACGCTCGGACTGCTGGTGCTCCCGGCCGTGGCGCTCGGCCTCCGCGGCAGCGCAATCGAGACGCGCGTGATGCGGTCGTCGATGATCGAGACGCTGAACGAGAAGTTCATCACGGCCTCGCGCGCCCACGGCCTCCCCGAGCGGAACGTCATCCTCAAACACGCGGTCAGGAACGCCCTGATTCCGATCATCACCCTCTTGGGCCTCCGGTTCGGCTACATTCTGGCCTCCGGGCTCGTCATCGAGATCGTGTTCAACCGCCCGGGCGTCGGCCACCTGCTGGTGGATAGCATCTTCAAACGCGACTACCCGGTCGTCCGCGCCATCCTGATGATCCTCGTGACGACAATTATGCTCGGAAACTTCCTCGCAGACGTCCTGTACGGGCTCGTCGACCCGCGGATACGGTACGAGTGACAATGAGTGAGCAAACGACGTCCATCGACTGGGAGGGACTGGCCGAAGAGTGGGAGGAGGAAGTCGACCGGATCGGCAGCGCCGGGTCGCGAGTCGAGCGGGTCACCTACTTCCTCCGCGACCTGGCTCAACACCGGCTCTCGATCATCGGCGCCGGGATCCTGGCGTTCGTCGCCGTGGTCGCGCTCTTTGCGCCGCAGCTCGCCCCCTACAGCCCGACGGAGGTCAACCCGACCGCGATCAGGGCCGCACCCTCCGCCGCCCACCCGTTCGGGACTGACAGCCTCGGACGCGACATCCTCTCGCGGGTGATCTTCGGCAGCCGGATCGCACTCCAGATCGCGGTGACCTCGATGGGGCTCGCGTTCGTCGTCGGCTCCGTCCTCGGCGCCCTCGCCGGCTACTACGGGGGCAAGGTGGACTCGGTGGTCCAGACCGCAATCGACACCACCTGGGCGTTCCCCGCGATCATTATGGGGTTGGCGCTGGCGTCGATCCTGGAACCGGACCTCACCACCGTCCTCGCCGCGATCGCGCTGGTGTTCTGGGGCATCTTCGCGCGACTCGTACGCGGGGAGGTGCTCTCGTTGCGCGAACTGGAGTTCATCAAGGCGTCGGAGGCCATCGGGCTCTCGGACGCCAGGATCATCTTCCGACACCTCATCCCGAACGCGATCGTCCCGGCGTTCGTGGTCGTCACGTTGCAGATGGGAAACGCGATCGCCGTTGCGGCCTCGCTGTCGTTTCTGGGACTCGGCGTCCAGCCGCCGACGGCGTCGTGGGGCATAATGCTCTCGGCCGGACGGCAGTACATCACGACGGCGTGGTGGATCTCCGTGTTCCCCGGGTTGGCGATCGTGCTCGTGATAATGTCGTTCAACTTCCTCGGCGAAGGGCTCAGAGACACCATCGACCCCAAACTGGAGAACAGCCGATGAACGGCCCGCTACTCGAGATCCGCGATCTTGAGACGACGTTCGACACGAACGCGGGCACCGTCGAGGCCCTCCGCGGCGTCAACCTCACCATCGAGGAGGGCGAACGCGTCGGACTCGTGGGGGAGTCCGGGAGCGGCAAGTCGGTCACCGCCCAGTCGATCCTCAGACTGATCGAGTCCCCCGGCGGGATCGACGCCGGCAGCATCGCGCTCCACGGACGGGACCTGCTCGGCCTGTCGGACCGCGAGATGCAGCGCGTCCGGGGCCGGGACGTGACGATGATCTTCCAGGACCCCTCTACCTCCCTGGATCCGGTGTACTCCGTCCGGAGCCAGATGGTCGAGACGATCGGCCACAACCGCGACGTGAGCGACGCCGAAGCCGAGGAGATCGCGAAGAAGTACCTGGAGATGGTGGATATGCCGAACCCCGACCGGGTTCTCGACAGCTACCCCCACGAGCTCTCGGGGGGGATGAAGCAACGCGTCTCGATCGCGATGACGCTCGGCTTCGACCCGGATCTGATCATCGCCGACGAACCCACCACGGCGCTCGACGTGACGGTTCAAAAGAAAGTACTGGAGATATTCAAAGACGTCGTATCGGAGGCGGAACTCTCCGTGCTCTGGATCACCCACAACCTCGGCGTCGTGGCCGAGTTCTGTGACAAGATCGCGGTGATGTACGCCGGCGAGGTCGTCGAATACGGGAGCGTCTACGACATCTTCGATACGCCGGCCCACCCGTATACCAGGGAGTTGCTCCGGACGATCCCGAACATCAACCGCCCGAACGAGGAACTGCGCGTCATCGAAGGGTCGGTTCCGGATATGCTCGACCCCCCGGAGGGGTGTGCGTTCCACCCTCGGTGTCCGGACGCCGAGCCGCGGTGCCGCACGACGCGGCCGGATCCGGTAGGCGGCGACGAACACGAGGCCTCGTGTCTGGTCCACGACGCGTCCGAACAATGAACGGGAACGCTACGTCTCACGGCTCGGCGGAGTCGACGCCGCTCCTGCAGGTTCGGGATCTCCGGAAGCACTACCCGATCGAGGAGGGAATCCTGCGCCGCCAGACCGGAACGGTGCGGGCCGTCGACGGCGTCGATCTGGACGTCCGCGCCGGCGACATCCACGCCATCGTCGGCGAGTCGGGCTGCGGGAAGAGCACGCTGTTGGAGACGCTTCTCGGGCTGGAGGAGCCGACCGGTGGAACGGTCCGCTTCGACGGAACCGACATTTCTACCCTCTCGGCCGGCGCGCAACGCGAACTCAAAAGCGAGATCCAGATCGTGTTCCAGAACCCCGAGTCGTCGCTCGACCCCCGGGACACCATCGGACAGATCATCGCGGAACCGCTGGACCTCCACACCGACGCCACGAACCGCCAGATCGACGCCCGGGTGGTGAGTCTGCTGGACGATGTCGGCCTCGGCCCCGACTACTACGGCCGGTATCCGCACGAACTCTCCGGGGGGCAACAACAGCGCGTGGCGATCGCCCGGGCGATCAGTCTGAACCCGAGCCTGCTACTGCTCGACGAACCGACGAGCGCCTTGGACGTGAGCGTCCAATCGAAGATTCTGAAGCTGCTCGGCGAGATCAAAGACGAGTACGACCTGACGTACGTGATGGTTACCCACGACCTCTCCGTCGTCCGGCAGTTCGCGACCGAGGTGTCGGTGATGTATCTCGGAAACGTCATCGAGACGGCGCCCGTCGAGGCGCTCTTCGGGTCCCCGAAACACCCGTACACGAAGGCGCTGATCTCCGCGGTTCCCGTCCCGGACCCGCACTACGATTCGGAGAACGACATCACCCTCCCCGGGACCGTCCCCGAACCCAGCGACCCGCCCGCCGGGTGCCGGTTCCACCCGCGGTGTCCGGTCGCCACAGAGGAGTGTTCCGCGGCGTTCCCGGAGTTCGAGACACACGGGGACAACCACGTGCGATGTATCCGGGTCGACGAGGCGGAGTCGCTCGGGCCGGTCACCGGTGACAGCCGTTCGGCGTCGTCGTCCCCGGCCCGCCAGACGACCGAGGACGACTGATCGGCCTCCGACACGCGGCTCGTTTCGGTGTCCCGGCGAAGGAACCTATTAGTGGCTGGACCGGGTGTGGTACGGTGTAACGAGGAGAATGCGGATGCTTCGAGAGGTTATCAGTGCGGTCGGTTCCCGGTCGGGGTGGTTGCGGTCAGTGGCGAAGACCGCAATCGCTACGATCGCGCTCGTCCGGTTCGGTCCGCTCGCGTTCAGCCTCGCCGCCCCGGCGTGGAACGGGGTTCCGTTCGCCGCAGCCGTCGGCTGTCTGACCCGGATCCCGGAGGCGATCGAGACTGCCCGGGAGGAAAAGCGTCGGACCGAGTCCGAACGGGTCGCCTTCGAACGGTTCTCCGAGAGGGTACGGGAGTTGGACGCCACCGACGACCGGGGCGCTCCGGTCGACGGGACCCTGCTCCGCGACCCCGCCGGTACGGCCGGCGATACCACCGAGACGGTCCGGGAGCTGTACCGGGCGACCGTGATGAGCGTCGACTTTTACGAGTCGGAGTACGGGGAGCCGTTACTGACGAACGTCGCCGCCGAGCTGGGGCCGGACTTCGCCACCGCGCTCGCCACGACCGACACCCTCGACCCGCCGCTGCAGCACGCGCTGGCGGACGCGAGCCAGACGGCCGCCGGGGAGCGAGCCGAGCTCGCGTCGCTCGTCGGGTCAGAACTCCAGTCGCTCACTGCGTCCGAACAGCGGTTACGGAACGCGGCGAACGCGGTCGACCGGGTCCACAGCCGCGAGTTCAACCGCCAGGCGTTCGAGGGGCTCGAAGACGCCGCGCGGCGGCTCCGGACGGCAGAACGGGAGTGTGACTCCCTCATCGCCGACCGCCAGACGGAGTACGTCGACGCTCCCCAGGGGGGCGGGCTGAACTTTCGGGAGTACCTCTACGAGCGACACGACTGGACCCACCCGGTCGTTGGCGATGCCCTCGATCTCATCAGACGGGTTCGGGAGGTCGAAGAGCGGATCGCTGCGACCGTGTTCGACCGTGAATGACCGGGGGAGACCCCCCACCCGATCACTCGTCGGGGTCGTGCTCCCGGACGACGGTCGCCGGATTTCCGCGGACGACAACGTTCGGCGGAACGTCGGAGGTCACGACCGCGCCCGACCCGACGATGCTGTCGTCGCCGACGGAAACGCCGGGGTTGAGAACCGCACGGCCCCCAATCCAGACGTCGTCGCCGACGGTGACCGGCTCGCCGTACTCCAGCCCCCCGGCACGTTCCTCGGGATCCCGCGGGTGTGTCGCGGTGTAGATGTGAACGCCCGGGCCCAGCAGACAGTTCTCCCCGATCGATATCCGGCAGACGTCGAGGAACACGCAGTCGAAGTTCGCGTAGAAGTCCGCTCCGACGTGGACGTTGTACCCGTAGTCACACCGGAACGGCGGCTCGACGTGTGCTCCCTCGCTCGCGGTCCCGAAAAGCTCCGCCAGCAACGCGGTTCGACGGTCGCCTTCGGTCGGTGCCGTTCCGTTGTATTCGTCCGTCAGCTCCCGTGCGTGTCTCCGGTCGGCGACGAGCTCCGGATCGTCCGGATCGTACAGGTCCCCCTGCAGCATCTTCTCCCGTTCGGAGGTCATCGATGCTGGCGGTTTCTCGGGTCTCGTAATCGGTCTTGTGGAGTCACGGCGGGTTCACTCGTCGGTTCCGTACCGTGCGTCGTGCTCCTGTTTCGCCCGCTCGTAGGCCTCGTCCTCGCGCACCCGGTCGAGGCACTCCCGGTAGACCAGCGCGACCTCCCGTTTCTCCTCGTCGTACCACTCCCGGGGCTCGCGTTCGATCCGGGTCCCGTCCTCGTCGGTCTCGTACTTCTGGCCCCCAGGATACTTCGCGTAGCGCATCGCCCGGGTCCAACCCATCTGGAGGTACTTCCGCGCCATATCCATCCCGACGAAGTCGTCTTCGGCTCGATACTCGCGGTACCGCTCGACGATCGCTTCGGCGCCCTCCCGGGCTTCGGGGAGCGTCGCGATCCCCCATAGTGGAAGGAGTTCGATCTTGAACGCGCCGCGCTCGTCGGTACCGTTCGGGGTGTTCCCGGACGTCGAGGTCGTATTCGGGACCGTCCGTCACTTCTGACACGTCGCCGCGAACCGGATCCATCGGTCGGAGCAAGGAGCCGCGAACGGGTCGATCTTCCGGGTAGCCCGGCGCTGTTCGGGGCTCGGCCGCTGCCGACGACTCGGGATCGCTCCGTGTGGTAGCGTTTGCAAGTCTTCGCTCACTCGATCGCACGACGGCGTGCGATCGGATGTGGAACCAGTTGCAAACGCTACTATAGAACTGCCAATGGTGACGGTCGGGACTGAAGATCGTAACTGTCGGACCTGCCGAAGGTTCGGATCGGCGTCGCGAGCGAAAATATCAAATGAATATACAATGTGCGCCGTTGAGTTACGTTGCCTGGATTGATTGAAGACGGAACACGGCAGTGGAATCGGATAAATAGCACAACTGATACAAGCGACTGATGTGTCGATCGGCGAAACGGATCGGTCACCACAGGAGACGACTGCTTCTCGACGTGACGTTTCTCCCGGTAGATGGCACGGCAGCCTTCGGCCCGCCCTCGTGGTTCCGAAGAGCCTCGAAAAGCGGAGACGCCCCCGGTCAGTAGTGAATGCCCCGATTCTACGGAACCCCGAGTCTCCGCCGTTTGCCGGTCGTGCCGACGGTTGCAGCGTACACGTACAGCAGCGGCAGGACCTCCCGTCCACCGTCGGGAAACGTTCCCGAGGAGGTTCTGGAGGTCCGCGGCAGTCCCCTCCGTCACCCGACGCCCGTGATACTGTCGGCTATAGTCGCGTGACGGATTTCGACACCCCGGGGGTGTGGAAAACCTTCACGTAGTTATAGCCGACAGTATGAGTCCCTCCGGGTCGAGCCACGCGGGGAACGGCGCGGCCGCTGCCTCCCCGGCGTCTGCGGTGCCCACCGGACGGCCGTCGAGCCGACGAGCTGCGAGCGAGAACAACACCGCCAGACGCGGTGCGACGACATCGAACGTCGCGCGCTGTCCGCACAGCTCGGCGAAGGCGGCCGGATCGAGGTCGACGTCTTCGGGATCGTGGTGCGGGATTCTCGCCTTGACCGCCGAGACGATGCGGTCGCGGAAGACGAGGGAAAACGCCGCGAACTCGCGGGCCTCGAAGGCGAGTCTGGTCTGCCCCCTGAGGCAGCGTGTCAGCTCCGGCCCGTCGGCCGAGAGCGCCCGCCGGATCGAGTTCACGAGGGCCCCGCGGAACGTCGTCCGGATGTCGGCGCACATCCCGTGCTGGAGACCCGTCGCGTCGGATTCGGCGAGTTGGTCGGTGGGGTCAATGTTCGCCCGTCTGCCGGGACGGTCAAACTGGTGCATACGTCCGCTCCCGGCCGAGCGGTCGTTCGATCGGACGACGATCACCCCCTACTACGTCTATATTACAAACCGACATTTTGAATCCTTATACGATGAATATAGGCAAACGAATAAGGGAATATTAATTCAGACGCTACCTTTTACGCTTATAGAGAAAACGTTTATACAAATACGTCCTGTAGCGACGTGTATGCCAACACCGGAGCTGAGCTCGAACCAGCACCGCATCCTCGAGTCGCTCGTGGAACTCGTGGACGACGAGACGCAACTCGTGGGCGGAGAGGAACTGGCGGCCGCACTCGACCGGAACCCCGGAACGATCCGCAACCAGATGCAGAGTCTGAGTGCGCTTCAGTTGATCGAGGGCGTTCCGGGTCCGCGCGGCGGATACAAACCGACCGCGGCTGCCTACCGGGCCCTGGACAGCGAGCGGTTGACCGACCCCGCGGACGTCCTCGTCGAACGGAACGGACAGGCGCTGGACGGAGTCAACGTCGAGAAGATCGACTTCGAGACCGTCCACGACCCCGATCTGTGTCGGGCGGAAGTCTCCCTTCGCGGCCCTGTTGGCGCCCTCTCGCGGGGCGACCGGGTGGTGATCGGCCCGACTCCGTCGACCGAACTGCGGATCTGGGGCACGGTCGAGGCCGTGAACTCGGGCGCCGGGACGGTCACCCTCGACGTCGACCGTACGGCGACCTCGACGGAGCCGATCGCCGCAGACTGACGCCGGGCCTCCTCGCCGCGACGGCTATCGCAGCGGCCAGAAGTCGCCGTGGGCGGCGACCGCCTCGTCGACGGCCCGTTTCGCCGACCGCGTGTCGCCAGGGACGTTCGCGTACGGATCCCCGACGCCCGTCTCGACGTCGAGTACGCCCTCGAGTACGCCGAGGGTCGCGTACGCCACGTGGCTGAGGTGGTAGCCGCCCTCCTGGACCAGCGCGAGGGAGCCGCCGGCGTGATCGGCCGCGATCCGCCGGGCGTCGGCGCCGAGCGACTCGAAGCCGGATTTCGTCACCGCGTTGCGGCCGAGCGGATCCACGGTTCCGGGGTCCTGGCCGGCGCTCACCAGCACGGCGTCGGGGTCGTACGACGCCACCACCGGTTCGACGAGTTCAGCCACGGCATACTGGTAGCCGTCGTCGCCCGTCCCGGGCGGGAGCGGCACGTTCACCGTGTAACCAGTGCCGTCGCCCGTCCCCCGCTCGGTCAGGTCGCAGGCCTGCGGGTGGGTCTCCTCGTCCCAGGAGTCGTGATCCTGGTGGAGGCTGACCACGAGGGCGTCGTCGCGGTCGTAGAAGATCTCCTGGGTCCCGTTGGCGTGGTGAACGTCCCAGTCGACGACGGCGACGCGGTCGGCGCGGTCCGTGGCGAGGAGGTGCGCCGCGGCGACGGCGACGTTGTTGAAGAAACAGAAGCCGTCGGCCCGGTCGGACTGGGCGTGGTGGCCGCTCGGTCGGACCAGGGCGTATGGAACCTCGTCGTCGGCCTCGATCGCCCGTTCTGCGGCCGCGACCGCGCCGCCGGCGGCGGTCAGCGCCGCCCGGTAGGTTTCGGTGTTTCCGCCGGTGTCGGGGGTGAGGCGGCCGCCGCCCTCCCCGGCCCACGTCCGGATCTCCGCGACGTACGACGGTTCGTGAACCCGTTGGAGTTGCGTCGGAGTCGCCGGATCAAACCCCGTCCAGGTCGTCTCCGCCGCGAGTTCACTCCGGAGTATTCCGACGACGTTCTCGACGCGCTCGCGCCGGTCCGGGTGCGGTTCCTCGACGGCGAGCCGCCTCGAGGCCGGAACGTCGAACTCGCCTCCCGGCGCGACGTGAGCCAGGGCGGCGTCGTCGTAGAACACGCGCAACTCAGTCACCGTCCCACCGCCGCCGGGACCCCGGGACTCCGGGGGGTCGCTCGCGGCCGATCGTCCGGTACGTTCGCTCGTAACGTGGCAAGGGTATGCCATCGCAACTCGCCCGTCGGGTTATAAATGTTGCCCGCCGTCGACGGCCGGACTGCGGCAGTCAGACCTCGTAGACGTCCGGACGACGGTCCCCGAGCACGTCGTCCCGCTCGGTCAGCGCCTTCTCGCGGGCCCGTCGGAGGTCGCAGTCGGCCGTCGCCGTATAACTACCCGTGTCCGGTAGCGGGCCCGCGACCGGGACGCCGTCCGGGTCGACGACGACGCTTTGCCCCTCGAAGGGTATCTCCCGTTCCGTCCCCGCGCGGTCGGCACACGCCACGAACACCCGGTTCGCGTTCGCGGCCGCGACCGCCTGGTGGACGCCCATCGTCCACCCGGCGGGGCGGGCAGCGGGCTCCGGCACCCAGTTCGTCGGAACCGCGATCACGTCGACGCCGGCCAGCGCCTGCGTTGCCGTCAGTTCCGGGAACCAGAGGTCGTTACAGATCTGGACGCCCAGCCGTCCGAACGGCGTCCGTACGGTCGGGACCTTCTCGCCGGGGTCGAACCACCGCTTCTCCTCGTTCCAGGGGTGGACCTTCCGGTAGACCCCTTCCACGCCGTCGGGGGAGACGATCAGGGAGCTGTTGTACGTCGCCTCGCCGTCGCGTTCGGGGAACCCCCCGACGATCCAGGTATCTGTCTCCGCGGCGACGTCCGCCCACGCGGTCGCCGTCGGCCCGTCGGCGGGCTCGGCCGCGGCGTCGACTTCCGCGCGGGACTCGAAGACGTAGCCGCTGGTTGCCAACTCCGGGAGCACCACCAGGTCGGCGTCGGCGTTCGCCTCGACCGCCTCGACGGTGGCACGGCGGTTCCGTTCGATCGCGCCGAACTCCGGGACCGTCTGGACCACCGCGATGTGAGCGTCGCCGACGGGCGCGCTCACTGCCAGATCCCCCCGGACAGCCGGTCGATCGAGGTCATCACCACGACCGTGAGCAGGATGAACACCGTGCTCGCGGCCGCGATCGTCGGCGGGTAGGAGTACCGGAGTTGGTTGAAGATGTGGATCGGGATCGTCTCGACTAAGAACAGCGACAGCAGCCACGCGATGATGTACTCGTTCAGCGAGAGGATGAACGCGAACAGCGCCCCCGAGACCACGTTCGCCCGCAGGAGCGGGTACGTGATCGTCCGGATCGTCCGGACGGGGGAGGCGCCGAGGTTCATCGCGGCCTCCTCGTAGGTGCGATCCAGTTCGCGGAGCCCCTGCATCACGAGTATGAAGGGAAACGGCGCGTAGAAGATCCCGTGGGCGACGACGATGCTGAGCCAGCTGCCGGCGAACCCGATCTGCAGGAAGAACACCAGGAACGCGACGCCGATGATCACCGGCGGCACGAGGATCGGCAGTACGCCGAACGTCGCGAACACGGACTCGAGGCGGTAGTCGAAGCGATCGAGTGAGAACGCCAGGATGCCGCCGATGGACGTCGAGAGCAGGGCGGCCGCAACCGCGATGGTCAGGCTGTTGAAAAGCGAGACGATCCATCCGGGTTCGGTGAAGAACGTGACGTACCACTGCAACGAGAACCCGCCGGGCGGGAACGTCAGGAACTCCGAGGGGGTGACCGACACCGCGACGATGATGGCGAGCGGGCCGGCGACGTACACCATCACCGCGGCGACGTACGCTCGCAGCGAGGCCCCGATCATCGCCTCCCGGGTGTTCGAGTCGACAGTCCGCACGGCGTTGCCGACGCTGGCTCCGACGGCTCCCAGGGCACTCGAAAGCCCGATCGCTTCCGAGGCCTCGGCGAGAGCGCCCCACGCGTAGGCGACTACGCCTCCCGAGCCCCGCGGCGCGTCGCCGTCGTCGTCGACGGCGTCGACTCCGCCGAGGTCACCGGTCGTTACGTCGGTGATCCGGAGCAGAAGCCAGAGGAACACTAGGACAACGACAATGAGTCCGATGCTCATCGCCGCGCCGAACGGGTAGTTGCTCTCGCTCATGATCTGCTGTTCGATGAGTACCGGAAGGGTCCGCTGTTGAGCGCTGCCGAGCAGCCGCGGGAGCACGTACGCCCCGAGCGCGAGGATGAACACGAGCGACGTCCCGCTGGCGATCCCGTTTTTCGTCAGCGGCAGCGTCACCCGCCGGAACGTCCGCAACGGGCCGGCGCCCAGGTTCTTCGACGCCTCCAGCAGCTCGCCGTCGAGGTTCCGCAGGCTGCTGTACAGCGTCAGTACCATAAACGGCAGGAACACGTAGACCATCCCAACGATCAGCCCCCAGTATCCGGGGTAGAACGACGTCGGGCGTTCGAGGATGCCGAGCGCGACCCCGACGGAACTGACGATCCCGTTGGACGCGAGGATGACCTGCCAGGCGTACGCCCGAATGACGTACGTGATCCAAAGCGACGAGATGATCGTGATCAGTAGCGTACCCCGAAGCCACGGCCGATCGAGCCGCGCGAGGTAGTACGCAAGCGGATACCCGAGAAACAGGGAGAAGACCGACGTAACCAACGCGAGTTCGATCGTCAACCACAGCTGATTGAGGTACAGCGAGGTCGTGAGAAACCGCACGTAGTTCTCCAAGGTGAACCCCGCCTCGTACTGCCCGCCCGGGATGTTCACCCAGAAGCTGAACACCACGAGCATCAGAAGCGGCACGAGGAAGACCGCCACGAGCCAGGCCAGCGGGTACGAGAGGACGTACCACTTCGCGTTGGCTCTGAGCCCCGCACGCCCCGATTCGTCGGCCCGCTCGCCCGTTGAGGTTTCCGTCGACATCTACCGTGACACGAGCCGACAGTCGTCGGCCTCGACCGCGATGGTTACCTGTTCGCCCGGGTCGTACCCTTCCAGCCCGCTCCGGTGCACGACGACCAGTTCGCGACCCGCAACGGTTTCGAGCCTGAACTCGACGCTGCTGCCGAGGTGACGGGTGAACGTGATCTCCCCCTCGAAGACGTTCTCGGCGCCCGCGCGGGTGCCGCCGTCGGTCGCTCCGGACACGAACCGGAACCGTTCCGGGCGGACCACGACCGCGACGTCGTCGTCGACCGCCGTCGTCGTGTCGGCGGTGGCGGTGACCTCGGCGTCCGCACAGTCGACGGTCGCGCGACCGTCCTCGAGGGTCGTCACGGAGCCGTCGAAGATGTTCGCCGTTCCGAGGAAGTCCGCGACGAACCGCGAGTCGGGCTCGTCGTAGACGTCACCGGGCGGGCCGACCTGGTCGAACCGCCCCTCGTTCATCACCGCCAACCGGTCGGACATCGTCAGCGCCTCCTCCTGGTTGTGGGTCACGAAGACGGTGGTGATGCCGATCTCCTGTTGGATGCGGCGAAGCTCGACCTGCATCTGCTCGCGGAGCTTCTTGTCGAGGCTCGCGAGCGGCTCGTCCAGAAGCAAGGCGTCGGGTTTCGGGGCCAGTGCACGCGCGAGGGCGATGCGTTGCTGCTGTCCGCCGGAGAGCTGATCGGGGTAGCGGTCGGCGGTGTCCGGGAGTTCGACGAGTTCGAGCATCTCCGCGACGCGGTCGTCGATCTCCGCGTTGCTGTACCCGCCGTCGGCCTCCATCCCGTAGGCCACGTTCTCGCGGACGGTCATGTGCGGGAACAGCGCGAAGTCCTGGAACACCATCCCCGTGTTGCGCTCGTAGGGCGGCGCGCCGGTCACGTCCTCGCCGCCGATGCGGACCGTCCCCGCGGTGGGTTTCTCGAACCCCGCGATGGTCCGCAGCGTCGTGGTCTTCCCACACCCCGACGGTCCGACGAGGGTCACGAACTCGCCGCTCCCGATCTCGAGGTCGATGTCGTCGACCGCGAGGACGTCGCGGTCGTAGCGTTTTGATACCCCCTCCAGCGTTATTTCGCTCATCTAGCTGACGTTGTCCCCGCTGATGATGAACTCGTTCCACTGCTCGTTGACCCAGTCTTCCTCCTCGACGTAGAGTTCGTACTTGGGGATGATCGCCTCGTCGGGGCCCGGCCCCGAGATCGTCTTGTAGGTCTCCTCGTCGATCTCGGAGTACTGCCGGTCGATGGTCGGGCTGGTGTAGAGGTTCTCCGCGACGCGGTCCTGCACCTCCGGCCGACTCGCGTAGTCGATGAACTGCCGGGCTTCCTCGGTGAGCTCCGACGACGAGAGGGTGACCCAGTGACCGGAGTCGAGGATCGACCCCTCCTGGACGAAGTTCGACTGCACGGGCGCGCCCTCGTCCTGCATCACGAGCGTGATGTCGTTGTAGAGCATCCCCGCGGGCACCTCGCCGTCGCGAAGGCGCTGCTGGAACTCCGCCTCGTTCTCGTACCACATGTTCGCCTGCGACTTGACGCCCTCGAGCTTCTGCAGCACTTCCCGGACCCCCTCGCGGCTGTTCAGGACGTCCTTCCCGTCGAAGTGGACGTTCGCCGTGACTTCAAGCAGGAAGGAGTTCGAGGCGTACCCGAGCAACGCGAGTTGGTCCTGGTACTGGCTGTCCCACAGCGCTTCCCAGGTGTCGATGGGCTCCTCGATGATCTCGGTGTTCTGGACGAGGTTGATGTACCACGACAGCGCGCCGATGCTGGCGATCCCGCCGTCGACCTCGCGGACGAGGCCGTCGCTGATGTACTGGAGGTTCTCGAATTCGCCGTCCCAGAGGTGCCAGAGGTCTGAGTTCAGCCCCTGCAGCACGCCGGTGTTCGCCATGATCGCGACGTCGACCGGGGCCTCGCCCGCCGAGACGGCGTTCTCGTACTGGACCAGCGCCTCCTCGGAGGTCGGCTGGGCCTCGGATTCGGCCTCGAAGTCGAACTCCTCGTTGAACGGTGCAAAGAGCTGTTCGTCCATCACTTCCTGGAAGACGCCGCCGTAGACGGCGACGGTCAGCGGGCCGCTGGGCCCGCCGGCGCCCCCGAGGACGCCGCCGCCGGAACAGCCGGCCAGCCCGGCTAACCCGGCCGCGCCCAGGCCCGCAGTCGTCTTCCGAAGGAACTCGCGACGGTTGTGAGTGTCGTGTCCTGGCATAAGCTTGCCACCGTGTGTGTCGGACTTGGTCCGTGGCGTATAAATGCTTCCATACTCGACCGAAACTGCACGATGAGTCGGAATTCCGTGACATACACAAAATTGAACGGAAATGAGACGAAAGAAAAGAAATACTCATCCACCATCAATCCGAGAACCTGTCGGGGTGGGCGGTTTCCGGCGGAAAGCGTCGCCGCTCCGCCGACCCGGCCGGCGCCGAACGACGCTACCCTCCGACCGGCGACAGCTCCGCCCGGCGACGGAGGCCGGCGAGCGTCTCCCACTCCGCTGCGATCCCCGATTCCACGCACCGGGCGATCACGCACTCCCCGATCCCGGCGTACGTGAGCGAGGCGAACGTCCAGCCCGGTTGTCCCCACGGGAACGGCCCGGACTCCCGCGGCCGGCGGAGGTCGAACACGCCCCCGAGCCGGTTCCGCATCCCGACGACGAGTTCGTCGGCCGTCTCGTAGCGGGCCAGCGGGATCTCCCGATTGTCGGCCACGAGCAGCCCGGTTCCGCCCGACAGCGCGGCCGCCACGTCGGTCCGGCCCGCACCGATGAGCAGCGACACGAGATCCAGCGTGGCGCGTTCGTCGCCGACGACGTCGGTGAACCGTCTGATCGCACCGCCGCCCGCCGCGGGCGTGTCGTCGTCGTACGGCAGCGACTCCGGCGTCGGGTCGGCTTCGTACTCGACTAACCCGAGGGTGTCCGGGTGGCTGTCGATGCCGTGGGACAGCAACACCCCGTCGACGGTGACGCTCGAGGGCGCCGACAGTTCGAGGTGGCTGCCGCGCTCCTCGATTGCGACGACCGCCGGCCCGAGCGGCGACCCGTCGATGTCGTCGAGGAGCCGATCGAGTGCCGCCCGCTCGTCGCTCGGAACGCGGACGGTTCCGACCACGACGGTGCCCGTATCGCTCGTCGGGTCGTAGGTGACGCGGCTGGTCAGTTCCGAGAGGCGCTCGCGAACGTGTTGGGTCCGCCCGCTCACGCGCCCGCGTTCGAGTTCAGCACGCCCCGCCCGGGTCAGCCGTCGGCCCTTTCCCCCCGCCTTCTCGGTCAGCCCGTCGTCGTCGAGGTCCGACAGGATCAGCCGCACCGTCCGCTCCGTGATCGAGTACCCCCGCTCCTGGAGGTGGTCGGTGAGGTGGACGCTGCCGATCGGCTCGTGGTCGGCCAACAGCCGGAGGATGTCGTAGGTCCGCCGGTTCGCGTCGGGCGGCATCGTCACTCCTGTGCGGCGGCGATCCCGTCGGCGACGTCGGCGAACGCCGCGACGTGGTCGTCGACCTCCTCGGCGGTATGCTGGACGCTCAGGGTCCACTGCTGGGAGGCGTCGTGGGGATGTGGGACCACGCCGCGGTTCACCATCCCGACCCAGTACGCCTCGTGGAGCGTCTCGTCGACGTGTTCCCAGTCTCTGAAGGTCCGGATCGGCTCGTCGGTGAAGTGGATTATCCCCTGGGAGCCCGCGGTCTTGACCTGGGCGTCGAGGCCCGCGTCCTCGATCACGTCGCGGTAGCCCTCGGCGAGCCGTTCGGCGAGGCGGGTGACGTGGTCGTAGGCCGCCGAATCGAGGATCTCCCGGAGCGTCACGCCCACCGCCCGCAGGGCCAGTGGGTTCCCGTTGTAGGTCCCGTAGTGGGCCATCCCCGTGGCGACGCCCTCGCGGAGGTCGGCCTCGATGAGCTCCATCAGCTCCCGCCGGCCGCCGAACGCGCCGACCGGGTAGCCGCCGCCGATGGCCTTCGCAAGCGCGACCAGGTCCGGCTGGACACCGTAGTACTCCGCGCCGCCGCCGGGGGCGAGCTTCACGCCGGTCTTCACCTCGTCGAACAGCAACACGACGTTGTACTCGTCGGCGAGTTCGCGCAGCCGCTGGAGGAACCCGTTTTCCGGTTCGACGAGACCGAGATTCAGACACGCGGGCTCGACGAGGATTGCTGCTACCTCCGTTGCGTGCTCCCGCAGCAGCCGTTCGACGCTGTCGGCGTCGTTGTAGTGGGCGAGCAGGATGTCCTCGGGGACGCCGTCCGGGATCCCCTGGGACTCCTTGACCGCGTTCGGGTCGGTCGCCGCCCCGGCCTTCTCCAGCGGCGGCATCGAGCTCACCAGGGCGGGGTCGTGGGCGCCGTGGTACGCGCCCTCCATCCGGATGATCTTCTCGCGGCCGGTGTACGCCCGGGCCAGCCGCGTCGCGTGCATCACGGACTCGGTGCCGCTGTTGGTGAACCGCACCTGGTCGATCGCGTCCCACCGCTCGATGAGGGGTTCGGCGGCGTACTCGATGAGGCGGCTCGGGCGGGTGTAGAGGGTCCCCTCGCCGATCTGTTCGATCGCCGCCTCCGACAGCTCGGGGTGGGTGTGCCCCACCAACTGGGTCCCGTTGTTGAGGGCGAAATCGAGGTACTCGGTGCCGTCGACGTCGTGTATCGAGGTCCCCTCCGCGCGCTCGGCGTGCATCGGGTGTGGCTCGAACGCACGGAAGGTGCTGCACACCCCCGCGGGGACGAGTTCGCGGAGGTCACCGGCCATCTCCGCGGAGTTCGGCGTCCGCTCGCGGTACCGCTCGCGCTCCTCGGCGAGGAGTTCCTCGGCTGTCAGGTCGGGCGAGGGGGGCTGGGTGTCGGTCGACATACCGGAATACTGTTTCCGGTTCTATCGCCGATCGACATAAATCTTTGTCACGAGTGCGATCACGGACGTCCGAGACCCGCACGCCGCGGATGTAGGCGGGCCCCCGGGCTACCCGAACACCGGAAACACGCCCGTTGCCACCGTCACGGCGAGCCCGACGACCAGGGCGCCGGCCAGCGCCTGCGTGGCGCCGTGGACCTGGACGTCAAGCTCCGCGGTCCGGGCGAAGACGGCTCCGGCGCCGGCCCCCAAGGCGCTCATCGTCCCGGTGATCGCGACGGCGTAAGTCCCTACGGCCACCGCGACGAGTTCCGGGCCGGCAGCCAGCAGCGTCGACGCGAACACGATCATCGAAAGCGGCGGCGAGAGGGTAAACAGCGCCCCCACGACGCCGGTCTTGAGGAACCCCGTCGTGGTGTGATCGGTGGCGTGTGCGTCGTCGCCGTCGTCGCCGAGGAACGGGAGACGGACGTGGGTATGTCTGCGCCGCGCGCCCTCGTGGTCGTGCGCGTAGACGACCTGCCGAAGGCCGCCGGTCGCGAGCGCCGCGCCGAGGACGCCGAGGATGGCGGCCACGCCGACGGTGCCGACGGTATCGAACACCGGCGGGACCCCCGTCCGGCCCGGAAGCAGGTAGCCGATGCCGAGCCAACAAACGACCAAGGCAACGTGGCCGGCGCTGAAACAGGCGCCGACGAACGCCGACAGCCTGGCGTCGCCGTACCGACCCGTCAACGACGTGATCCCCGCGACGTGGTCCGGTTCGACGGCGTGGGTGACCCCTAAAACGCCCGCGGTGGCGACCGTGCCGAGGAGCGTGACGCTCATCGCCGCCCGGGGGCGATCCCGAACGATGCTCCCGGATTCGACGCCGTCTTCGAACCCGCTCGACCCCGCCCACCCCGTCGCCGGCGCGCTTCCGAACTCATTACGCAGGCATTTACGACGGGGAAGTGAATCGGTTTTCAATTGGGTAAGTATTGTCTCATCAGTTCTTTTTTACCTCGAATGACTCAATTTGGTGGTGTACGATGCACGATTCGACACGAGATCTCCCACGGTTGCACCGCTCCGGACGGGGGCGCCACCGGTGAGCGACGACCTCGTTCCCGGCGAGATCCGGGTCGATGCGGAACCGGTCACGCTCAACGAGGGGCGGGAGACGGCCGAGGTTACGGTCGGAAACACCGGCGATCGGCCAGTCCAGGTCGGATCGCACTTCCACTTCTTCGAGGCCAACGCCGCCCTCGCGTTCGACCGCGAGGCGGCTTACGGGATGCGGTTGAACGTCCCCGCCGGCACCGCCGTCCGCTTCGAGCCCGGCGACGAACGGACCGTCGAACTCGTCGCCATCGGAGGTAAGCGCCGGGCCTCCGGGATGAACGGCCTCGTGAACGGCAGCGTCGACGGCGATCCGACGGCAGCGCTCCAGCGCGCTCGCGAGGCCGGGTTCCGGGATACGGGCGCCGATACCGGCGCGACCGAGCACACTGCCGGCGACGTTGACGAGGAAGCCGCCGACTACGGGGACCCCGAATGACCCGGGAGATCGACCGCCGGAACTACGCCGACCTCTACGGACCCACCAAGGGTGACAGGGTTCGGCTGGGCGACACGTCGCTGTTCGCGGCGGTCGAGGCGGACCTCCGGACGCACGGCGACGAGGCCGTCTTCGGCGGCGGGAAGACGCTCCGCGACGGGCTCGGGATGGCACCCGGCGTGACACAGCAGGAGGGTGCGCTGGATTGGGTCATCACGAACGCGACGGTGCTGGATCCCGTCGTCGGCATTGTCGCCGGCGACATCGGGATCCGGAACGGCGAGATCGTGGGGATCGGGAAGGCCGGCAACCCAGACACGATGGACGGCGTCGATATGGTCGTCGGGCCCTCCACGGACGCCTACCCCGCCGAGGGGAAGATCGCGACCGCCGGCGGGCTGGACATCCACGTCCACTGGAACTCCGCACAACTCCACGAACACGCGCTCGCCTCGGGCATCACGACGATGCTCGGCGGCGGCTACGGCGGCGGCGCGGCGACCACGACCACGGGCCCGGAGAACGTCAAACGGTTCCTCCAGGCCGCCGACGAGTGGCCGGTCAACGTCGGCTTCTACGGGAAGGGCAACGCCTCGGACCCCGAACCGCTGCACGAACAGATCGACGCCGGCGTCTGCGGGCTGAAGCTCCACGAGGACTGGGGATCGACGCCGGAAGCCATCGACACCGCCCTCGCGGTCGCCGAGGACACCGACGTTCAGGTGTGTATGCACACCGACACGCTCAACGAGGCCGGCTTCCTGGAGACGACCTTCGAGGCGGTCGACGGGCGGACGATGCACCTGTTCCACATCGAGGGCGCCGGCGGCGGCCACGCGCCCGACATAATGGAACTGGTCGGCGAGCCGAACATGCTCCCTTCGTCGACGAACCCGTCGATGCCGTACACCGACAACACCTTCGACGAACACCTGGATATGGTGATGGTCTGTCACCACCTGAACCCGGACGTCCCCGAGGACGTGGCGTTCGCGGAATCGCGGGTCCGCTCGGAGACCATCGCCGCCGAGGACGTCCTCCACGACGTGGGCGCGATCTCGATGATGACCTCCGACGCCCAGGCGATGGGGCGGGTCGGCGAGGTGATCCCGCGGACCTGGCAGACCGCCTCGAAGATGAAGTCCCAGCGCGGCCCGCTCCCGGAGGATTCGGAGTCCGACGGCGACAACCACCGGATCAAACGCTACCTCGCGAAGTACACGATCAACCCGGCGATCTCGTCGGGGATCGACGAGTACGTCGGCAGTTTGGAACCCGGGAAACTCGCCGACATCTGCCTGTGGGATCCGGCCTTTTTCGGCGTCAAACCCGCGATGACGTTCAAAGGCGGGTTCCCCGTCCACTCGGAGATGGGCGAGGCCAACGGCTCGCTCATGACCTGCCAGCCGGTCAAGCAGCGCGAACGGGCGGGCGCGAAGGGGACCGCCAAACACGCCCTGTCGGTGTCGTTCGTCTCGCCGGCCGCCGCGGAGGCTGGTGTCGGCGGGGCCTACGGCCTCGACAAGCGGGTCCTCCCCGTCGAGGGGACGCGCACGCCCGCCAAGGGCGATATGCTGTACAACGACTACTGTCCGGACGACATCGAGGTGGACTCCGAGACGTTCGAGGTGACGATCGACGGCGAACACATCACCTGTGAACCGGCGTCGGAGCTCCCGCTCGCACAACGGTACACGATCTGACGATGAAACTCACACCCAAAGAGGAGGAACGACTGACGGTCTTCACCGCCGCGGAGGTCGCAAGACGCCGCAAGGAGCGCGGCGTCCTGCTGAGCCACCCCGAGACGGTCGCGTACATCAGCGATTGGTGCATCGAGCGCGCCCGGGAGGGACAGTCCGTCGCGGAGATCCGGTCGGGGGCCACAGGCCTGCTCGGCCGCGAGGACGTGATGGAGGGGGTTCCGGAGATGGTCGATATGATCCAGGTCGAGCCGATGTTCCCCGACGGCACCAAGCTGGTGACGGTCCACGACCCGATCCGCGCCGACAGCGTCGGCAGCGAGGACGGCGCAGGCGACGATACGAACACCGACGGCGACGGCGGAGAGGGGGACGCGGAATGAGCCTCACCCACCGCGACGTCGCGACCGTCGGCATCGGCGGGCCGGTCGGCTCCGGCAAGACGTCGCTCCTGACGGAGATCGTCCCGGAACTCCGGGCGAGCGGGCTGGACGTGGGCGTGATCGCCAACGACATTCTCACCCAGGAGGACGCCGACCGCCTCCGGGAGCGGTTCGACGGGGTGGTGCCCCCGGAGCTGGTCGCCGGGGTCGAGACCGGCGCGTGCCCCCACACCGGAATCCGCGAGGATCCCTCGATGAACCTCCGACAGATCGACGCGTTCCTCGACGACCACCCGGAACTGGATCTCGTCCTGATCGAGAGCGGCGGCGACAACCTCGCGGCGACGTTCAACCCCGAACTCGCGGACTACTCGCTGTACGTCATCAGCGTCGCCGAGGGCGACGACATCCCGCGGAAGCGGGGCCCCGGCGTCGTGGATTGTGACCTGCTCGTGATCAACAAGACGGACCTCGCGCCGCACGTCGACGCCGACCTCGACGCGATGGAGCGCGACGCCGACGATGTCCGCGACGGCCCGTTCGTCTTCACCGACTGCAAGGCGCGGGAGGGCCTCGACGAGGTCCTGGCGCACGTCCGCGAGGGGGTGCTGTTCGCCTGATGGCGGCCGACGCCCCGCACCCATCGTTCGAGGCGTACGCCGCGGAGCCGGTGCCCCAGGCGGCGGTCGGCTCGCCCGGGAAGGACGGCCGGCTGGAACTGACCTTCCGGGAGACGGCGGGCGGGACCGCGCTTGTGAAAGACTACGCGACTGCGCCGTTCCACGTGTCGGGGACGCTCGATCACGATCCACACCCGGACGTAACGACCGTGATCGTCCAGTCGTCGACGGGCGGCGTTGCACAGGGCGACCGCCGCGACGTCGATGTCGCGGTCGGCGCCGACGCCCTCGCCCGCGTCACGACCGGCGGGTCCACGAAAGTGCAGTCGATGGAGCACAACTACGCGGCGGCGGACGTGTCGCTGTCGGTCGAGTCGGAGGGCCACCTCGAGTACCTGCCGGAGCCGACGATCCTGCACGCCGACGCCCGGTATCACGCCCGCCTCACGCTGGATCTCGCGGCCGACGCCACGGCGATCCTCGGGAACGTCGTCGTCCCGGGTCGGCTGGCCCGCGGCGAGCGCTTCGAGTTCGAGCGGTACCTGTCGCGCGTCCACGCCACCGGTCCCGACGGGCTCCTGTTCGAGGACGCCACGCACCTCACGCCGGGCGACGGAAACCCGACGGCCCCGGGCGTGTTCGGGGAGTTTTCGGTCTACGGCTCGCTTTTCGTCGCCGCCCCCGACCGCGACGCGGGAGCGCTGAGCGACCGGCTGCACGCGGCGGTCGCGGACCACGAGGCGCGGGCCGGAGCCACGGAACTCCCGAACGGCGCCGGCGCGGTCGTCCGCGCGCTGGGGCACCGCGCCGAGACGGCGCGGGCGGCGCTGCACGCAGCCCGGAACCGGGCCCGGAAGAGCCTGCTCGACGCCCCGGCGCCGTCTGGGAGGGCGTACTGATGCTGGTCGCCGAACGGTATCTCGGCCACCGTGACGACGCCGAGGTGGCGGCTCGGCTCTCGAACGCCGACCCCCACCGCGTGGTGCTTTCTGACACCGACCGCCGGCGCTCCCGGGTCCGGACCGAGACCCAGGCGGGGGCCGATCTCGGCATCGTCGTCGCCGCGGAACTCGGGGACGGCGACGTCCTCGAAACCGCCGAGGGGGACCCCGTGGTCGTGGAACTCGCGGCCGTCGACGCACTCGTCGTCGACTTCGGGGACAGCGACGTCCCGGCGACCGCGGCGCTCGCGGTCGGTCACGCGGCTGGAAACCGACACTGGGACCTCGCCGTCCGCGACGGGGAGGCCCTCTTTCCGGTTCCCGACACCCGCGAGCGGATGCGCGAAGCGATCGAAGGGGACCTTCCGGCGGGCGTGAGGACGCGTTTCGAGTCCGTCCCGCCGACGACCTTCGACGACGGCGGGACGCCGGAGCACGCCCACAGCCACAGCGGGGGAGGCCACGAGTACGAACACGACGCGGCTCACGACCACGGAGACCACGCACACTCCGGCATCCCCGGTCGCAGCGTTCGCTCCTCGGAGGACGGCCGTGATGCGTGACGACGCGACGCTCGAGGCGTTCCGCCTGGCCGACTCCTTTCTCCCGGTCGGCACGAACTCCATCTCTTCGGGGATCGAGCAGTTCGTCCAGGAGGGGCGGATCGAGAACCTCGACGACCTCCGGGCGGTGCTGGAGGCGTACCTCCGCAACCAGGTCGGAACGGCCGACCTCGTGGCGCTCCGGGCCGCACACGAAGCCGCCCGCGATGACGACGTCGCGGCCGTCCGTGCCGCCGACCGCCGGCTGACGGCCGTGACGCTGCCGGCGGAGTTCCGCGAGGCCGCCACCCAGTCGGGTGCCCGGCTGCTCTCACTCCAGCGTGACCTCCGCTCGGACCCGTTGTTGGACGCGTACGCCGCGGCAGTCGACGACGGAACGGCCCCCGGCAACCACCCGGTCGTGCTGGGCGCCGTCGCCGGCCGCGCCGGAATCGCGGAGCGGGAGGCGTGTCTGGTGTACTGTCACGGCTTCCTGACCGGGTTGCTCGGGGCCGCCCAGCGGCTGCTCTCGGTCGGCCACACCGGGGTCCAGCGGGCGCTCGATCGGCTCCGACCGACCGTCCGGGCGGCTGTCGACGCCAGCGACGCGCGGACGCTCGACGATCTGACGTCGTTCACGCCGCTCGCGGAGGTTCTATCGGCGGACCACGAGCGCGCGGATCGGCGCCTGTTCCTGAGTTGATTCGGGGCACCGCCGATCCTCGGGACAAGGCTCAAGCCCTCCGAGGGCATCAGCCACGGACGACAGGACCGGGTCCCGACCTACTGTCGCCCCGTGTCCTGTTGTCTCCAGTCGGAGAACCGGGGGGTTGCCCGCCTCCCGGCCTTTCGGTATCGCCGACGAGCGTGAGCCCCGTCTACGGGCCGTGCTGGCCGCCGAATCCACCCGTCACGGCTCCGTTCGGCCCCGATAGGCCCGATCAGCGGACGACCGTCACCGGAACGGGTGCCCGGTTGGCCACCTTCTTCGCGACGTTGCCGACGAACAGCCGGTCGCTCAACGACCCGCTGTGGGTCCCGATCACCACCGCGTCGAACCCCTCGGCCCGGTTCAGGATCGCTCGTGCGGGGTGGCCCATCCCCACCTCGGTGTCGATCTCCAATCCGTGCTCGGCCGCAAGTTCCCGCGCCCGGTCGAAGACACCCTCGGCCTTCGACTCGGCAGCTTCGCCGGCGTCGTCCTCCAGCGCCAGCCCCGCCGCCGTGCCACCCATCAGCGACGGGTTGCCGGCGACGTGGAGCACGGTGATCTCGGCCTCGGGATGGTTCTCGAGTGCGTATTCGAGGGCCCGTTCGGCCATCTCCGAGTCGTCCATCGGCACGAGGAGGCTCGATATCATACGTTACGTACGGCTCGGGGGATGATGAACCCGGCTGGTCAGGGCGTGACGAGGACGACCACGCTCTGAACGCAGTGCCGGCGGATCAGTCGTCGGCGGGCGTGGGCGTCGGCTGCCCTTCGGGTTCCTGTTCGGTCGCGGGCGACGCCGGCGTCCACGCCAGATCGCCGGCGTAGTGGAACACCCGGTGGTCGCGTTCGGGGTCGACGACCGAAAGCGAGAGCCACCCGTTGTCGAGCAGGCGCGTCAGGTCCTCGTGGTCGGCGAGGATCCCCGTGACGCGGTCGGTCGGCGCGTGGACCACCGTCGAGAGCCGGAGGGGCTGGTGGTACGGTTCGTCGTCTGCGGCCATCACCGACTGCAGCGGAAGTCCCGTCATCACGTCGCCGCCGTTGCCCTGGTAGACGCCGACGTTGCCGACGGGGTTCTGTGTCACCTTCGAGCCGCTGCCGTAGACCCCGGTGTCGACCGTCGCGAAGTAGTACTGGGCGTTGATCCACTGGGTGACGACCATCGGCCCCGTGAGGACGGCCTCCAGGGCGTCGCCGTCGGGATCGGTCCGCCAGTCGTAGGAGTGGAGGAACGCCCGGCCGTCCAGGTCGACCCCGGCTGTGAGTTCCCGCGGCCCGATCACGAACCCCGCGTTCCCGGCCAACCCCCACTCCGGGCGGGTCTCCGCCCAGTCGGCCGCGCGGCGCTCGGTCTCGCGGACACCCGATTCCGGGGCGGCGCCCATGTCCTCGGCCCGCTCTGCGGCCGCGCCGGCGCGGGCGGTTGCGAGGTCCGCGCGGAGTCGTTCGACGTCGTCGGCGTGCGTTCCGGGGACGGTGCCGGCGTACAGCGTCACCTCGTCGGTGGTCGTGTTGTGTTCACCGGCGACGAAGACGGTGTCGTCGGGCACGTCGATCCCGCGCTCCCGGAGATCGGTCCTGACGGCCTCGTCGTTGCAGATCGCTGCGAGGACGCGGGCGCTCGGGCCGCCCGGGTTGCCGGCGCAGGCGCCGCAGTCGAGGCTCGAGTCGAACGGGTTGTTCGCAGTCTCGCTTGCGTGGCCCGCGAAGACCACCAGCCGCCCGAACTGCTCGATCCCCATCAGTTCGAACGCCGTCGCCGCGTACTCGACTTTTTGTTCGTGTGTGAGCCCGGACGGAAGCGCTCCGGCCTCGGAGCGCCCCTCGAAGTCGGGCTCGCAGAACTCGTGGGCGTCGGGCAGCCGGCGGTCGGCGGCGTCCAGCAGGTCGTAAACGCGCGTGGGCAGCAGCGTCCGGAGGATAAGCCCCAGGCCGTACCCCGCGCCGGCGCTCTCGACGAAGCTAAACGCGGTCGCGGCGTTCGAGCGGAGGTCCGCGAGCGCCTCCGAGGCAGTCTCGCGGGCGGCGCGCCAGCGGTCGTATGCGCCCTTCTCCCCGGCGGTCCCCGACGCCGGACGGTCCGCGATGTGGTGTTCCGGCTCCAGGATCGGGGGGCAGGCGTCGACGGTCACGTCGGAGCCGTAGCCCTCGTGGCGCATCGGAATCCCGAAGAAGCCGGCGTAGCCGTGGGTCTCGTAGTCGCCCGCGGCCTCGATGTGCCGCCGGATGATCTCCGACCGGGTGTCGATACAGAACACCAGCTGCGCGTCGGGGCGATCCGCCGACTCGCTGTCGGCGAGAAGCCGGCTCGCCTCCGCGACCGCTCCGGTCAGCTCCGACCGGTAGCTGCGCTCCCACGCGGTCAGCCACACCTCGGGGAGGGGAACGCCCGAGGCGGCCGCCTCCGTCGGGTCCGTACGTGTCGCCGCGTCGGGGTGGGCGGGCGCCTCGTCGGGCGCGAGCGGGGCGTCGAACTGGTCGGCGAGCGCCAGCCGCGCCGCCAGATATCCGGGCAGGGAGATCGGATACGCCGACTGCCAGGCGTCGCCGTCGCCGACACGCTGTTTGATCAGGCCGGTCCACCCCGGCAGCGCCGCCAGGTGGAACTCCAGGATCGCCCTCCGCTCCGGTTCGGGATACTCGTCGAGAGACGTCTGAACGACCTGAACGGGGTCGCCAGGGAGGGCGGCGATCGCCTCGCCGTTCGGGATCTCGTCGTCGTGGCGGGCAACCGCCCGGAAGGCCGTATAGAAGCCGCGGTCGCGGTCCGGCATCGCCCACTCCGCCCCGCCCTGGTCGAGGAACGCCGCCAGCCACTTGGTGAGGACGGCGTCGACCCGCTCGGTCGCCGGCGACGTCGC
Source organism: Halobellus ruber (assembly GCF_014212355.1). Lineage (NCBI taxonomy): Archaea > Methanobacteriati > Methanobacteriota > Halobacteria > Halobacteriales > Haloferacaceae > Halobellus > Halobellus ruber. The sequence continues at coordinate 402,864 of NZ_JACKXD010000002.1, forward strand.
GGTGTCGTCGGCCGTCCCCGACGGATCCGACTCCGCGGCCGCCAGCGCCGAGAGCGACGCCTCGGGGTCGGTCTCGTACCCGTGGGCGTCGAGTTCCTCGCGGAGGAGTTCGGGGTCGATCCGTCCGTCCTCCAAGGCGCCCCGGAAGACGGCTGCGCTCGGGTAGCCGTCGCCGCCGAGGAGTCGCTCGGCGTCCGCAACGGCCTCGTGGAACGGCGTGTCCTCGAACCCCGCGAGTGGGTTCGCGGTGACAAAGGAGTGCAGCGGCCAGGCGGCGCCGACGGCGTCGGCCGCCGCGTCGATACGATCCTCGATAGCGGTCTCAGTACTCATTGTAGTCCTCCGTGGCGGTTAGCTGCGTTTCGGGGGCGGGCTGGGTTGCGTTCAGGAGCGCGACGTAGACCCGCCGGCTCCGCTTGTAGGCGCCGGTCTCGACGGCGAGATACGCCGCCAGGAACGCGACGGCGACAAGCCCGTGGATCGGGGTCAACGCGGCCGGCTCCCCGACCGCCGGCAGTCCGGCGAGGAGTCCGGCCACGACGTTGTAGACGCCGGCGTAGACGGCGATGGCCGGTATCGCGACGACCGGGACGGCACCGTAGCGGACGGCACCCGGGAGCGCGGCGTCGGCTACGAACCCACGGGCGGCGTGGAGCGTCGTCAGCGTCACGAGCAGCGTGAGCAGGAGGCCGGAATCGAAGCTGGTGCCCTTCCCGGTCAGCACCGCGAAGGTACCCCCCGCCGCGAGCGCGGTGCCACCGGTCGCAACGACCCCGAGCGGCGTCAGCGAGCCGGAATCCGGCGTCGCAGTCGGGTGCTCGTGGTGGACGGTGCCACCCGACCCCAGGAACTGGTAGGCCTTGTAGAACCCGTGGAGGATCAGGTGGGCGACCGCGGCACCGAAGAAGCCCAACCCGGCCTGGACGATCATAAAGCCCATCTGGCCGACCGTCGAGCAGCCGAGTTTCCCCTTGACGTCGGTCCGGACGGTCTTCAGGAACTTCCCCAGGATCGCGCTCGTCGCGCCGACCAGGACGACCGCGAGCAACACGCCGGCGTCGACGGTGACGACCGGCGCGAACCGCACGAGCAGGACCCCGCCGGCGTTGACGAACCCGGCGTGCATCAGCGCCGACGCCGGCGTCGGAGCCGTCATCGACGAGAGCAGCCAGGTGTGGAACGGCACCAGCGCCGACTGGATCATCGCCGCGAGCAGGAGCGCGGCCGCGACGAGGAGCACGAGCGCCGAGGGGGCGGCCTCGACGGCAGCGGGAACCGCTGATATCGCGGCCGCCCCGGTCGACAACCGGAGCGCGCCGATTGCGACCGTCAGTGCGGCGCCGCCGGCCAGGAAGTACCGGCGGGCAAGCGCCGCGGCGGCCCCCGCCTGCGGCCACCCCTCGACGTGGCCGATCAGCTCGGCCATCACCAGCCCCATTGTGACCCACGCGGCCACGAACAGGACGAAACTGTCCGCGGCGACCAGGACCATCACCGTCAGCGTGAACGCGAACACGCGCCCGACGAACCGGTCTACGGTCCGGCTGCCGGCGAGGTAGCGCCGCGAGTAGCTGTGGACGATGCCGCTGAAGAACGTGACAGTCACCCACATCACGGCCGTCAGCCCGTCGACGACCACGAGGCCAGGTACCCCCCAGGAGAGGTCGGCGACGACCCGGGCGGCCAGCACGCCGACGCTCGCGACACAGAGGAGCCAGGCGAGTCGCGTCAACGCCCACGGCACCCGGGAGCCCGAGCGCGTCGGCGTCGGCAGCTGTCCTACAGTCGTCGGTCCGTCGTGTTCTGTCATCGTTCGTATCGTCCACGACCGGCACCTGCGACGACGCCCCTCCGACGTCGCGCATCCGGTCTTCGGTCGTATCTGTCCCCTTCTACGAACGATACGGTTATTAAATCTATCTAAATTACCAGAACGTTCCAAAAAAGTGTATTATAGAACGTGATGGTCATCGGCGGGTGACCCCTGACGGCGGCGGGTAGAAAACCATATCATCACGGGCGTGCGGGTTTCAGGTATGGAGGAGGTAGCGGGGACCGTGCTCGTCGGGGACTCGTTCGATCCGGTCTCCGGGCGTGTCGTCGTCGAGGACGGCCGAATCGAGGCGATAGAGGAGACCGGGACCGACTCGACCGACATCGTTCTCCCGGCGTTCGTCAACGCCCACACGCATCTGGGGGACTCCGTCGCGAAGGAGGCCGCGGTCGGACTCTCGCTCGGTGAGGCGGTCGCGCCCCCGAACAGCCTGAAGCACCGGCGGCTGGCTACCGCCGACCGCGGGGACCTTGTGGCGGCGATGCGGCGGACGCTCCGGTTCATGCACCGCACCGGCACGGCGCGGTGTCTGGACTTCCGGGAGTCGGGTCCGGCCGGCGCCCGCGCGTTACGGGACGCCGCCGGGCCGGTGGAGTTCGACCCGTTCATCTTCGGCAGCGGTGACCCTTCGGTTCTGGATATCGCCGACGGATACGGCGCCAGCGGGGCGAACGACGACGACTTCGCCGAGGAACGCGCCGCTGCCGCCGAGCGGGGCGTGCCGTTTGCGATCCACGCCGGCGAACCAGACGCGACGGACATCCATCCCGCACTCGACCTGGACCCCGACCTGCTCGTGCATATGATCCACGCCGAGGGCGAGCACCTGAGCCGCGTCGCCGCCGACGACGTACCGGTCGCGGTCTGTCCCCGCGCGAACACCGTCCTCGGCGTCGGCAAACCGCCGATCCGGGACCTGCTCGACCACACGACCGTCGCGCTGGGGACCGACAACGTGATGTTGAACCCCCCGTCGATGTTCCGGGAGATGGCCTACACGGCCAAGCACTTCGACGTGACCGCTACGGAGGTGCTGGGGATGGCGACGCGGGCCGGTGCGGAGGTGGTCGGGCTGGATTGCGGCGTCATCGCCCCGGGCAAGCGGGCGGAACTCCTCGTGATCGACGGCGACTCCGACAACCTCGCCGGAACCGAGGACCCGATCCGGGCGGTCGTCCGCCGCGCGACCGGGCTCGACGTCGCCCGCGTCGTGCGCTAAGCGTCCGTTCGGGGGTCGAACCGCCCGAACGGCGTGGTCTCGTGGCTCCGGACCAGGACCTCGTCGGCCACGGTCAGGCCCATGTCGAGGAGTTCCTGTGCGACGGGCGTGATGTCGCTGTCGGACTCCCCGACGGCGGTCACCAGCAGGTTCTGATCGCCGGTGACCAGCTCCTGGACGGAGACCACGCCGTCGATTTCGAGAATGTCGGGGATGAGGTCGCCACGCTCGGGGATCGACGCGGTACAGAACAGCAACATCCGGAGCGGGTACCCCGACTTCTGGTAGTCGACTTCCGCGCTGTAGCCCTTGATGACGCCTTCCGACTCCAGCCGCTGGATGCGCTTGCGGACGGTGCTGCCGGAGGTTCCGGTCCGCTCGGCGATGTCACCGGACGACACGTTCCTGGCGTCCTCTTGCAGCGCGTACAGGATCGCCTCGTCGACGTCGTCTGTCGCGTCGTCGGCCATACCCGTACCTCCGCGGCACGGCCACTTTATCTTGTACCCTGTCGGGGGCCGCCCGGCCGACCGCGGCTTCGCCAGTCGGTTACTCCCTTCTGCCCTCGTTCGTCCCGATCCCGGTCCTAACTAACCAGTGCCGCCGCGGACGGACAAGGAACTGATACTGTTGGCTATAACTACGTGAAGATTTTCGGCACCTCGGGGTGCCGAAATCCTTCACGCGACTATAGCCGACAGTATGAACCGGCGTCCGTCGAAACGATCGGCTACGGGCGTGAGAGCCGAACGCACAGTCCGGAGCGCTCACGGACCCACGGCTCGCTGAGACGGTCGCCCCCGCCTACGGGAACGCCCCGCACTACCGCGACCGCCTCGACGACCACGGGATCGACCCGGACGATATCGACGGGATCGACGACATCGAGCGACTCCCGTTCACGACGAGCGCGGCCTTCACTGATAACTACAACCCGGCTACCGTCGCGTTCGCCGCCGAAGAGGCCGTGATCGTGGCCGCGTAGGACGTTCCTCCCCGACTCAGATCCCCCGGACGGTCTCGATCACGCCGATCGACTCCAGGGTGATCCACACCAGGAACACGGCGTAGAGCCCGAGAAACCCGTAGGCCTCCCAGTCGGTCAGCTCGAGACCGGTCCGGGTGAAGACGATGAACACGAGCGTCGCGAGGCCGAGAAACCCCATCGTCGGCACCGCGACCAGGAAGTCGATGGTCGCAGACCCCGCGAGCAGGACCCCAACGGGGATCGCCACCAGAAGGTTGAACGTGTTGCTCCCGAGGACGTTCGTCAGGCTGGTGAGGCTGTCGCCGTCCTTCGCGGCGCTGACACTGACGAACGCGTCGGGGAGGCTCGTCGCGGCCGCGATCACGGTGAGCCCCCACAGGAACGACGGCGTGCCGAACGTCTCCCCGAGCGAGAGGGCGGCGCGGACGAGGCCCTCCACGCCCACCGCGATCACGACCAGCGACACGGCCAGGACGCCCCACTCGCGGCGTGGGCTGATCGCGGGCGCGTCGGCGCCGACGTACCCGCTTGCGTCCTGCTGGTGGAGGAAGAGGTAGACGGCGTACGTGGCGAGCAGTATCAGGGCCAACCCCGGAGTCAGGATCGCCGCCCGGTTGGTCCCACCCGGCACGTAGGTCGCCCCCAGCGCGAAGACGACGAACAGCAACAGGACGCTGATGATGTAGAACTGGGTGTCGCGGTGGATGAGGCTCCGGTTCGAGTCCAGGTTCTCGCTGAAGATCGCCGAGACCCCCGGGATCACGAGCAGGTTGAAGATCGCGCTCCCGACGATCGCACCGACGCCGAGGGAGAACTCGCCGTGGACGACCGTACTGATGATAACCGAACTCAGCTCCGGGAAGCTGGAGCCGACGGCGACCACCACCGCGCCGTGGACCGCCACCGGCAGCCCGTAGAATCCGCTGAGCCGTTCGGCGGCCCGCTCGAAGTACTCGCTGCCCTTCCAGATGACGAGGGTCGATACGGCGACCAAGCCGATCGAACCGACTACAACGGCCATCGGTACCACCCTCGCGGAACGCACGGAAAGGCGTGTTCCTCCGGAGCAGGCTGCCGGCCGAGTCGGCGCGCTGTCGACCCACAGTGCGGCGCCCGGGGTCGCGCCGCCCGCCCGTCGGCCTGATACTGTTGGGTATAACTGCGTAAAGGTTTTCGACACCCCGGGGTGTCGAAATCCGTCACGGGACTGTAGCCGACAGTATGAAGACGTAAGTTCCAGCCGCCCGGATACGGGAGTATGAACCTCCCCGAGAACGTCGGCGGACGCGACCGCCTCGCCCGCGCACTGCTCGCTGCCCTCCTGGCGCTGCTCACCGTCGCCCTCCTCGGGTCGGGGCGACGGCGGCTCGGCGTCTTCGCGGCGCTCGGCGCCGTCGGGTTCGGCTTCAACGCCGTCACCTGCTTCTGCGGAATGAACAGGGCGCTCGGCGTCGACACCACCGGCGACTGACGGTAGCCGACCGTCCGGACGCCGTCGACGCGCCGTACTGTCAGATTTCTTATAGATGGACACTGTCATACTGGTGGCTCCCGTAGAGCCCGTATGCAGCCCCACCCGTTCGAAAACGAACTGACGCTGCCGGCGCACCGAGAGCGCGGGGCCGTCGCGGAGTTCCACGACGCCTACGACGACGCGATCGCGGCCGTCGAATCCGAACTGGGCGCCTCCCACCCGCTCGTGATCGACGGCGAGGAAGTCGCCACCGACGAGGAGTTCACAGTCACAAGCCCCGCCGACACCGACCTCGAGATCGGGACGTTCGCCGCCGGGACGGCCGACCACGTCGACGACGCCGTCGACGCGGCCACGGCGGCGTTCGAGGCGTGGCGGACGTACGACGTATCTGAGCGCGTTGCGATCTTCCGCCGCGCCGCTGAGCGAATGGGCGACCGGAAGTTCGAGCTCGCGGCGACGCTGACGATCGAGAACGGCAAGACCCGCGCCGAGGCGATGGCCGACGTCGACGAGGCGATCGACTTCCTCCGGTTCTACAGCCGGGAGCTCGACCGCAACGACGGCTACCAGTACGACACCGGCGAGCCGACCCCCGGCCAGCACTGCTCGAACGGCCTCGAACCGTACGGGGTCTTCGGCGTGATCGGCCCGTTCAACTTCCCGTGTGCGATCTTCACCGGGATGACCGCCGGCGCGGCGATAACCGGCAACGCGGTCGTCGCAAAGCCCGCGAGCGCGACCCCGCTGATCGGCCACAAGGTCGTCGAGATCCTCTCGGCCGCGGGCGTGCCCGACGGCGCGCTCAACCTCGTCACCGGGGGCGGCCGCGCGGTGGGAACGCCGCTCGTCGAACACGACGACGTCGACGGGATCGTCTTCACCGGTTCCAGGGCCGTCGGCGACCGGATCCGGCGGACCTTCATCGAACTCGACAAGCGCGGCCCGGTGATCGCCGAACTGGGCGGGAAGAACCCGGTGGTCGTCACCGACACGGCGGACCTCGGGAAGGCGGTCTCGGGGGTCGCAAACGGCGCGTTCGGCTACAGCGGCCAGAAGTGCTCGGCGACCTCCCGGGTGTACGTCGACGAGGGGATCGTCGAGGCGTTCTCCCGGGAGCTGGTCGCGGCCGCCGAGGACCTCCCGATCCGTCGGCCCCGGGACCCCGAGGCGTTCGTCTCGCCGCTCATCGACGACGACGCCCTCGAACGCTACCGGGAGATCTGTGAGATCGCCCGGCGCGACGGGGAGGTCCTCACCGGCGGGTCGGTCGTGTCGTCGCCGGAGCTTTCCGCCGGCCGGTTCGTCGAGCCAACCGTCGTGCGTGGAATCCCCCACGACCACGACCTCGCACGCGAGGAACACTTCCTCCCGTTCGTGACGATCCACCCGGTATCGGACCTCGACGAGGCCATCCGGAAGTCCAACGACAGCAGCTACGGCCTCTGTGCCGGGCTGTTCTCGGAGGATCCCGACGAGGTCGACACCTGGCTGGATCGGATCGAGTCGGGGATGTGTTACGTGAACCGCGAGCGGAGCGCGACCACCGGCGCGCTCGTGCAGGCCCAGCCGTTCGGCGGGTGGAAGGCGTCGGGGACGACCGGCAAGTTCGCCGGCGGCTACTGGTACCTCCCGCAGTTTATGCGCGAGCAGAGCCGGACCGTCGTCGAGGACGTCGGCCGGTCGTGATCGCCGGACCGTCGTGCTGACCTGCCTCAGTCGGCAGCCGGGGCAGCGACGGAATCGCCCCTGTCGGGTTCCGCGACCTGTGTGACGATCAGCCCCAACCCCACGGCGCCGGCCCCGGTCGCCACCGCGAACGGAACCACGAACCCGAAACTGACTAAAACGCCGGCCATCAGGATCCCCGAGGCGATGCCGAGCCCGAACCCCATCGTCAGGAGCGACAGCGTCGACCCCGACGCCCCCTCGCGCGCCAAGTCCCCGGCGAGTGCCAGCGACGGGGCGAACACGGCCGCGACCGCGACGCCCTGGAGGAAGCGGGCGATGATCATCGCGTTGGAGGAGGTGACGAGCCCCTGTGCCAGGGTCGTCGGCAAAAGGAGGAGAAAGCCGGCGACCAGGAACGGCCGCCGACCGTACCGGTCGCTGAGCCGGCCGATCGGAAGCTGGAACAGCACGTTCGCCAGGATCGACGCGCCGAACTGGATCGAGTACAGGAAGCTGCCCTGGTTGAGCCGCTCGTTGATGACGTTCGCCAGCGGGGCGTAGATCGCGATCGACAGCGCCATCACGATCGTCGCGAGCGCGAGTGCGAACACCGGATCCAGCCCCCCGTCCTCGCCGCGGACGCGGACCGAGAGCCCCTCGCCCGCGGTTTCGGTCGGCTCGGGGTCGGTGATCAGCAGGGAAACGAGGCCGAAACTCACCACGGCGCCGGCAACTGCCACCAGGAACGCGGCGTCGTACCCCGAGACCGGTCGGCCGAAGACGGCGTAGGGGCCGCTTGCGACGACGACTCCGGCGACCAGCGGGCCGATCCCGAAGCCGAGGAGTCGAAACGTGTTGAACAGGCCGAAGTTGTTCCCGCGCTCCGCCGAGTCGGAGAGTTCGTTGACGAGCGCCACCGCGATCGGAATCGAGAACGCGGCGCCGACGCCCTGCAGCCCGCGCATCGCCAGTACGAGCAGGTAGTCGGTGAAGAGCAGATAGCCCGCGCTCCCGGTCGCGACGAGGCCGAGCCCGAAGAGGAGAAACACCTTCCGGCGCCCGGTGCGGTCGGAGACGGATCCGGTGAGCGGCTGGCTCAGGCTGTTGAGAAACCCGAACACCGACAACACGATCGCGATCAACAGTTCCACGCTGACGTCGATTCCGACGCCGAACACGGTCGCGGTCGATCCGGTGACTGCCGGGAGCCGCACCGCCCCGCTCCCGATGTAGAGCGGAAGCACGACGACCAGAAACGAGTTCGCCAGGGCGCTGACCATCCGCGCGATCGCCAGCGACAGGATGCGGGCGTCCGGCACGGAGCTGTCGCGCATCTACGCACAGTTGACACCGCATCCAATCAAAGGTACCGGCCGCACGACCGCACTCGCCGTCGCGGGCGACACGACGCCGCAAACGTCATTATCGATCAATGCATATGTTCACACGATAGTGTCGTGCTCCCGGTATTTACAGCCAATCCCGAGGGAACCGTTAAAATAAAAATTTATTACGATGTGTAGTAATAATTAGGACGGATATGTCTAGCCAAGATGACGACGGACGGTTGCCGTCCCGACGAACGTTCATTCGAGCGTCGGGTGTTGCGGCGCTCGCAGGAATCGCCGGCTGCAGCGGCGGCGGTGGCGGAGACGGCGGCGGTGGCGGAGACGGCGGCGGTAGCGGAGACGGCGGAGGTAGCGGAGACGGCGGAGACGGCGGGGGCGGCGGCTCCGGCGCCGCTGTCGAGGTGCTCCACGGCTGGACCGGCGGCGACGGCGCCAAGGCGGCCGACGCACTCGCGGAAGCGTTCGACGAGAACGTCGACGACTTCGAGCTCGATATGAACCCGATCGGCGGCGGCGGGAACCAGAACCTGGATGCGGTCGTTGCGAACCGGCTCCAGAGCAACGACCCGCCGGGGTCGTTCGCCAACTGGCCGGGCCCGAACCTCCTGCGCTACGAGGGCGTCCTCGGCAGCGTCGACGACGTCTGGGAGGAGAACAACTTCGAGGACGTGATGATCCAGGAGGCCATCGACCTCCACAAGCAGAACGGGAGCTACCGGGCGGTCCCGCTCGGATCCCACCGCCTGAACTGCCTGTTCTACAACGTTTCGGTCGTCGAGGAGGCCGGCATCGACGTGGATTCGCTGACGAGCCCCTCGGCGCTCATCGACGCCTTCGAGACGGTCCAAAGTGAGACCGACGCGGTCCCGATGACCCACGCGATGTCGGGCACGTGGACGACGACCCAGCTGTGGGCCGCCGTGATGCTCGGCGTCAACGGCTATCAGTCCTATATGGACTTCATCGGGGGCGAAGGCTCCGAGAGCGATGTCCGCGCGGCGTTCGAGACGACCGCGGAGATGCTGGAGAACTACATCAGCGAGGACGCCGCCTCGATCGGGCTAACCGAGTCCAACCAGAACATCATCGAGGGCAACGCCGCGTTCATCCACCAGGGCAACTGGGCGGCGGGCGCGTTCCGGAACGCCGAGGACTTCGATTACGACGAGGACTGGGGCTTCAAGACCTTCCCCGGCACGGAGGGGATGTACACCCTCCACTTCGACTCGTTCCTCTACCCGTCGAACAACCCGACCCCCGAGGCCTCGACGGTCTGGGAGGCGTTCGTCGGCAGCGAGGAAGCACAGATCGCGTTCAACCAGTTCAAGGGGTCGATCCCGACCCGGACCGACGTGAGTATGGACCAGTTCGGTCCGTACCTCCAGGAGACCGCGAAGGACTTCGCCGAAGCGGAGAATCGGCCCCCGACGCTCCAGCACGGGCTCGCGGTGCCCTCCGAGACGATGACCCAGCTCAACGAGGTCATCTCCTCGGAGTTCACCGGCCCGTACAACGTCGACGCGGCGACGCAGGGCTTCCTGGACGCAGTGTCGAACTGACCGTCGCCGTATGTTCGACCTCTACCGTCGGCTGTCCGGCGCTCTCGGTCGGTCATCGCAGGATGACGAGGCGCGCACTGACGGCGGCGTCGTGAGCGACCGCTCGGCTCCGGATCCCGGCTCGGAGTCGGAACCGGGCCCGCTCGCCCGCGCCGGCGCGGCGGTAGACCGGCGGTTCGGGAGCGACTTCTTCGAGTCCTCGCTGTTCTGGCTGCCGCCGTTCCTGCTGATGGCGCTTTTCGTCTACGGCGCCATCATCTGGAACCTGCTCATCTCCCTGACCGAGTACCAGGGCTTCGCGAACGCGCCCGACTACAGCAACCTCGATTTCAGCATGTACGCCCGGGCGCTCGGGGATACGGGGTTCATCGATGCCGCGGTCAACACCCTGATACTGCTTGTCGCGTTCACCGGCGCGACGCTCGCCGTGGGGCTCGTCCTCGCGATCCTGATCGACCGGGGGATCCGCTTCGAGAACGCCTTCCGGACGATCTACCTCCTGCCGATGAGCCTCTCGTTTGTGGTGACCGCGCAGTTCTGGCTGTGGATGTACAACTTCAACAACGGGATCGTGAACCTCCTGCTCGGCGTCGTCGGGATCGGCCCGATCAGCTTCCTCGGGAACCAGACGATCGTGCTCTGGGCGGTCATCTTCGCGTTGATGTGGCAGTTCTCGGGGTACGCGATGGTCGTGTACCTCGCGGGGCTCCGCGCGATCCCCACCGAACACTACGAGGCGGCCCAGGTCGACGGCGCGTCGACGCTGAAGATGTACTGGCGGGTGATCATCCCGCAGCTGAAAGGTGCGACCATCAGCGCCGCGGTCGTGCTGATGGTGTTCGGGATGAAGGCCTTCGACTTCCTCTACTCGCTCGTTGGCGGCTACCGCCCACCCAACGGCGCGGACATCCTGGCGACGAAGATGGTGCGTGAAGCGTACGCGAACCTCAACTGGGCGTACGGGGCGGCGATCGCGATCGTGCTGTTCGCGATGGCGCTGGGCGTCATCGGGCCGTACCTCGTCTACGAGTACCGGAGGGATAACCTATGAGCGACGCCAACGTGCGCCGCGCGACCCGTGCGGCGCGACTCCGTCGGAGTATCGAACAGACGGGCCCGGCCGAGATCCTCCTGTACGCCGTGTTGGTCGCGATGGCCGGCTTCTACCTCGTGCCGATCGAGTCCGGGCTGGTCACGTCGATCAAGACCAACACCGCGATCATCGAGACGGCGCCGTTCGCCCCGCCCGGCGGCGAGGGCGTGACCCTTGAGAAGTGGCAGGCCGCAATCGACGCGCTGCTGCGCGGGATGGGCAACAGCCTGCTGTACGCCGTCCCCGCCACCGTCCTCTCGGCGGTGCTCGGCAGCATCACCGCCTACGGGCTGACGATGCCGAACTGGAGCCGGGCGTACAAGGCGCCGCTGATCGCGCTCATCGTGGCCGGGATCTTCATCCCCTACCAGGCGGTGTTGGTGCCGCTGACGCAGTTCTGGTCGCAGTGGGTCCAACTCACCCAGCTGCTGTCGTTCCTCTGGGGCTTCGGCATCCCCAACGATTACGCGGGGATCATCGAACTGGTGATCACCCACGTCGCCTACGGGCTGCCGATCTGTACGCTCCTGTTCCGGACGTACTACAAGACGATGAGCACCGAAATGATCGAGTCCGCCCGCCTCGACGGGGCGTCGCTCCGCCGCGTCTACCGCCGGATCGTCCTCCCGCTGTCGGGGCCGATGTTCGCCGTCGTGCTCATCTACCAGTTCACTCAGATCTGGAACGACCTGCTTTTCACGCTGGTGTTAGTCTCCACGGAGTCGAGCCCGGCGGCGCCCGTCGTGTTGATCCTCGCAGGGCTGGGTTCCTCGCTGGAGGGACAGGACTTCGCGCTCCGGATGGCGGGAGCGTTCTTCGCGGCGCTGCCGACGCTCGCGGTGTACATCTTCTTCGGCGAGGAGTTCGCCGAGGGGGTGTCGGCGTGAACCGGACGCGTCCCGGGACGGCACTCGGCGGCGCCGGAACCGACAGCGAGACGTGCCGCGGGAACGACCCACTGACCGAGACCTCAACCCAAAGATATGGCAACGCTTGAACTCGATTCGATAACGAAGACGTTTCAGGACGACAACGGCGAGATCGTCGCCGTCGACGACATTTCGATGGCGATCGACGACGGCGAGTTTCTCGTGGTCGTCGGCCCGTCTGGCTGCGGGAAGTCGACGATGCTGCGGATGGTCGCGGGACTGGAGTCGATCACCGCCGGCACCGTCTCGCTCGACGGCCGCGTCATCAACGACGTGAAGTCTCAGGAGCGGAACATCGCGATGGTCTTCCAGTCCTACGCGCTGTATCCGCACATGTCCGTCCGGGAGAACATGTCGTTCGGGCTCGAGGAGTCGACGGATCTTCCGGACGACGAGATCGCGGAGATGGTGTCGGAGACGGCCGAACTCCTCGGGATCCCGAACCTCCTCGACCGGAAGCCGACCGACCTCTCGGGGGGCCAACAGCAGCGCGTCGCCTTGGGGCGCGCGATCGTCCGGGACCCCGAGGTGTTTCTAATGGACGAGCCGCTGTCGAACCTTGATGCGAAACTCAGAGCCCAGATGCGGACCGAGCTTCAGCGCCTCCAGGAGGACTTGGACGTCACGACGGTTTACGTGACCCACGACCAGACGGAGGCGATGACGATGGGCGACCGGATCGCCATCCTCAACGACGGTCGGCTCCAGCAGGTGGCCACTCCACTGGAGTGTTACCACGAACCCGCAAACCAGTTCGTCGCGGGCTTCCTCGGCGAGCCGTCGATGAACTTCTTCGACGTGCGATACGCGGACGGCGTCCTCGTCGGCGACGCCTTGGAGTATCCCGTCGGGCCGGACATCCGGGCGTCCCTCGAGGGGGCGACTGACTTAGTCCTCGGGATCCGCCCGGAGGACGTCGAGTTGGCCGAGCGGGTGAGCAACGACCACGACTTCGCGACCGTCGTCGATGTCGTAGAGCCGATGGGCGACGAGAACACCGTCCACCTCCGGTTCGAGACCGGCAATCAAACGCTGATCGCGACCGCCGACGGGTTCACCAGAATCGCCGCCGGCGACGCCGTGACCGCGCGGATCCCCGAGGACGCGATCCACATCTTCGACCGCGAGACGGGCGAGGCGCTCCACAACCGGTCGCTGGAATCGGAGACGCTGTCGGCCGAACTGGGCTGACGGACCGCGGAACGACGCCGCCGATCGGCCCCTCACATCACCATACGCGCGTCTGACCGGCGCCCTCGGCCACGAGCGCGGCGGCGGCGACGTGGGCGTACGTGAACAGACAGAGGCCGACGAGCGCCGCGAGGCTCCGTGCGGCGGTGGTGGCGAGCACGCTCCACGCGAGGACGACCAGAACCGCCGCGCCGACCCACGCGAGGAAGTACGCGCCGCGCGCGGTCCCGCGGAGCGCCTCCCGTCGGAGGCCGGCCCGGAGCCCCTCGTCGACGGCGACCGCGGCAGCCGCCGGGAACAGATACCCACAGATCACGGTGACAAGCAGCGAAACGGTCGCAAGCGTCGCGGCCGTCACGCCCTCGACGGCGACCGGAACGACGCCGGTACCGGTGACGTAGCCGACGGCCACCACCGCGACCGCCGGCGGGAGGAGGTAGGCTACGGTGACGCCGAGCAGCCGCCCGGCGAGCCGCAGGGACGACCACGCGCGAATGGCCGGGAACCCCTCGCCGGCGAGCACGCCCCCGAGGAGGCCGAAGAACGCGAGAACGGGGGCGAGAGCCAGCGCCGCCGGCACCAGAAACGCCAGGTCGGGCCACAGCGCGCCCGCGACCCGGGCCAACACGCCGACGAGCAGGACCGAAACGAGACACTTCACGGTCCCGTCGAGCCGCGCTCTGTCCCGGATCGGATACCGGAGGGCGTCGACGAACAACTCACCCACCCCGCGTCGGGGTCGAACCGGGGTGGCTGTGGGGGTCGATCGTCCGGGGCACGTCAGCGGTAGTCCGCGCCGGCGCCGAAAACGATGTCGGTCGCGGCCGGGCGGCGGAGACGAGGAGCCTCCCTGGACAGGTGCCGAGCGGACCGCGACCGTCTCTCACCACCGCTGGTGGACGTGCTCGCGGACCGACTCGTCGTACACCTCGCGGACGGCCGCGTGGCGCCCGGCGGGGAGCCGCGGGAGGTCGGCGGCCGCGACGTTGTCGCGGACGTGCTCGGGGGTCGACGACCCTGGGATGACCGTCGAGACCGCGTCGTGATCCAGGATCCACCGGAGGGTGAACTGCGCCATCGACTGCCCGTCCGGCACCAGCGGCCCGATCGCGTCGACGGCGTCTAACCCGTCCTCGTAGGGGACGCCGGCGAACGTCTCGCCCACGTCGAAGGCCTCGCCGTCGCGGTTGAAGTTCCGGTGGTCGTTCTCCGGAAACTCGGTGTCGGCCGTCAGCGCCCCGGCTAGCAGGCCTGACGCCAGCGGCACCCGGACGATGACGCCGACGTTGCGGGCGGCGGCCTCCCGGAAGAACGTCTCCCGGGGGCGCTGCCGGAACGGGTTGAAGATGATCTGGACCGTCTCGACGCCCGGATACTCGATGGCCTTCAGCGCCTCCTCGACGCGTTCGACGCTGACGCCGTAGTGGTCGATCCTGTCCTCGTCTTTGAACGTCTCCAGCGCCTCGAAGGTCGCCGGCTCGTAGTAAACGTCCGTGGGCGGGCAGTGCAACTGCACCAGATCGAGGGTCTCGACGCCCAGCCGCCCGCGGGAGTCGTCGACGAACCCTCGAAGGTTCGATTCGGTGTACCCTTCGGCGACGTGGGGGTCCAGCCGGCGGCCGGCCTTGGTCGCCACGAACGGCTCCTCGTCGCGCCCTTCGAGCACCTCGCGGATGAGCCGTTCGCTCCGGCCGTCGCCGTACACGTCCGCGGTGTCGAGGAACGTGACTCCGGCGTCGAGTGCGGCCTCGATCGCCTCACGCGCCTGTGTTTCGGCCACGTCGCCCCAGTCGCCGCCCAGTTGCCAGGTCCCGAGTCCGACCTCCGTGACGTCGACGCCGGTCGTCCCGAGTGGTCGCGTCTCCATATCGACGGCTACCGTCCCGGCACCCCTAACGCTTCGGGAGTCGGTCGCGGGGCTGGCGTCCGGCGCACGGCGCCGCTTTACGCCACGTCGACGGGCACGCCCCGCGCTGCGCTCTCGTAGAGGGCGTCGATGACGCGCATATTCGCGATGGCCTCGGTGCCGCCGGTCCGCGGTTCCGCACCGCTGTCGACGCAGTTCGCGAAGGCGGTCACCTGCTCGGCGTACTGATCGACCGGTCCGAACCGTTCGGTGTCTTCGTGGCCGTCGATCGAGTACGAGAGCGTCGCCGGCGCGTCGGCGGCGACGTCGAACGCGGGCTGGGCCTCCACCCATCCGTTCTCGGCTTCGACCCGGTACCGCTGGACCTCGGGGGCGTCGAAGGAGCCGTCGACGTGCGCCATCGCGTCGTCGTACTCGAGGATCCCCATCAAATCGGTGTCGACTCCGGCGCCGCGGGAGTCCCGCTCGTGGGCGTACACCCGGTCGGGCTCCCCGAGGAACAGCCGCGCGGCCGACACCGCATAGCAGCCGACGTCCATCAGCGCGCCGCCCGCGAGCGACGGGTCAAGGCGGACGTCGTCCGGACGGCCCTCCAGCCGGAACTTGAACGACGCGTTCACCGCGTGGACGCCGTCGAGTTCCTCCTCGACCAGTTCCGCCGCGCGTTCGGTGCGGGGGTGATAGCGGTACTTGAGCTACCCACCGCTAAAGCGGTGGGATTCAGCGTGGACTCCCGTTCTGGCCGACTCATCGTCGGCAGGAGAATAACCTCCGTTCACGTTCAACGTCCCGCTGTTCAAGCGCACGCCCAAGGGTGCGCCTCCGTCGCCCCCAGTTTGGTTGCGACGGAGATACCGTAACCCGATGTTCTTCGCAGCGTTGTAATCCGCGTGATTCTCATACCCGCAGTTCAGACACTCGAAGTCTTCGTCCTCGCGGTTGTCTGGGTGTGTGAACCCGCACTTAGAGCAACGGCGACTCGTGTTCTCAGGGTCAACCTGCTCGACCGTGATGCCGTATTCTTCGGCCTTGTACTCAACGTACTCGTACAGTCGGTCAAACGCCCACTTGTGGCCCCACGACGCGCCAGTTCGCTCACGAATGTCCGTCAAGTCCTCGAACGCTATCACCGAATACTCGTTCTCACGAGCCTCCGCGACCAATTCGTTGCTGATGCGGTGCAGCATCAGCTTGAATCGGCCTTCCTCTTTCCGTCCGACTGACTGGATGTTCTGGTGTGCCCAGCGCGTGCCGCACTGTTGGAGCGACCCACGCCGTTTCTCATATTCTCTGCGCCAGTGGTCGAATTCGTCGCCAGTCCAGAACGTGCCCGTCGAAGCGACAGCGAGGTTGTTCACACCGAGGTCAACCCCGAGAACCGTTCCGTTCTCAGTGGTTGCCTGTTCCGACGTGTCAAACTCTACCTCTTTCTTGCAGTGGACGTGAAGCACCCAGTCGCCGTCGTGGTAGTGCAGTTCCGCACCCGTCGTTTCGTATTCGTTGGAGAACAGGTATTGCGAGTGCGGCGTGTCGCTATCCTTGTCGGGCAGAATGTAGTCGGCTTCGATACGACCGTCGGTCGTAGCGAGGCTCACGTAGTCGTCGTGGAACGTCACGGTGCGGTGGTCGTAGACGACGTGCGGACTGGTGAACGTCGGCTTCGACGCTTTCTTTCCGTTTTTCCACCGTTCAACCACGCTTTTGCAGGCTTCAGCCCCCTTGTTTCGAGCGGCTTGTACCAGTCCACCGTTGAACCCGCCAGTGGCTTCTCGCACATCGTCGTAGGTTTCGTCGTCCAGCGTGGTCTTGCTGGTGGTGACGTACTCGCCTTGGAAAGCGTGGTCTACGACGTACTGAGCGCACCAGAGGAACATGTCTACGGTGTCTTCGAGGAGTGCGGCGTCGTCACTGTCTACATCGAGCGCAACGGGGACAGTACGCCGCACCTCCATATCTTATACGTAGAATGAGTAATTGTTAACCATTGGGGAGTCGGCCTGCTACTGGAGCGTGGTTTGATTCCCAGTTGTCGGCTTCATCCCACGGCTAAAGCCGTGGGTTTTCGCCTCGTGCTTTCTATAAGTCGTGCGTCGGGACGGAATCGGTGGCGGGCCGACCGGTTTATGCCCTCGGGTCACCCTTCTCCGGACGAACTACCCCGTATGTACGAGGTACGCGCACCGGGTCGGGTGAACCTCATCGGCGAGCACACCGACTACACCGGCGGCGACGCGATGCCGATCGCGACCGACCTCCACACGGCCCTGACCGCCGAACCGGCAGACCACGTCGAGGTCAGCTCGGCCGCGCTCGACGCCGACGGCCGGTTCGACCCGACGGGCTTCGAGCCCGACGGCACCTGGCTCGACTACGTCAAGGGCGTCTATCACGTGCTCCGGGCCGACGGGTACGACCCCGGGGGCTTCCGTGGCGAACTCGGCGGCGACCTCCCGCTCGGCTCGGGGCTGAGCTCGTCGGCGAGCCTCGAACTCGCCGTCCTCGCCTTTCTGGAGGACGCTTACGACCTCGGGATCGACCGGACCGAGCTGGCGCTGCTCGGACAGCGGGTCGAGAACGACTACGTCGGGGTCTCCTGCGGGGTTATGGACCAGTTTGCGGTGGCGCTCTGTCGGGCGGGGAGTGCGCTCCACATCGACACGGGGACGTTGGCGTCCGATCCCGTCCCGATTCCCGCCGACGCGCGGGTGCTCGTGTTCCACACCGGGGTCGAGCGCGAACTCGTGGATTCGGCGTACAACGAACGGCGCTCGACAGTCGAGGCCGCCCTGGACCGTCTCGGGCGGGACTCCTCGAAGGCCGTGACCGAGGCCGACCTCGCGGAGTTGCCTGCCCTGGAGCGTCAACGCCTGGGGTACATCAGACGCGAGAACCAGCGCGTCGTGGAGGCGAAAGACGCCCTCACGGCCGGCGACCTCGACCGCTTCGGCGACCTGTTGACGGCAGCACACCGCGACATTGCCGACAATTACGGGGCGAGCTGTCCGGAGCTCGATCTCGTCGTCCGGGCGGCCGTCGACGCCGGCGCGTACGGCGCGCGGTTGACCGGGGCAGGATGGGGCGGGGCCGCGGTTGCGGTCGTCGACGTCGAGAACGCGGACGCGGTCGCCCGTGCGGTCGAATCGAGATACGCCGAGCAGTTCCCCCACCACGACTCGGAATCGTATCTGATCGAACCGTCCGCAGGGGTGACTGTCGAGCGGCAGAGCCGGAGCTGATCGCCGTCAGGCTGCCGGTTTCTTCGATGGACGGTAGCGCACCTCCGTTGATTCCGGCGGCAGAAGCTCGGAGGCTCGGCCGTCCACGGGAGATGGCAGCCGTCACAAACGCCAGCGGTGAGTCCTCCCGACGATCAAATGTCCGCTTTACTAAAGTATACGGTAGAAAATTCAAGCTATCATCTACGAAGACGGAGGTTTGAACTACATTCCGCTATACAAAATCGAGTGGAGGAACTCTGCCCACGAAAATATTTGAGAGTTTTTTATATAGAAAATATGATTTTATCCCACCGTCGTTCGACCGCGGTGCTGTCCTGAGGGCGTCCGCGACCGGAACCGCTCTCGGGGCCTCCCGCGGTCCCACCAACCGTCGAACCGCTGCAGGCGAACGACGCTCCACCCCGCAGTTCTCCGCCCCTGGTTGCGTCGGTCGTAGACCTCTCTAAGGATAATCCAGGCGGTCGTGCAACGGTTCCGTATGCATCAGCGCTCTACCGTCGGGGTACCGGCAGTCACGAACCTCTCCCGGATCGCCGCCGAGAACAACCCGGAAAGGTCGCGTTCGGCAACGGCGTCGACGCTGAGACGGCGACGTGAGCGGAGTTCGACGAGCGGAGCAGCCGAGCGGGGCGCACGGCTTCGGAGAGTCCTCGCACAGGGGGACCGGATCGCGCTGCTCTGTGAGGACTCCCTCGAACACGCGGTCCTCCGGAACGGCGGGCTGTATCGTCTCGAAGCCCCACATCCGAGCGTCCCCGAACACGCCCGGACACTGCATCGACCCGCTCCGGCCGAAGGTGCTCGTCGTCGACGAATCGACCGCCGAGATGTACGAGGAGCGTCTGAAAGACGAGATCGACACCGACCTCGACGCCGTCGTTACCACGGGATCGCCGCAACAGGGCTACGAGGCGGGGTACGACTCGTTCCTGGCCAACCGGCCGACGAAAGAGCCGGATGTGCGGTTCGGGAAGACGACACGCCGGTCGTGATGTGGACCTCGGGGACGACCGGCGAGCCGAAGGGGTGGTGCCACACGAACCGCGGGCTCTACTTCCGGGCGAACACGCTGGTGCCCTCTACGAACTCCACCGCTCGGCGCGGCAGCCGCACGTGTTCACGCCCCCCTTCGCGGCGTGGTACTCGGTCGTGCTCCCTGCGCTCCTTTCGGGGGCGACCACCTTCTTCCGGAGCACGTGGGACCCGGGGCGTACCTCCGGATGATCGACGAACTCGACCTCGCCACCGCACTCCCGGTGCCGACGATGTGGCGCGGCGTCCCGAACGTCGATTCCTTCGACGAGTACGACCCGAGTTCGCTCGGGGTCGGTGCCGTCCGCGGGTGAGGGCCTGGACGCGACGGCGTTGCGTCGGCTCCGGGAGAACGTCCGTGAGGTGGTGAAAAACTCCTACGCCGCGACGGTGATGCAGAACGCCCAACTCACCGCCGAGAACGTCGAGAGCGTCGGCAAGCCCGTCCCGGGCGTTCAGGTCCGGATCGTCGACCGGAACGGCGGCTCCGAGGGCGCCAAGCCGCCGGGCGAGGCCGGCGAGATCGCGGTCCGGGCGCCGGACTGTCCGGTGTGGGCGAAGAAGCGGACCGACAAGACCGGAGAGATGTTCGAGGACGGGTGGTGGTACTACGGCGACCTCGGCTACACGGACGAGTCGGGGTTCGCCTCCCTCCAGGGACGGACGGATCTGATGATCATATCGAAGTGGATCAAAATCTACCCCTCGCCGGTCGAGGAGGTCTTCAACGCCCACCCCGACCTCAACAAGTCGGCGATCGTCGGCGTCGACGACGAGTACGGCGAGAAGGTGACCGCGGACGTCCACTCGCCGAACCCCGACCTGACCGCCGGGGAGTTAGACCAGTGGTGTCTCGACAGCGACGAGACCGCGCGGATGGAGCGCCCCCGGGAGTACCGCTTCGTCGACGAGTCGCTCCCCCGGACCTCTACCGGAGCGCTCGATCGGCTGGGTGCGAAAAACGAGGATCCCCAATAACGTGTCGCCTTACGGCTCGTAACCCTGCATCGCGAGGGCGTCCTCCAGGGCGGAGAGAACGAGTCGGACGTTCTGCGGCCGCGCAGAGTAGCCCATACAGCCGATCCGAAGGATCTCACCCTCCAGGTCGCCGAGGCCGCTCGCGATCTCAAGGTTGTACTGCTCTTGGACCTCCGCGAGCAGGCGTGTGTCGTCGATGCCGTCGGGGATCCGAACCGCGTTCAGAGAGGGCAGCCAGAACTCGTCGTCGGGGTTCAGTTCGAGACCCAGCTCCTCGACGCCCTCCTTGAGCCGGGTGGCCATCTCGCGGTGGCGCCCCCACCGCGCCTCCAGTCCCTCCTCGGCGACCAGCTGGAGCGCCTCCCGTAGCGCGTAGACGTTCGTGATCGGCGCGGTGTGGTGGTACGACCGGTCCTCGCCCCAGTAGCCCTCCAGGAGGGAGAGATCCAGATACCACGACCGAACGTCGGTGTCGCGGCCGAGAACCTTCTCCATCGTCCGGTCGTTGACGGTGAGCGGGCTCGCGCCCGGCGGACACGACAGGCACTTCTGGCCGCCCGAGTACGCGACGTCGACGTCCCACTCGTCGACGCGGAGTTCGACGCCGCCCAGCGACGTCACGGTGTCTGCGATGACGTACGCGTCGTGTTCGTGGGCGATACTCGTGAGCTCCGGCACCTGCGGCTGCACCACGCCGGTGCTCGTCTCGGCGTGGACGAACCCGAACACCTCGGGGTCGTGTCGGTCGAACGCCGCGGCGACGTCGTCGGGGTCCAGCGGCTCCCCCCACGGGGCGTCCACGTGGACGACCTCGCCGCCCGCCCGCTGTGCCATCGACGCCATCCGGCCGCCGAAGTAGCCGTTCGTCGGCACGAGGACGGTGTCGCCGGGTTCGACGACGTTCGCGAACGCGGTCTCCATCGACGCCGACCCGGTCCCGCTCACCGGGATCGTCCAGCGGTTCTCGGTCTGGAACGTGTAGCGAAGGAGCTCCTGGACCTCGTTCATAATCTCGATGAACGACGCGTCGAGGTGGCCGATGAGCGGCGCGCTCATAATCCTGAGCACGCGCGGGTGGACCTCGCTCGGGCCGGGGCCCATCAGCGTCCGTTCCGGGGGATCGAGCGGTTCGGTATCCGGTGGCTGTAGCATACGAGAAGTACCGAACACCTGCGGACTAAAACCAACCGATCCACGTCGGCGCGGAACCCACCCTCGCGAGGGGGTCGGAACTCGAAAGCCGCCGCAGCCGGGAAAACATTCATATAATAACTGTCCGGCCGACCGCGGTACTGTTTAGTTAAGAGTGACATCGACGAGAGCGGAGGAGTGTAAACTGCGGAAGCCCCCGCGCTCTCGACTCGATGGCTTCGCTGTGGTCCTCGGCGCTCGCTTCGCTCGCGCCTGTGGTCCTTGCTTCAGCCGTCTTCGTCGAGAGCGCGGCCCCTTCCATTCCCGCCCGAGGATGGTTTTCCTGCCAGCTATCGCTTAACTAAACACGACCCCGACCGCCTACCGAACTATCAAGTGGAGAACACGACACCGATAGGATGGAAACTCGGTACGAGTGGACGAGCGTGGTCTTTCAGCGACAGTATGAAGTAGGCCGTCGAGGCGGCGGGCAGTCCGGTAGAACTCACCCCGCGACTTCGGCGTCGGACGGTTCACCAAGGTCACCGACGAGATCACGAACTGGACCGGGGAACGGCGCTCCCGGCGGAGGACCTGTGCCTTCGCGGACCAGGCGTACCATATGACCGATCACTACGTTGTGACCCGACGCACCGGAGTTCCACGCGGACTTCGCCGTCAACGACTTCGACGACGCCGAACCCGGGGCGGCGAAACAGCTCGTCGTGGCCAACCCGAACGGGATGTTCCCCGGCGACGCGATCCCGAGACGTTGCTGGCCGACAGCGACGTCGTGATCCTCACGCCGGAGCTTACCGACGAGACCAGGGGGTTGATCGGCGCGTCCGAACTCGAGACGATGCGGTCGTCGGCGATCCTCGTGAACGTCTCCCGCGGCCCGGTGGTCGACGAGGCGGCGCTGATCGACGCCCTGCGCGATGACCGCATCCCCGGTGCGGGCCTCGATGTCTTCGCCGAGGAACCGCTCGGCGGGGACTCGCCGCTCTCGGACCTCGACACCCTCGTCCCGACGCCGCACATCGCCGCGATGACCGCCGAAAGTCGCGCGGACACCACCGACCAGCTCGTCGAGGACGTGCTCCGACTGGTCGACGATCGGCCGATCATAGACCGGTACGTCGTCGTCGACGGTGAGTCCTGACACCACTACCGTGGGCCGTCCGGTCCCCTCCCGCGCCCGCTCCCGGCAATGCTTCCCCCGTACGGTAGCCGCTTGTGGCGAAAACATATGATCACATTCCGTCCGGTATCGCCGTAACTCACGGGAAGAGCCCCTACCATCGATCGAGTTGTTTAAAAATAACGATCGTACACGCATTATATTGAGCGTGCTGAACCGGACTAACACGCCTTGTTCCAGTGTTGGAGCGGACCTGTGACGACGGAGCCCGTTCGTTCGTTCAAAAGTTACCGTCCGGGATATTCAGGCGGTTCTGGTTCGTCGGTGATGCGATACTCCGACCGTATCGGGCCCCTCGCTCGGGGACCCGGTGGCGGGGAGTACGACACCGCCGGCGTTGCTGATCGCGCCGGCAAAGTCGTTGGCCCTCGATTCGGATCGATAATTATCGATGGATAACGGCCTCGCTCACTCCGATCCGCCGGTCCGGCATCGGCCGTCGGGCCCGGCTCGCTCGGTATCGCCGTGCCGACGGGTCGTATCCGCGACGAGGAGTACCGGGGGACGCTGCTGCAGATCCTCCGGGAGCTGGTGAACACTGTCGCGATCAACTACCGGTAGGGGAACTGACGCGACCGATCACGAGCAGCCGACGCGGTCGCCACGCTTATCGGTCGGCTAACGCCCGCCGCACGCCGTCGGGGATCGACTGGGGCTCGTTCTCCGGTTTCGACGCGGTAATATGCTGTTTTCACGCCCTGAACCGAACGTTCCCCGCGGCGTCCGTCGCGGTGAACTCCAGCCTCGAGCTCCTGTCGCCCGTGTCGGGGTCGATGGAGGTGGTGAAAACGTCGCCGATCTTCGGGGTCGCTCGAAGCCCGTGTGCATCGACACGATCGGGAAGTGGATCCCGTAGTCGTCGGGGACGTCCCCGCGCGCAGACGTTCGTCGTAAAGCCACACAGCAGCAACGTGTCGACGCCCTCCGCCCGGGGAACGCGTCCGCGACGAGCGTGATACCGCCGCTCTCGACCGGGGTCTCTACCTCGCGCTCGACGACGACGTCGTACTCCCGCGCCGAGATTTCCCGGCCGACTCCCGTCCTGTTGGGGATTCCGCCGCCCGACGCATGGGGTACACCACCGCAATAACTCTGATAAATATTCAGGTAGTTAACGATCTCCGGTGGACCTCACGACCGGGTCCGCGTCAGCCTGGCGTGGCCGTACGTCCGGAGGCTCGAAGCCAAATATAAAATAAAGAACCGATTTGGATATTAATCAAGAAAAATAGATGTGAAATTGGGATTCAGATGGATAACGAAGATCCGAGACGAAAATTGGACTGAGCCGTTTCGAGGATATATACATATCAGATCACCTATCTTACTGCCGGGATCCACTGACGACCCGGCGGGGCCGGCAGTTTAGTCGGCGCTGATGACGTCGTCGATCCGGAGGATCATCGTCGCCACCTCAACGGCGCTCCGGACCGACTCCCGCTTGACGGCCGCGGGGTCGAGCACCCCGTGTTCGACGGGATCCGCGACGGTGACGTCCCCGTCGATCACGAGCCCGGCCCGCCCCTCGCGGTTCGCTGCGCGGAGTTCGACGAGCGTGTCGATCGGGTCCTCCCCGGCGCTCCGGGCGAGGGCCCGTGGGACGGCGTCGAACGCCTCCGCGGCGGCCTCGACGGCCAGCTGTCGCCGCCCCTCGACTCCGGCGGCCGCCTCCCGAAGCCGTTCGGCGACAGCGACCTCGACCATCCCGCCGCCGGGGACGACCTCGCGGCGGTTGTACGCCGCCACCGCGACGTCGATCCCGTCGTTGACGGTCCGCTCGATCTCGTCGAGCGCGTGTTCGGTGCTCCCGCGCACTACCACCGTCGCCCGCGGCTCGCCGGCGCCGGCCTCGATACGGACGACGCTGTCGTCGCCGGCGGCCTCGACGGCGATAGCGCCCGCGCTACCCGGGTCGCCGGCTTCGACTTCGTCGGCACCCGGGACCTGCGAGGCGCCGGTCGCGGCCGCCACCGCGGCCGCGTCGCCGTCGACGTCCTCGAACGCGAGGATGCCCCGGGACGCGAGTGCGCTGGCCGTCCGGTCTGCGATGTCGCCGGTCACGAACGCCACGTCGACGCCCGCCGTCGCCAGCGACTCGGCGTAGCCGACGAGGGTCTCCTCCTCGGCGGCGACCGCGGTCGACAGCTGCTCGTCGGTGCTGATCGCGTATTCGGTGTCGACTCCGGGTTCGCGCTGCTCCAGATCGCCGTCGATAACCGCGACTGTGGCGTCGTCGACACGTTCGGGCATCCCGTCGCGTACCGGGTCGGCGTCAGCGAGGACACCGTCGACGACCTCCGTGGCACTGGCGCTCCGACCGGTTCGGGCCTCGACGGCGATGGCATCCCGGTCGGCCGTACCGTCGTCGTCGACCCGCTCGACGGCTTCGATGATCGTCCCGGCAAGGGCGTCCACGGCGACACTGCCGGTCCCTTTGCCCGTCATCGCGGACTCGACAGCCTGCTGCAGCGACTCCTCGCCGAACTCGTCGTCGTCGAGTATGCAGTCGTCGATCGCGTCGGCGGCGATCCGCTCGACCTCCCAGTAGCCTTCGACGATCGTCCGCGGGTGGAGGTCCTGATCGAGGAACTCCTCGGCCGCCGAGAGTAGCTCGCCCGTCAGGATCGCGGCCGTGGTGGTCCCGTCACCCAGCGCCGCCTCCTGCTCGTCGGCGACGTCGACGAGCATCTGCGCTGCGGGGTGTTCGATGTCCATCTCCGAGAGGATGGTCGCCCCGTCGTTCGTGATCACCACGTCGCCGGAATCCGAGACCAGCATCTTGTCCATTCCCTGGGGGCCGAGCGTGGTCCGAACGGCCTCCGCGATGGCCTTTCCGGCCGCGATGTTCGCCTGTTGGGCGTCGCGACCGGCGGTCCGCTCGCTGTCCTCGTCCAGGATGAACACCGGTGCTCCGGATCGCTGTCGCTGACCAGGGTTCGATTCCGACATAGTGCATATGGCTGTCTGTCCGCGATGCAAAATATACGTTACGTTGACCGACGGACCCCGGCCGGATTGCGAACAGCCGACACGTTCTCGCCCCCGCGCCGACGTGCCGGACTATCGTCGCGTTTGTAAGTCCCCTCCCGATCGATCGCACGACTGTGCAATCGACTGAGAACTCAGTTACAAACGCGACGATACCGCTGCCCGGCGCGGGGCAAATCGTCACCGCATACGGCGGGTGGTTCCGGTTTCGTATATACCCCCTCGACTGCCGTGGACGGAACGCACTTACCCTCACGCTCGAAGCATCGGGCGATGAGTGACGCGCTGCTCTCGGCGGGGATCGATCGGTGTCGCGAGGCTGGGACGACGGTTTCGCGGTCGACGGACGCCACGGAGCCCCCTGCGATCGCGACCCCGCCGGCGGCCGCCGGGGGCCCGCCGGACGGAGGTGGGGCGTCCACCACGCCGCCGGACCGCACGACCGACCCGCCGACGCCGGGGGAGTTGCTGGCCGCGGGCCGGCCCGTCGCGGTCGAACCGCTCCCGGACTCCGATCCGACGGTCACCCTCTCGCGGCTCTGGAACAACCGCACCAACGGGCGGGCGACGCTTTTCGTCGTCCCGACCGAGGGAGTCGCCGCGGCGGTCGAACGGCTGCTATCCCCGCCGGTCGGCGTCCGCGAGGCCGACGACGACGGGCGACGATTCTACGCCGGTCCCGACCGGATCCGTCTCGAAGAGGGCGGGTACGCGGCGGTCCCCACCGGCCCCGAACTGGAGTGGCGGGAGACGCGGACGCCGCCCGAGCCGACGGGCATCCGATCCGTCGAGGCCGACGAAGGGGGTTCTCCGTCCGATGCGCTCCCCGCGCCGGCGGCCAAGGAGTCGGAAGACCAGGCGCCGTGGCTGGAACTCCGCGCGGACGGGACCGTCCTCGCCAGGCTGGCGGGCGTCGACGAACTGGCGTGCCCGCCACGGGCCCGGTTCCCGTACACGTATCACCGCGACCGCGACAAACAGATCCGGGTGTGTGACTTCGCCGGTCGTCCCGTCCAGCGATACCCCGGGATCGCGGCGATGCGCCGCGGCGGGTTCCGCCCGGTTCCGGCCCCCCTCGTCCCGGAGCGGCTGTTCGACGGCCCCACGGCGGGGTGGTGGGCGGTGCTGTCGGGTGGCGAGTGACCGCGTTCGGATGGATAGCTGTTCCGCAATCGCACGGGAACGGATCAGTCACGGGGAAACGGCGCACGCGACAGTCAGGACTCGTCAAGCACCACCGGGATGCCGCGAGCAGCCACCGCTCCGGCCACGGCCCGGGAGTCGGCTTCGAGCGCGTCGAAGGTGTTGTAGTGGACCGGACAGACGAGGTCGGGGGACATCTCGGCGGCCAACTCGACGACGGCCTCACCGCCCATCGAGAACGTGTCGTCGATTGACGGCAGAAACAGGGACACGTCGAGGTTCGCGTGCACAGGCAGTACGTCGGAGTCACCGGGGTAGAGGACGCGGGTGCCGTCGACGGAGAGCACGTAGCCGCAGCCGAACCCCTCGGGGTGGACCGGCGCACCGTCGGAGCCGGTGTGCGGGCCGTCAGGTCGGTTGTAGGCCGGGACTGTCCGGAAGCCGACGTCCCCGACCGCGCCGCGTTCGTCCGCGCCGACGGTCCGGACGTCGTAGGGCAACGCCTCGGGTCGGGTGTCGGCCCGTCGCGTATCGTTCACGTCGATGGCCTCGAACGCGACGACGGTGGCGTCCTCGGCGGCCACCCGTTCGATCCCGTCGGGATCGTAGTGGTGCAGATGCGTGACGAACACGGCGTCGGCGTCCTCGGGACGGTAGTCGCGCGCCGGCGGATGGGCGCCGCGAGCCGCGTCGCTGGGCGGCGTCCACTCGTCGGAGAGGACGCCGTACCGCCCCGGATCGACGTAGGCGACGGCGTCCTCGCTTTCGATTCGTATCGTGGCGTACCCCAGCCACTCGACCGCGAGGCCGTCGTGGGAGACTGTCATCCGCCCGAAGTAGGGACGCGGGGAACATAAGACTCGGTGCGAACCGCGCCAGCAGTCCGTGGGGGGCGGTGGCCGGGTCAGTCGTGACTGCTCTCCGACCGACCTCACCGTACAAACCGTCGCGTGAACTGATACTGTTGGCTATAACTACGCGAAGATTTTCGACACCCCGGGGTGTCGAAATCCGTCACGAGACTATAGCCGACAGTATGAAAACCGGGACATCCACGGACCGGGGCCGGTCCGTTCTTCAGGGTTGGGCCCGTACGATCCTACGTGAACGCCCCGTTATCACCGGCGGATCGAACCAAACTCGACTCCGGGTCCGACGCCGCGTTCTACGACCACCCGCGGTTCGTGACGCACGCCGACGACGGGTTCATCGAGCGTCTCTCCGACCTGTATGACTCGTTTCTCGCCGACGGCGACCGGGTCTTCGACGCGATGAGTAGCTGGGTGTCCCACCTCCCGCCGCGGGCGTACGCCCGGGTCGTCGGACACGGACTCAACGGGGCCGAACTCGACGCCAACGGGGCTCTCGACGAGTGGTTCGTCCGGGATCTCAACGCCGAACAGGCACTCCCGCTGGCCGACGACGCGTTCGACGCCGTCCTGTGTGCGCTCTCGGTCCAGTATCTCCAGTATCCGGGGGCGACCTTCGCCGAGTTCGAGCGCGTGCTCGCACCCGACGGCGTCGCGGTCGTGAGCTTCACGAACCGGATGTTCCCGACGAAGGCGATCCGCGCGTGGCGGAGCGCCGGGATGGACGAACGCGTCGAGTTGGTGTCGTCGTACTGTGCGGCCGGCGGACTCGCCGTCGCCGACGTCGTCCGCGACCGCCCGGAGACGGATCCGTTCGCGGCCGTGATCGCCCGGCACGAGTCGGCAGAGACCGGGGCGCCGGGGAACTGACCGCCTCCACCGCTGCGAGGGCCAAGACCCCCCGCTACTCCCCGGACTCGTCCCGTGGCAACGCGATCACCGGCCGGTCCGCCTCCGTCACCAGCCGCAGCGACCGGTCGCCGGAGAGGAACTGCACTAGCCTGTTGCCGCCCCGGGGGCGGTACGCGACCGCGGTCGCCCCGACCTCCTCGCCCGCCGCGAGGATCGCGTCGACGACGTCGCGGCCGTACGCGGTGTGGTCCTCGGCGCCGGGGAAGAACGCCCGGACGGCGGCGTAGGCTTCCTCGGCGAGTTCCTCGGACTGCTCCACCGGCGTCTTGTCGGGGGTGCCGCCGCCCTTCTCGACGACGTGGAGTGCGGTCACGCGGCCCGGATCGTACGGCTCCAGGGCGGCCGCGGTGGTCCGTGCGTCCTCCTCGGTCGCCACCGGGAGCAGGACGTGTCCCAGTAGGTCGCGGTCGGCGTCCGCGTCGTCGTTGGTCATACCGGACGTTTCCCGGCCTCGTATAAAGAACTGGCTGGCGTCGCGGTCCCGGTCGTGGGTCGGGAGGGGACGGCAGCGCGCTCCGAAGGCCTCGGCATCGCCGTGGCCACATCGTCGGCTCCGCCGCCAGTCTCAGGCGAGACGGGCGAGCGGGTTCCGCCCCGCGACGAGAACGACACCCACCAGCCCGACGTACGCCACCAGTCCCCAGGCGACGGCGGCGACGACCCGGGCGGCTCCGGTCGACGCCGCGAGCCACCCGGCGACGAGGACGCCGAGTGCACTCCCGATCCGGACCGACCGCCGGTTCCAGAGGCGTCGCGTCAACTCCGGGTTCCGCAGCAACAGTATCTCGATCCCCACCATCCCAACACAGCCGACACCGACGAGGAGCGGATCGGCGAACGCGCGCCGATCGACGCCCGCAAAACCGGCGCCGAGCAGCAGCGCGCCACACGTCGCCGCCGCGAGGAGCCCGTCCCGGGCGAGTTGCCGGCGGTCCATCGCGTCGTACTCGCGGCCCGACGGTCTTATGTGACCCGCTGGAGCGTCTGCCGAGCCCACCTCGCCCCCACAGGGGTTTTGAGAAGCCCAGCCCTACGCGTGGTATGTCCGAGATCGACGCCGACGACGTCCTGCCGAACGACCGCGTCCAGCAGGCCGTTTCCGATGGGGAGATCACGCAGTTGACCCGCGGCGCGACCACACGGTACGCAAGCGAGGGCGATACCTTCGAGATCGACGGCGACACCTTCGCGGTGACGAGCGTCGACCGCCGCACGCTCGGCGAATTCACCGACGCCGACGCCCGACGCGAGGGCTCGGAGTCGCTCGCGGCGTACAAACGGCGGATGCAACGGGTCCATCCGGGCGACTTCACGTGGGACGACAGCGACGAGGTGCTGACCTACCGGTTCGAGCGGGTCGAGTGAGCGGCAGTCTCGTCACCCTCGCCTGCGGTCGCGGCGTCGCGCCCGTGGGCTCCCCCGGACTCGGTCGTTTTATCCGTCCGGCCGGCAAGCGTCGTGACGATGACGACAGCCGAGTCCGGCGGGCGGAGTGGGCACACAGCGTCGAACGCGGGTTCCCCGGGGACTCCCGGCGGGTCCGATACCGAGGTCACGGGGACGGATGACGACTGACTCCGATACGGAGCCGTGCGTGGCCGTCGTGGGGTCGTACAACCACGACCTCTCGATGGCGGTGGAGTCGCTGCCGGCGCCCGGCGAGACCGTCCTCGGCGGCGAGTTCACCGAGGGCACCGGCGGCAAGGGGTCGAACCAGGCGGTCGCCGCCGCCCGCCTCGGGGCGGCGACGTCGTTCGTGGGTTGTCTCGGCGAGGACCGGTTCGGCGACGCCGCCGTCGACCTGTGGGACGAGGAGGGGGTGTCGGCGGCGGGGGTCCGGCGGACCGACGAGACCCACACGGGGGTCGCGTTCATCATCGTCGGCGACGACGGGGAGAACGTCATCTCGGTCGCCCAGGGGGCGAACGCCCACCTCTCGGGGGCGGACGTGCGGGCGGCGGCCGCGGAGATCCGGTCGGCCGACGTGCTGCTGTGTCAGCTTGAGACCGAACTCGACCCGGTGATCGCGGCCGCGGAGGTCGCCGCCGACGCCGGGACCGAAGTGATCCTCAACCCGGCGCCGGCCCGGGAGCTGCCCGAATCGCTGCTCTCGAACGTCGACATCATCACCCCCAACCGCGGGGAGGGCTGCATCCTCGCGGGCCACGAGCCCGGCGCCGACCTCACGCCGTCGGAACTGCTCTCCGCGCTGACGGGGCTGGGCGTCCCGCGGACGGTGCTCACCCTCGGTCCCGACGGCGCACTCGTCGACGACAGCGGTACTCGGACAGCGGTCGACGCGATCGACGTGGAGGTCGTCGACACCACCGGCGGCGGCGACGCGTTCAACGCCGGGCTCGCGGTCGCGCGGGCGGAAGGCCGGGATCTCGCGGACGCGGTCCGGTTCGGGTGCGTCTGCGGCGGGCTCGCCTGCACCGACTTCGAGGTCGTGCTGGCGCTCCCGGACAGATCCGCGGTCGACGCCCGCATCGGGGAGTGATCGCGCGTTCCCCGGCTGTCGTCCGGTAGCTATTTGCGCGGCCTTCGAGCAAAGTCGGGTATGAGCGAGAGGCCGACGCCGGCCGACGGCGGGGCGCGACGTGTCATCGTCGACACCGACACCGCGGGCGACGACAGCCAGGCGTTGCTGCTGGCGGCGCTTTCGGACCGGATCGACCTCGATGGGGTCACGATCTGCGCCGGCAACGTCGAGTTCGACTATCAGGTCGAGAACGCGAAGTACACCCTCGACCTCGCCGGGGTTGCCGACGACGTCACCGTCTACGAGGGGGCACGCGACCCCCTGCTGAAGGACTACGAGTACGCCGATTACGTCCACGGCGAGGGCGGGATGGGCGGGTCGCTGTTTCCCGACACCGGGATCGCCTCCGGCGACCGATTCGCTCCGGACTACATCGTCGACGCCGCCCGAGCACACCCCGGCGAGATCACCCTGGTCTGTATCGCACCGCTGACGAACGTCGCCTTGGCGCTCCGGAAGGAGCCCGAGTTGAACGACCTGCTGGATTCGGTGTGGGTGATGGGCGGGAACGTCAACTGCCTCGGCAACGTCACGCCCGCCGCGGAGTACAACTTCTGGGTCGACCCCGACGCGGCGAAGATGGTGCTGAACGAACTCGACGTGACCCTCCTCGATTGGGGGCTCACGATCAGGGACACCGTCTTCGACGCCGACACGCTCGCACGGATCGAGGCGATCGACACGCGATACGCCGACTTCTACACCGAGATCTCGACGCAGGTTCGGGCGTACAACCGGGAGTCCTTCGGCGAGGACCGGACGACACAGCCCGACTCGGCCGTGGTCGCCGGGCTGATCGACCCCGAACTGATCGAGGCCTCGGCCACCTACCACGTCGACGTCGACGAGCGGGAGGGGCTGACCCGCGGGTACTCCGCGGTCGACGAGAACGGGGTCGGCGACGGCGACCCCCGAACCGAGGTGGTCGAGTCGCTCGACGGCGAGGGCTTCCGGGCGATGGTCGTCCGGATGCTGGCGGACGGCAATCCGGATCCCTGAGGCGCGTCCCGCCGGGATTCCGCCGGGACGGCCCCTCCTGCTGATCGCCTGCGGGAGTTACTTATAGGACTGTGGGTGTTGTAGAACCGTCCAATGACCGCGACCGCCGGGATCGACGTCCTCCACGTCGACGACGAGCCCGATTTCGCCGACCTCACGGCCGAGTTCCTGGAGGAGATCGACGGGAGGATCGCAGTCCACACGGAAACGCACCCCGAGGACGGCCTCGACTTCCTCGCCGAACGCGACATCGACTGTGTGGTCTCGGATCACGATATGCCGGGGCGGGACGGCATCGAGTTCCTCGGGGCCGTCCGCGAGCGGTATCCCGACCTCCCCTTCGTCCTCTACACCGGCAAGGGGTCGGAGACGGTCGCCAGCGAGGCGATCTCGGCAGGCGTCACCGACTACCTTCAGAAAGGGACCGGCACCGACCAGTACGACCTCCTGGCCAACCGGATCCGGAACGCGGTGACGGCGCGGCGGGCGGAAGCCGACGCCGAAAAGCGCCGCCACCGGCTCGAACAGATCCTCAAGACCGTCCCCTCGTGTGTGGTCCAACTCGACCACGAAGGGGAGTTCGTCTTCGCCAACGACCGGGCCGTCGAAGTGCTCGGGCTGTCGGAGTCGGACCTGACCGACCGGGCGTACAACGATCCCGAGTGGGACATCACCGATCCGGACGGCGATCCGATCCCGGAGCCGGAGCTCCCGTTCCGGCGTGTCCGGGACACGGGCGAGCCGCTCTACGGCTTCCGCCACACGATCGAGTGGCCCGACGGGACGCGGAAGATCCTCTCGGTCAACGGCGCGCCGCTGTTCGACGCCGACGGGAACGTCGACAGCGTCGTCTTCTCGCTGTCGGACATCACCGACCGGCGGAAGCGGAAGGCGGCGCTCGAACGGGCCCGCGCCGAGTACGAACAGTTCATCGACGCGATGAACGACGCCGCGTACGTGATCGACGCCGACGGTGCCTTTCTGGAGGTCAACGAGGCAGCGAGCGACACCACCGGCTACTCCCGGTCGGAACTGCTCTCGATGGGGATCCAGGACATCGACCCGACCATCGAGGATGCGGACGCCGCGCGGCTCGACACCGACGAGTACGACGACGGGATGCGGGTCTTCGAGACCGTCCACGAGACGACGGACGGCGAGCGGATCCCCGTCGAGATCAGCTCATCGATCGTGTCGTACCGCGGCGAGACCGCCGAGCTGAGCATCGTCCGGGACATCTCCGACCGGAAACGCCGCGAACGCAGGCTGGAGGAGTTCGCGAGCGTGGTCAGCCACGACCTCCGGAACCCGCTGAACGTGGCGCGGGGCAGCGTAAACCTCGCGAGGGCGGACTGTCCGAGCGACCACCTCGACAGGGCCGCTCGGGCCCACGACCGGATGGAGACGTTGATCGACGACCTGCTCACGCTGGCGCGCCAGGGCGACGCCGTCGCCGACCCGGAACCGATCGACCTCCGGAGCCTCGTCGGAAGCTGTTGGGAGCACGTCGCGACCGGGGACGCGACGCTGCGAGTCGCCGACAACGGAACAGTCAGGGCGGACACGGGACGGCTCCGACAGCTGTTCGAGAACCTGTTCCGTAACTCGGTGGAGCACGGCTCCGACTCGGTCACGGTCACTGTCGGCGCCCTCCCCGACGGCCGCGGGTTCTACGTCGCCGACGACGGGCCGGGCGTCCCCGCCGACGACCGGGAGGCGGTGTTCGAGCCGGGCCACTCGACCGCCGCGGAGGGGACCGGCTTCGGGCTGAACATCGTCACCAGGATCGCCGAGGACCACGGCTGGGAGGTGGGGCTGACCGACGGGGCCGACGGCGGCGCCCGCTTCGAGGTCACCGGCGTCGAGTTCGAGGACTGAACGGGCGATTTCGGGCCCAACGGCCCCGCCGGCCGCATCTTCAGTTGTCCGCGGGTGGGACTCCCGGGTCCGGTTCGGGATCGTCGTCCGTCCCCTGGCTGCGGGTCACGTCGTCGGTCAGGTTGCCGTCGCGCCAGGAGCCGCTCTCGAACCAGACCGCCGCCACCACCGCGGCGATGATCCCCGAGGCCGCAAAGCCCAGCCAGATCCCCTCAGGCGTCGGGCTCTTAAAGATCCAGACGTCCAGCGGCACGAGCCCCTGGGAGGCGACGTACGCGATCGGCAGGCGGATGAACCCGAACAGCACGACCGCGATGGTGGCCGCGGTGAGGGTCTTCCCCGCGCCGCGGAACCCGCCGCTGTACGCCCGGAGCACCCCGACGAACCCGAACGTCGGCGCGATCCACCGAAGGAACGTCGCGCCCTCCCGGACCACCGACGGGGTGTCGTCGAACACGCGGATGATGTCGGGCGCGAAGACGAAGGTGAGCACGCCGAGCCCGGCGAGGATCAGGAACGACGCCTTGGCGGCAAAGCGGTTCGTCTTCGAGACGCGGTCGAGCTTTCCGGCGCCGATGTTCTGGCCCGTCATCGTCTCGACCCCGCGGTCGATGGCGATTGCGGGCATAAAGATCATCGAGAACACCCGGATCCCGACGCCGAATCCGGCGACCACGGGCGTCGCAAACAGCGTCACGATGAGCAACACCGCGTTGACGGAGATGGCGCGGCCGGTGTTCTCCAGCGACGCGGGCGCGCCGATCCGGAGCAGCTTCCGGATGTACGTCGGGTCGGGCCACATCTCCCGCGGGTTGATCCGGATGCCGTGGGCGCCGCGGAGCATCAGCCAGACGCCGACCACCATCGCCGATCCCCGGGAGAAGACGGTGGCGACTGCGGCGCCCTCCACGCCCATCCGCGGGAACGGCCCCCACCCGAAGATGAGCACCGGATCCAGCGCCACGTTCAGCACGACCGTTCCCAGCATCACGACCATCGGCGTCACCGTGTCGCCCGCCCCGCGCATCAGCGCGATGAAGACGGTGAACCCGAACAGGAACGGCAGCCCGGCGGCGATGATCCGCATATACTCCGTCGCCAGGGTGAGCACCAGCGGTTCGGCGCCGAACACCTGCAGCAACTCGTCGATGAACACGAAGCCGACGCCGCCGACGACGAGGCCGGCGAGGACGGTGAACACGACGGTCTGGGAGGCTGCGTACTCGGCCTCCCCGGGCTGTTCGGCGCCGGTGTGCTGTGCGACGAGGACGCTCCCGGCCACCGTCAGCCCCAGCCCCAGGGAGATGAACAGGTACACGAGCGGGAACCCCAGGCTGATCGCCGCCAGCGCCTCGGTGCTGAACCGCCCCAGCCAGAAGGTGTCCGCCAGGTTGTACGCCACCTGGAGCATATTGGTGACGATGATCGGCAGGGAGAGGTAGAACAGCGACCGCGGGATCGACCCGCCGGTCAGGTCCAGTTCCTCCTGGCCTTTGAACACGCTTCCGAGCCGGTCGCGAACGCTCATCCGTCGGCCTCGGACGCGGGCGCACGGACCGGTTCGCGGGCGGGTCGACGGTCGAGGGGCTGTCGGCGCGTTGCGGGTTCGGGCCGCAACCGCGGCCGTTCGGATGGAGGGCTACGGATCCGTGGGACCCGGGGTGTTGTCGCCGGACTCACTACCTTGAGTTGGGGTCGGACCGTGATAAATGACTCCGTCCCGCCCCGACAGCGTCCGGTGACCGGACGGGTCCCTGACGGTCATAGGTTACGCTCCGCTCCACTCGATCCGGTAGACCTCCGCGTCGATCGCTTCGGTGTCTTCGTCGTGGAACGCGAACTGGCGGTCGAGGTCGAGCGTCGCCCGGTACGCGTGGGTCACAGCCCCCCCGTTGTCGGCAGCGAACGCCTCGACGAACGCCTCGGAGTCGGCGTTGTGGACCGAGTAGGACACCTCCGCGATCCGCGCGGCGGTCGCCAGAAACCCCCGGTCGGCGTGTTCGTTCCCGTTCCGGGCGCCGAACGGCGGGTTCATCACCACGGTCGTCGGCGCCGACGGACACAGCGGCGGGTCGGTGGCGTCGGCACAGACCCACCCGATCGGCGTTTTCGTCCCGACCCGGCGCCGGTTCGCCGCCGCCGTCGTCAGCACCGACCGGTCGATGTCGACGCCGACGACCCCGTGGGGGCCACGGAGGGCGGCGCCCAGCGCCAACATCCCGGTGCCGGTTCCGAGGTCGACCACGAGCCGGTCCTCGATGTCGCCGTTCAGGTCGGCGGCGTGGACGACGTGGGCGGCCAACCCCGGCGGCGTCGGGTACTGTTCGAGGTCCGCCCGCGGGTCGTCGAACCCCGCGACGACCGCCAACTGGGTTTCGAGCCCGGATCGCGTCGCCATCAGAACCACCCGCCGACTGCCGTCGGCAAGCGGCACGCGGAGCGCCGTCGCATCGGCTGAGCATCCCCGCGCGGGGATCAAAAACCTTCCCGACCGGCCGGGACCCAGTCAGTACGGGAGCCGGATCACCGTCGAGCCAGTGGCGTTGCGGACGGTCACCACGTCGCCGTCGTTGTTCCAGACCGCGCCGGAGCGTCCCCAGTAGTAGGTCCTTGCGGTGTCCGTCCCGGATCCCGTCCGGAGCGTCACCTCGGCGCCGGGGTCGACGACGGTCCCGTCGGGGAACGTGTAGCTGTGGCCGCCGTCGTCCGCGACCGTCCACCCGGAGACGTCGAGCGGGTCGCTCCCGTCGTTTCGGAACGTCACGGATTCCTCGTCGAGGTTGTCGTTGTCGTTGCCGGGGGCGTCGTAGTTGATCTCGATGACTTCGAGCGCCGTCTCGCCGACAGTCCCGTCCGCATTCCCCCCGTCGGCGTCCACACACGACCACAGTCCCCGGCGGTCCGCCCTGGCCGCCTCGGCCGTCCGTTCGTAGCGTTCACGTTCGGTAAACGTCGTGTCGTACACCCGGGCGTGGCCCTCCCGGAGGAGCGCGTGGTTGAACGACTCGCCGTCGACGAAGACGTACGCCAGCAGCCGGCCGTAGTAGCCGCGCTGCTCGGACTGCGGGTCGAACACCAGCGTGACCGACTCGCCGGCGAGGCGGTCGACGGCGTACGCCGAAGCGTCCGCGCCGGCGCGGCGGAGGCACCGCTCGCCAGCCTGGGTGGTCGGCACCCCGGTGTACTCCGCGGGGTCGTTCGACGAGCGGACCTCGGGGCTGTCCACCCCGAGCAACCGCACCGTGTCCTGCGTTCCGTTGTCGTACGCGATATCGATCGTATCGCCGTCGACGACGTCGATCACGGTGACCTCGACGCCGTCATCCGTGCCCGCTGGCCCGTCCGTCCGGGTCGGGTCCGCGGGACCGACGCCTGGCACCCCCGAGAGACACCCGGCGGAGACGACGAGCAGAAGGAGAACGGCCACGTGGCCCCGACGGGGCAGGCCGCCGGGGAGGCGACGCGCTGGGGGCGACACGGTGCGTTCGTATTGCCATTCCATCACAAAGGTTTAAATTCACCCTTCACCACAAACCTTATAATGGAACGCTCGCGTCGCCAGCGCCAGCGGGAGCAGGAAACCGAACGGACGGACGAGGAAGCGGTCGTCTGTCCGGAGTGTGAGTCCGAGGAGATCGTCACCGACGCCGACCAGGGTGAACTGGTCTGTGACGACTGCGGGCTCGTCCTCGACGAACGGCAGATCGACCGCGGCCCGGAGTGGCGGGCGTTCAACCACTCCGAGCGACAGTCGAAGTCCCGCGTTGGCGCGCCGATCACCGAGACGATGCACGACCGCGGGCTGACGACGACGATCGACTGGAAGGACAAAGACGCCTACGGCCGGTCGCTCTCCTCGGAGAAGCGCTCGCAGATGCACCGGCTCCGGAAGTGGCAAGAGCGGATCCGGACGAAGGACGCGGGCGAACGCAACCTCCAGTTCGCGCTCTCGGAGATCGACCGGATGGCCTCGGCGCTGGGGGTCCCCCGGTCGGTCCGGGAGGTCGCGTCGGTGATCTACCGCCGCGCGCTCAACGAGGACCTCATCCGCGGCCGCTCCATCGAGGGCGTTGCCACCTCCGCGCTCTATGCGGCGTGTCGCCAGGAGGGCATCCCCCGCTCGCTGGACGAGGTCGCGGAAGTCTCCCGGGTCCCCCAGAAGGAGATCGGCCGGACCTACCGGTACATCTCCCAGGAGTTGGGCCTGGAGCTGAAGCCCGTCGACCCGAAGCAGTTCGTGCCCCGCTTCGCCTCGGCGCTTGAGCTCTCCGAGGAGGTCCAGTCGAAGGCGACCGAGATCATCGACGTCTCCGCCGAGCAGGGGCTGCTCTCCGGGAAGTCGCCGACGGGCTTCGCGGCGGCGGCGATCTACGCGGCGTCGCTTCTGTGTAACGAGAAGAAGACCCAACGCGAGGTCGCCGACGTGGCTCAGGTCACCGAAGTCACCATCCGGAACCGGTATCAAGAACAGATCGAAGCGATGGGCTTCCGGTGACGCCGCGGCCGTTCTATCCCCCGTCAGCACGCTCCCCGACGAAGACGACCACCTCGCGGTTCCACAGCCCCAGCCGGTAGGTCGTCGGCTCGTAGCTTTCGCCCAACTGCGCCGCCAGCGATCCGCGGTGGGTCGGTTCCGCAATCACCACCGGCGGGGCCGTGTCGTTCCCGTACCGTGCCCCGAACGTGGACGCGTTTTCGGTGCTCGTCGCGTCAGCGCCTGCAGACGCCACGTACCACGGCAACGGCAGCCGGTTCCCCCACGCGTCGCCCACGGGCGGGGTCTCCGTCGTCGCCGCCGCGGGAACGTGGTACGACGACCCCACGTACACCACCTCGGCGGTCGCGGGATCCCGGTCGGCGGCCGCTCGCGCCGCGGCCTCGATCGGTTCGAGGTCGTCGGCGGGCTGGGCGAACTGCGCCAACTCGGTGGTTCGATCGGGCGGCGTGTAGACGTCGGCCCCGACCGCCGCGGTCCCCGCGCCGACAGCGCACACGAGGAGCAGCACCGCGACCGCCGTTCCGGCGTCGCCCCCGGCACCGCCTCCGGCTGCCCCGGCGGTTGTCGCCGCTGACGCCCCCCGCCGCAGGAGGCCGACGAGGCCGACGGCTGCAGGCAGCGACAGCGGGACGACGACGTGAACAAGCGTCCAGGGCGCCGAAATCTCCGCGATTGTCGGGAAGACCACCATCGCCAGAACGCCCCAGTAGCCGACACCCTCCACCAGCGGCCGGCGGTGTATGGCGTATCGCGCGTGGAGCGTGGTCCCGACGCCGAGAACCGTCACCGGGAGCGCGAGCGCAACCAACAACCCGCCGGCGTCGCCGAGGTACGGGAGGATCGCGTGGGTTCCGTCGGGGAACCGATGCACGATGCGGACCCCAACGAACCGCCGGACGGCGCCGACGGTACCCTCGTAGACCGCGAGGTGGATCGTCGCGGGGTCGTCGAGTCCCACCCCAGGGCCGGAGCCCGAACGGGGGGCGAACAGGACCGCCGTCACCGCCGTCGCGAGGAGTCCGGCTCGGGCCGCGGGCGTCGCCGTGCCGGCGAGTCGATCCCGGAGCGCCGCGAGGTGTGTGCGCGCCCCGGCACCGCCGTCGCTCGCGACGCTCCGCTGGTCGACGACCAGGAGCCACGCGCCGAGCCACGAGAGGAGGTAGCCGGCGACGAACCCCGACGCCGCGGCCGCAAGCGGCAGCGCGACCGCCACGGCGTAGGCGTCACGACGGCTCCGCCGATCCCACGCCCGGACGGCGAACCCGACGGCCGCAAGCCCGAAACACGCAAGCGGGACGTCGCCGCGAAGAAACCGCGAGTAGTAGAGAACCACGGGCTGAACCGCGAGAACGACCGACACGGCGACCGTTTCCGCGTCGTCGAGGCGGTCACGGAACAGCAGCGCAGCGAGCGGGAGCGCAGCGCTCACGACCGCGACCGGGAGCCGGGCGACCCGTTCGGAGACGCCCAGCGCGGCGAAGGCGACCCGATCGAGGTGATAGAGCAGCGGCCCGCCGGCGACGGGGCGATACCGGAACGCCCCGGTTTCGAGGTATTGGAGCGCCCAGTAGCCGACCCGCGCCTCGTCCCAGTGAAACGGGCGCGTTCCGAGTCCGACGACGCGGAGCGCAAACCCGACAGCGGCGATGGCGACGACGGCCAGGACGACGCGGTCGCCGCGACCGCTTTCCCCCGGAGCGTCGTCGGTGTCGGAACCGTCGGACTCCCGCGACATACCGATCCGTCCCGACCGGGCAGGTAGAAGCCTTGTGATCCGTGCTGTCACCCGCGGACGGTTCGGGGTGGGGTTTCTAATCCGCCCCCGTCGTACCTTCACACGGAACGATGTACGACCGGGTGTTGGTTACGACCGACGGAAGCACCGCGAGCGAGGGGGCGATCGAGCACGCGATCGACCTCGCCGAACAGTACGGGGCGACGTTACACGCGCTGTACGTCGTTGATTCGGCGGCGTACGCCTCCCTGGAGATGGCGGCCGACGTCGTCGCGGACGAACTCCGCTCTGAGGGTTCCGAGGTGGTGGGAGCGATCGCCGACCGGGCCGCAGACGCCGGCGTCACGACCGAGACCGCGATCGAGACCGGGGTGGTCCACCGGACGATCGTCGACTACGCCGACCGGGAGGGGATCGACCTGGTGGTGATGGGGACCCACGGCCGGACCGGCGTCGACCGGTTCCTCCTGGGGAGCGTCGCCGAGAAGGTCGTCCGGACCGCGGACGCGCCGGTGATGACGGTCCGATCGAACGCCGGTGCCGACGACGGCGACACCGCGGAGTGAGTCGGGCCCGGCCGGCCCGGTTCGCAAAGAGTTTTGACGCGATCCGCCGAACGGCGAGGTATGACCGAGTACGCCGTCGAGTTCGTCGGCACCGACGAAACCATTAGGGTCTCCGACAAGCAGACCATCCTCAAAGCCTGCATCGAGGAAGGGATCGCACAGGAGTACTCCTGTCGGGTGGGGATGTGCCTGGCGTGTTCCGCCGAGATCCTCGAGGGGGAGGTGGCCCAGCCGGCGGCCCGTGGGTTGACCGAGGAGGAAGCCGAGAACTTCGCGCTGACGTGTATGGCCCGGCCGCAGAGCGACCTTCGACTCCGGCGCGGCGTCTACCCGCCGAGCCTCGAACGCGACGCCGGCGTCGACGCCTCACAGGCCGCCGCGGACGACTGAGGGCGGCGGGTTTTCGGACAGCCGCGTTAGTCGGCGTCGACGGCCGTCGCCGCGCAGTTGTTCGGGCCGAGTTCCATCTCGAAGGCCTCCGCGTCGTCGACCCGTTCCCGTCCGAGGTTCGTCCCGATGATCCGCTGGTAGTTGTTCGGGCGCGGCGGCATCGCCGAGAGGACGTGATCGACGAACGCGTCGGAGTCCATCGAGAACGCGTTCAGCGATCCCCGGAGGTCACCGAGCGTGACGGCGTACGCACCCGACTCGTCGGCTGTCGTGGTCGCGTCGTAGTGGCCCGGCGCCACGCGAACGTCGTCGGGGAGTTCGGCGAACCGGTCGGTCAGCGTCCGGTGGAGCAGCGCGGCCAGTTCGGGGGCGCCCTCGACGCCTTCCTCCAGGTCGGGGCGTGCAACCGAGCGCAGAAAGAGGCTGTCGCCAGCGAGCAGGACGTCGGCCGCGGCGGTGCCGACACCGTCCCCGTTCGGATCGCTTCCGCCGACCGCGAACGCCGTCATCTCGCGAGTGTGGCCGGGGGCGTAGAGCGCGTGCAGCGTGGCCCCGCCGACCGTGAGCGCCCCGCCGTCGTCGACCAACCGCGCGTCGAACTCGAGCCCCCGGTCGACGGCGCCGGCGGGGAGGACCACCTCGGCGTCGGTTCGGTCGGCCACGGCGCGAACCCCGCTGACGTGATCGGCGTGGACGTGGGTGTCGACCGCGTAGGCGATGGTCGCATCGAGGTCGGCCGCGTCCGCGGCGTAGCGGTCGGCGAACGCCCGGAGCGGGTCGACGACTGCCGCCTCGCCGTCGTGTTCGACCAGGTAGCTCAGACACCCGCTGGAGGGCCGCTGGTACTGCCGGACGGTGGTCGGGCCGTCGGTCGGCACCGCGGCGGCGACGAGCAATTCGGCCCACGCGTCCATCCCGCCCGCCAGGTTCGCGGCGTCGACGCCCTCGGTCGTCAGGAGGTCCGCGACGTACGCGCTGGCCTTCCCCTCGCCGCAGACGACGACGATCGGTTCGGGGAGGTCCGGGGCCAGTTCTGCGACGGTGTCTTTGATCTCGGCCTGGACGAACTTTATATACGGAACCTGTCGGCTGGTGACGCCGGGGCCGTCGACGTGCCAGGCGTCGTACTCGTCGCGGTCCCGGACGTCCAGGATCGAGACGGGCTCGCCCGCCCGAATCCGGGTCGCCAGGGTCGCCGGCGAGAGGGTGTCGACCTCGCCCTCGGGCTCCGGGTAGTCGGAATCACTCATACCCGGGAGTAGGTCGTCGGACGGATTAAACAGCGGGGTGGGCGCTCGTTCGCCCCGGCTGCGCCACTCAGCTAGCTCAAGAGGGGCCTCGGAGCACCCCTCCGGATAGCTCGCCACCAACGCTTAACGCCCGCCGCGCAAAGAGAGACATATGAACACGAGCGACCTTCGGAACTCCGTCGAGACGGCCAAGGAGACGGAACTCGACCGCCTCGGGTCGAGCAAACTGCTGCTCGCGTTGACCGACGCCGAACTCGACCGCGAGAGCGTCCTGCGGGCGGCCGCCGAAAGCGAACTCGCCGCCCGCGAGACGTTCTCCGCGTGGGCTGCCGACGAGACCCACGACGCGGCCGCCGACCTGTTCGCCGACGTCGCAGAGCAGGAACAGCGCCACTACGAGCGGGTCGTCGACCTCCTCGGCGAGGCGGTGGAGCCGCCGGGCGGCGGCCCGATGCACGGCTACCTTCGGGGTCGCGAGACTACGGTCCAGAGGCTGGCGGGCGGGCTACTGGGTCGGACGCTGGTCAGCGACCGCACCCACCTCCAGGTGATCAGCTTCTTCGTCAACGAGGCCGACGAGCCCGCCGCCGGCGTCTTCCGCGACCTGCGGACCGAGACCCG
The DNA here is from genome assembly GCF_014212355.1 of Halobellus ruber. NCBI lineage: Archaea > Methanobacteriati > Methanobacteriota > Halobacteria > Halobacteriales > Haloferacaceae > Halobellus > Halobellus ruber. Next base: position 446,010 of record NZ_JACKXD010000002.1, read on the forward strand.
CGAGGCCCAAAAGCGGGGGCTGGAACTGCTCGAATCGGCGTGTGAGACCGACGAGGACTGGGAGACCGCCGAGGCCGTCGCGACATACGTCATCCAACTCGCCTACGACGACTTCGCCGACGTGCTCACCGGGATGGGCGTCGATCCCAAACCGATCTGTTGAGTTTCAGCGGGCGGCCGTGATCCGATCCGGCTATGCCGGATCGAACAACGCAAATCGAAAATTTGCTGGCTCGACTTCGCTTCGCTCAGTCGAACAACTCCTCGCCGTCGACCATGTGCTCCGCGACGGCGTCCATGTCCAGCGTCAGACCGAGCCCCGGCTTCTCGGGGATCTCGATGTACCCCTCCTCGATGACGGTCTCCTCGACGAGGTCCGCCCACCAGCCCAACTCGTAGGAGTGGTACTCCACCGCAAGGGAGTTCGGGATCGCCGCGCCGACGTGGGCAGAGGCCAAAGTCGCCACCGGCGAGGAGACGTTGTGCATCGCGACCGGAACGTAGTACTGGTTCGCGACGTCGGCGATCTTCCGGGTCTCGCGCATCCCGCCGACCTTCGGGAGGTCCGGGGCGATGATGTCGACCGCCCCGTTCTCGACCAGCCGGCGCTCCTCGGTGACGCGGTAGCGGTTCTCCCCGACCGTGATCGGGGTGGTGGTCGACTTCGTGACCTCCTCTTGGACGTCGAGGTTCTCCGGCGGTACGGGGTCCTCCAGCCACCACACGTCGTAGCCCTCGATCGCGTCGGCGAGCCGCTTCGCGCTCCCGCCCGAGAACGTCCAGTGGCAGTCGAAGGCGACATCGGCGCGGTCCCTCACCCGTTCTGTGACCTGCTCGACGATCTCGGCTTTGTGCCGGATCTCGCCCGGCCGGAGGTGGCGGTTGGCGCGGTCCTTCTCCAGCCCCGACGGCACGTCGAGGTCGAACTTCAGCGCGTCGTAGCCGAGTTCCTCGACCACCCGCTCGGCCTCGTCGGCGCAGGCCTCGGGGTCGGCCTCCTCGGCAGTGTGGCAGTCGCAGTACACCCGCATCTCGTCGCGGTACTTCCCGCCCAGAAGCTGGTAGGCCGGCACGTCGAGGATCTTGCCCGCGAGGTCGTGGAGCGCGATCTCGATCCCGGAGATGGCGGTGACGGTGACGCCCTCGATCGACCCCTCGCCGGACATCTTCTGGATCAGGTGCTCGTAGAGGCGGTCGATGTCCAGGGGGTTCTCGCCGACCACCATCGGCTTCATCCGTTCGATGAGTTCCGGCACGCCCGCGCCCCAGTAGGCCTCGCCCGTCCCGACGACGCCGGCGTCGGTGTAGACGCGGACAAGCGTCCACGGGAAGTTGCCGTCGACCATCGTGGTCTGGACGTCGGTGATCGCCACGTCGCGGCCGCCGCCGCGGTCGTTCGTCACGCCCATCGTCCCGGCGGACAGCTCCCGCATCGTGTACTCCGCGTTCGGATCGTGTAGGTCGGCGTAGTCGACGCCCATAGTCGATTCTTTACTCGATACGAGGTAAACCTTTGGAGGACGGGGCGACGGGGGTCCGGGACCCAGAATCAGTACGGCCAGTCGCCGATCACCCGCATCCCCTCCGCGAGGTCTTCGGCCTCCAACTGTTCGGCAATCTCTCCGGTCGACCTGTGGGCGACGGCCGTCCCCTCGGCCGCGAGTTCGACCACCAGTTCGGTCAGGAGGATCGCCTGCTCCCGGAGGTCACGCGGGTCGAGTTTGTCCAGCGTGTCCGCGTAGGTGTGGCCCCACCCGCGGCCGACGTCGCCGGTGTCCGCGTAGACGTGATAGCCCGGGACGCCACGCGTCACGTACGGCCAGTGGTCGCTGTGGGGGCCGAGTTCGGGCGGCGCATCGATCGGGTGGTCCAGCCGGGCGGCGACCCTGTCGGCGGCGTCGGCGAGGTCGTCGAACCCCTGGGTTTCACACACCAGATCGCGGGCGCGGCCCACGCCGTCGTTGTTCACGACCGCAACGACCGACTCGGGGTCCCGCCGCTCGGCGTCGTGGTGCGATCCAACGAGGCCGACCTCCTCGGCCCCGAACGCGACGAAGTGCACGCGGGTGTCGAGTTCGTGTTCGCGCCCTGCCAGCGCCCGCGCGATCTCGACGACCATCGCGGTCCCGGCGCCGTTGTCGCCCGCGCCCTCGGCGATGTCGTGGGCGTCGACGTGGCTGGTGACGAGCACCGCGGCGTCGGTGTCGGGCCCCAGTTCGGCGTGGACGTTCTGGCTCGTCGCCTCCGGCGTGTCGGCCTCGACGGACACCGAGACCGGGTCGCCCTCGAACCGTCGACCGAGCCGCGCGCCGACCTCCTTGGAGACGCCGACCGCCGGGATCTCGCCGATCGGCGCCCCGTCGGTGCCGACGCTGCCCGTCGGCGGCAGACACCCCTCGACGTGGTTGGCGTAGACGAACGCCGCCGCGCCGGCCTCCACCGCCCGATAATATTTCTCCCGCCGGTGGAGGTAGCGGTCGTACCAGTCGGGCACGTCGCTGGCCGCCATCACGACCTTCCCTTCCAGATCGCACTCGAAGTCCGCGGGCAGCCCGTACCCGAGATCGACCAGTTCGCCCGTTACGTCACCGCTGGGGCTGCGGGGAAGCGCGATACAGTCCTGTGTGGTGTCGCCGGCCCGGATCGCGGAGCGCCCGCGTTCCCACCCCTGTATCGGGAACGTCTCCAGACGGGCGTCCCGCGCGCCGGCGTCCGCGAGGGCGTCGCGTGTCGCCTCCGCCGCGCGCCGCTCCCCATCCGTACCGGCCATCCGGGTGTCGAGGTCGACAAGCGTCTCCAGGTGGGTCCATCCGACATCGCTCGTGAAGGTCTCGCCGATCCAGTCGGTCATCGGGCTCCCTTGGCGGGATGGAGGCATATACTCCCCGGCGAGCTACCACTCCTCCAGCCGGTTCAACACGGCGGCGATCCGAAGTACCGACCCCGCGTCACCGGGCTCGTACACCAGGTCGTCGGTCGACCGGACGTGTGCGAGCACCGACTCCGAGGCGTGGCTCGGCGCGGCCGCGATCCCGGCGTCGGTCCGCTCGGCCCACTCCATCACGCGGAGGTCGGACTTGCTGTCGCCCATCACCAACACGAACGGATCTTCGATCTCCAGGACGTCGAGGGCGGCCCGGACGCCCGTGGGCTTGTCGAGGTCGAGCGACCCGATTTCGGCGGCGTCGGCGTGGTAGTACGCCACGTCGATCCGGTCGAACCGCTCGCGGACCGCCCCGGGAACGTCGTCGACTGCTCGTTCCGGGGCCGCGTCCTCACCGTCGAGCACGCCCGCGACCTCGGGGTCGGCGTCGGCGTAGTACGCCCGCGCCCAGTCCGCAGCGCGGTCGACGCCGTCGTCGGTTCGGGCGTCGATCCCGACGTTGCCGCCCTCCGCCAGGGACTCGACGACGGCCCGACCCAGCAGATCCACGAGGTGGACCAGCCCCTCGTCGATCACCGCCGCGGCGTCGTCGGTTCCGACGTCGAAGTTCGGCTTCAGCGTCACGTTGAACTCGTTGCCCTGGAGGTGGACCGAGCGACGGAGTTCCGGGGACGCGGCGGTCAACACGCGCGAGCGGACCCGCGAGAACACCGCCTGGACCGGTTCGTCGAGCCCCTCGTAGAGGAGCCGCTTGGTGTCCGATCCGTGGCCGGGCGTGAACACCCCGGTCCCGGCCTCGTAGACGATGCTGAACTGCCCGGAGTGGACCAGTTCGGTCCCCAGCCCCTGGATCATAAACCCCTTGACGTTTTCGAGGGTCTGGCCCGTACAGATCACGATCGGCAGCCCCGACTCGTGGAGTTCGGTCAGGAGATGCAGCGTCTCCCGGGGGATCTCGTTGTCGGTCCGGCCGGCCGAACGGAGGGTCTCGTCGACGTCGAGCACCAGGGCGTTGATCCGGCGTTCGTACTTCGAGGCGAGATCCAAGGCGGTGAACGTCTGCTCCCTGGTTGCCCGGGCGGCGATGTCGGCGAGGATCTCCCCCGCGTCGTACTCGGCGGCGATCTCGCGTTTCCGGGCGTCGAGTTCGTCGCTGGCGTCCTCCCAGTACTCCAAGGCGACCCGCGAGTCGACGGGGGGAAACAGGTCGACGAAGTTCTGCAGGTCCCGGAGGGTGTCGGTCTCGGTGGTCTCATAGAGACGATAGAGGAGATCGTAGCGGTCCATACCCGTCAGTCCGCCCGCGGACAAAAATCCCTTTCCGTGGGACCACAGCCGCCGATCCCGGGACTGCACCGCGTTCACGGGGAAACGCTCAAACCGACGACTGCCGTACGAGGCGGTATGACCGACTGGACCGACAGCATCGTCGGGGACCGGATGACTGTCGACAGGGAGTTCAACGACCGCGTGGAGAACTCGGAGTTCACGAGCCAGGAGTGGGGGCTGATCATGACCGCGATCGAGTTGGACATCCAACACGCCGACGATCCCGAACGGGCGCGGATCGTCGCCGACACCGAGAAGCTCCCGCAGATCATGCCCGAACTGGAGAACGTGCGTTCGCAGATGTCACAGATGGGTGCCGGGGCCGGTGGCGATACGGGATCGAGCGCGGGCGGCATCGTCGACTCCCTGAAGGGCGCGCTCGGACTGGGCGGCGGTGGCGGCGGCGTGGACGAAGACCGCGTCGACGCCGCCGAGAGGCTCACGCAGGCGTACGCCGACGCGCTCCAGAGCCACCTGGAGTCGAAGAACAAGTGGGAGCAGGTCCGGATCGCCTACCAGGAGTGACGCGGCGGCCGCGTCGCTCGGATCAGTGTCGGTGTTCATTTGAGTCCCGGGTGCCGACCTCCGGGTATGGACACCGAATCCCTCCCCCGACGCGCCCTCCTCGCGTTCGCTGTCGTTCTCACACTCCCCGCCCTCGCCGGCCGGGCCGCCGCCCACGTCCGGTATGTCTCCCCCGGCGGCGACCCGCTTGCGGTCGCGGAGTTCCTCGCGGGGGCGCTGATGGATCCGTTCAACCTCGCCGTTCTCGGGGCCGGCGGTCTCGCGGGCGCCGCGGCCGCGGCGACGTACCTCCGACTGCGACCGTTTCAGCACGACCTCGCGGTGTTCCGGGAGGCGATGGCGGAGTACCGCGACCTCCTGCCGTGGCTGCTCCGGCTGAGCGTGGGGCTTCCCCTCGTCGGCGCGGGCTTTTCGGGCTACTTCTTCTCGCCGGCAGTGACCCTCGGGGCGCCCACCTTCGTCCGGCTGTTCGGGATCACGGTCGGGTTCCTGCTGCTGTTCGGGTTCGGGACGCGTCTGATGGCGTTCACGGGGCTGGTCGGCTACCTCGCCGCGCTTCCGAGCCATCCGACGCTTTTGCTCGCGTTCGAGTACGTCCCCGCGCTGGCCGCGATCGCGCTGCTCGGCGGCGGCCGGCCGAGCGCCGACCACGTCGTCTCCCGGCTTGCGTCGGCCGACACCGTCTACGCCCGGATCGACCCCTTCTACCGCAAGGTGGCGGTTCCGTTCGTCGAGCGGGTGGACCCCTACCGGGCGCTCGTCCCGGTGATCGTCCGGATCGGGCTGGGGCTGTCGTTCATCTACCTCGGGGTCACCCAGAAGCTGATGAACCCCGGCAACGCGACCGCGGTGGTCGCGAAGTACAACCTGACCGCGGTGGTTCCCGTGACCCCGGAACTGTGGGTCGTCGGCGCGGGGCTCACCGAGGCGGCGGTCGGAACCGTCCTCGTCGTCGGCGCGTTCACCCGCGCGGCGTCGGCGGTCGCGTTCCTGCTTTTCACCACCACCCTGTTCGGCCTCCCCGACGACCCGGTGCTCGCGCACATCTCGCTTTTCGGGCTGGCCTCGGCGCTGCTCGTGACCGGCGCCGGCGGGTGGTCGGTCGACGCGTGGCTCAGCCAGCGAACCGAGTCGGCCGCGGAGTGGGTGGATCGCGTGTCCGAGCGGGCGGCGTGAGCGCCGTCCGCGCTCACGTCGTCGCGGGGCCGCCCGACGCGGAAGGGAACGCTTTCCTCCGGGGCCGGCGTTGCTCTACGTATGACCGACGACGCTGCGGTTCGGGAGTTCGACGGGATCCGGCTCGAACGGGTCCGCGAACACGTCTGGGAGATCCCCCGCGAGGGCGAGATGGGGGTCGCCGCCAGGGTGCTGGCCAGCGAGGAACTGCTGGAACAGATCGGCGACGATATGACCCTCGAGCAACTGCGGAACGTAACCCACCTGCCGGGGATCGCCGAACCCGCGGTGTGTATGCCCGACGGCCACCAGGGGTACGGCTTCCCGGTCGGCGGCGTCGGGGCGGTCGACGCCGAAACCGGCTGTATTTCCCCGGGAGCGATCGGCTATGACGTGAACTGCGGCGTCCGAATGGTGCGGACGAACCTGACGTACGACGACCTCCGAGGAAGAGAAGCCGAACTCGTCGACGCCCTCTTCGCGAACATCCCCTCCGGACTCGGCGGCGGCGGGATCGTCGAGACCGACCGCGACACGGTCGAGGAGATCCTCGAACGCGGCGTCGACTGGGCGCTGGAACACGGCTATGCGGTCCGTGCGGACCTCGAACACTGCGAGGACGAGGGGCGACGCCCCGACGCCGACGCCGACGCGGTCTCCGAGAAAGCGAAGGACCGCGGCCGCACCCAGGTCGGCAGCCTCGGTTCGGGGAATCACTTCCTCGAGGTTCAGCGCGTCACCGACGTCTACCGCCCGGACGTCGCGGAGGCGTACGGACTCGAACCCGACCGGATCGTGGTTCTCATCCACTGCGGCTCCCGGGGGCTCGGCCACCAGACCTGCAACGACTACCTCAGGCGGATCGAAACGGAGCACGCCGACCTGCTGGATGAACTCCCGGACAAGGAGCTGGCGGCCGCACCCGCCGGTTCCGATCTGGCCGAGGACTACTACGGCGCGATGTGTGCGGCGATCAACTTCGCGTGGGTCAACCGCCAGTTGATCACCCACCGGACCCGGCGCGTGTTCGAGCGGGTGTTCGAGGAGGAATGGGAGACCCTCGGGATGGACCTGCTCTACGACGTCGCCCACAACATCGGCAAGAAGGAGGTCCACGAGGTCGACGTCGACGCCGACGGCCGGCCGACGACGGCCGCCGAGGCGGTGGGGCGGGCGGAACGGGAGCTCTACGTCCACCGCAAGGGGGCGACGCGGGCGTTCCCCGCGGGCCGACCCGAGATCCCCGCAGCCTACCGCGACGTCGGCCAGCCGGTGATCATCCCCGGGAGTATGGGCGCGGGGTCGTACGTGCTCCGCGGCGGCCGCAACTCGATGGACGTCGCGTTCGGGTCGACGGCCCACGGGGCAGGGCGGACGATGAGCCGGACCCAGGCGAAAAAAGAGTTCTGGGGCGAGACCGTCCAAGACGAGCTTCGCGACCAACAGCAGATCCACGTGAAGGCCCAGTCGGGCGCGACGGTCGCCGAGGAGGCGCCGGGCGTGTACAAGGACGTCGACGAGGTCGTCCGCGTCTCGGAGGCGCTCGGGATCGGCGACACGGTTGCGCGGACGTTCCCGGTGTGTAACATCAAGGGGTAGCCGGACCGTCGGCTGGCCGTGAAGCCGGGTGGCGTCGCGGCGCCCCCGCCGCTCAACGACGGGGGCGATCCGACCGCGGAACTCGACCGGCTGGATCCGGACCGCTTCGCCGACGAACCCGAGGGGTGACTACCGGCGGCTCCCCGCTCGGACGGGATGCCGAACGAATTTTGGTGGGAGTTTGAACAATCTACTTACCCGTCGGCACCGGCTCTTTCGGTATGGACAAACCGGTCTCACGGACCGACGCGCTGTTCGCGCTCCTCGCGGGACTGGCAGGGGTCGCCGGGTCGTTCGCCGCCGCGGGGTACACCCGACAGTTCGTCGTCGCGCCGATCGACGCTCTGGTGGTTCGGCTCACGCCCGGGCCGATCGTGGCGTTTATGATCGAGAACGTGGGCGACCAGGGGCACCTCCTCCACATCGCGCTGTCGTTCGGGATCGCCGGGGCGCTGTTCGGCGGTGCCGCCATCGTCGGTATCGTCGCCGCCAGACGGGTGGCGAAGCCAACCACCGGCCCCGCGCTCGGCGGCGTTCTCGCCGGCGTGCTGGCGTGGACTGTCGCGGCGGGCACGACGGCCGAGCCGGTGCTCGCGGTCGCGGCCGGCGTCCCGGTCGCGGTCCTCACGGGCGTCGGGGCGGCGCCGGGGGCCGACCCCGGTCACGATCCCTCCCGCCGGCGTGCGATCACGTCGACGGCGAGCGTGCTCGGCTTCCTCGGCGTCGCCGGGATTTTCGGCCGACGGCAGTCCGACAGCGCCGTCGGGTCGGCCTCGGCGGACGTCGTTCCGAGCCCCGCGGTCCAGGAACGGCTCCGGCAAGCCGACGGCCGTGAACTCGACATCGCAGGCGAGGACGTCCCCGGGCTCGTCAGCGAGATCCGGAACTTCTACGGCGTCGACATCAACGAGTTCGACCCGGAGGTCCCCGCCGACACCTGGTCGATGTCGATCACCGGGGAGGTCGGCGAGGACGTAGAGGTCACCTACGACGAACTCACCGGGATGCCGATCGAACACCGGTTCGTCACGCTGCGGTGCGTCGGCGAGCGACTCAACGGCCGGAAGCTGGACACGGCAGTCTGGACCGGCACGCCGATCAAGCCGCTTTTGGACGCCGCCGACCCCGACGGCGAGTGCGGGTGTGTGATGCTCCGGGCCGAGGACGGCTACTTCGTCCAGTTCCCGGTGGAGGCCCTCGAAGACGGGCTGTTGGCGTGGAGGATGAACGGCCAGCCGCTGCCGAAGTCCCACGGCCACCCGGTTCGGGTGCTCGTGCCCGGCCACTGGGGGGAGACCAACGTCAAGTGGCTCACCGAGATCGAACTTCTCGACGAGGAGATGGACGGCTACTGGGAGAAACGGGGGTGGCACGGCACCGGCCCGGTCAACACCGTCGCGAAGCTCTGGGACACCACCCAACTCGACGACGGCCGGGTCGAGGTGGCGGGTCACGCCTACGCCGGCACCCGCGGTATCGACCGCGTCGAGGTCTCCCTCGACGACGGCGACACCTGGCTCGACGCCGACCTCTCCGAGCCGTTGCCCGGCGACGACGTGTGGCGGCAGTGGCGGTACGTCTTCGATCCTGACGGCGTCGAGGCGGTCACCGTCAGGGCCGTCGACGGCGAGGGGACGGTACAGACCGGCGAGGCCGCAGACCCGTTCCCCAGCGGCGCGACGGGGTGGGTCACACAGCCGATAGATCCGTGATCAAGGGGGCCGACGCCGTCCATCCGCGTTCGGTGCCCGCCGCGACAGCCACCGAGCGAGGGCTCGCTGGCCGTGTGTACCGGATTCCGACAGTATAAGGGCCGTTCGCAAAGACCACACGCCAACGGATGGAGAAGGCACTCTGGTATCTGCTGGTCGGGACGCGCGGCGGCGAGAACCGCGCGCGGATCATCGACGCCATCGACGACCGGCCGCGGAACGCGAACCAGCTCGCGGAGTGTCTCGACGTCGACTACAACACGGTCAGACACCACATCGATATGTTACAGGAACACGACGTGATCGAGTCCGGCGGGGACGACTACGGGAAGCTGTACTTCCTGACCGACCGCTTCGAGCGCCACCGCGAGGAGTTCGAACGCGTACTGGAGGCGATGTGAATGGCGGGAGCGATGGGACCGTGGCTACTCGTAGCCACCGGACTCTCGGCGGTGAACGCGCTGTTCCTCGGGACCCTGACGGCCGTGTGGGTTCGCAACTACCGTACGTTCGGCTCCGGAATGACCGCCGGCCTCGCAGGCTTCGCGGCGACGATGCTCGTCGAGAACCTCCTTGCGATCGTCTTCTTTTTCAGCACTGGAATGCTGTACGCCGGCGATCCGACCGCACAGCAGGCCGTCGTCGCCCTCCGTGCGATCCAGACCGTCGCGCTCGTCGTCCTCACCTACGTGACGTTGAAGTGAGCGCGGCGGGAAACGCAGCCAATGTACGTCGGCGTCGACGGCTGTCCGGACGGGTGGCTCGCGGTCGTCTACTCCGGATCCGGCTACGAGGGAAGCCGCTTCTACAGAACCGTCGGTGACCTCTGGGCCGACCACTGCGACGCCGACCGGATCCTGATCGACGTTCCGATCGGGCTCAGGGAGGACTCCGGCGAGCCACGGGCGTGTGATACCGCGGCCCGGAAGGCCCTCTCGCCCGATCGTCACGCGAGCGTCTTCCCGACGCCGGTGCGGGCTGCCGCCCGGGAGGAGTCCTACGACGCCGCGAAGGCGGTCCAAGAGCGGCTGACCGACGGCAGCCTCAACCGACAGACCTGGGGGATCGTCCCGAAGATCGACGAGGTCGACCGATTCCTGCTCGACACGCCCGCCGCACGGGACGCGATCCAGGAGTGTCACCCCGAGGTGTGTTTCCGGGCGTTCGCCGGCGCGCCGACGGCGTACTCGAAGACCGGACAGCCGGAGCGTGCGTTCTGGGAGCGGGCGGCCGCGTTGCGGGCGGTCGAACCGGACGTCTACGACCACCTGTGGGACGCCGCATCGGGCCTCGGCTGTGACGCCTCCGACGACGACCTGCTCGACGCCTTCGTGGTCGCGCTCACCGCCCGCGGGGACGCGACCGGGCTGGAGACCCTCCCCGCCGACCCCGAAACGGACCCCCGGGGGCTGCCGATGGAGATCGTCTTCCGGCCGCCGCCGGAGTGAGCGTGGGAGTCGTCCCGGGGACGGTCACTCGTTCGTCCGGATCTCGAACCGCGCGCCCCCGGCGTCGGACTCGGCGGCCACGACGGTCCAGCCGTGGGCGTCGGCGATCCGCTCGACGATCGCCAAACCCAGTCCGGTTCCCTCCTCCCGGCTGGTGTACCCCTGCTCGAAGACGGATCCACGGTCCTCCGCCGGAATCCCCGGCCCGTCGTCGGCGACGTAGAACCCCTCCCGGTCGTCAAGCCGGCCGACCCGGACCGTCACCGCTGGATCGGCCTGGGTCCCGATTCCGGCGCCGTCGTCGCCTTCGGAGACCGTCGACCCGTGTTCGATTGCGTTCCGAAAGAGGTTCTCCAACAGCCGTCGGAGCCGACTGGGGTCAGCCTCAACGGTGCCGAGTTCGTCGGCGTGCTCGATCACCGCCGACCCCGTGTCGATGATGGCCCACGCATCCCCGACGCAGAGTTCGAGGTCGACTGTGTCGGTGTCCCCGGCCGCCTCCCCCTCGCGAGCGAGCGTCAGGATGTCCGTGATGATATCCTCCATTCGCGAGAGCGACCGATCGATCGGTTCGACGTGCTCCGCGGGCGCCTCCCGCTTGAGTAGTTCGATGCGCCCCTGTGCGACGTTGAGCGGGTTCCGGAGGTCGTGGCTGACCACGCTCGCGAACTCCTCTAAGCGGTCCCGTTCGGTCCGGAGGTCGGCCTCGGCGTCGGCCCGCTGGATTGCGGTCTCGATGTGGGTGGTCAAAAGCTCCATCACCTCGCGGTCGTCGTCGGTGAACGCCCCTGGCTCGGTCGACAGCGCCTGGATCGTTCCGATGTCGCCGACGGGCGCGCTCAGGAGCGCGCGGTGGGTGGGTTCGGGCGCCGCCGCCCCGTCCGCCAGATACGGCCCTCCATCCGACCCCGATGCCGGCGCCGTGGCGCTCCGGGTTTCCGCGAGGTCGTCGACCACGACCGGCGCCCCCGACTGGAACGTCACCCCGGCGACCCCGCGGTCGATCGGCTGTGGGTCGTAGCTGTCGAGGGGGTCCTCGCCGGAACTCGCAGCCGGGATCAGGTGGCTGTCGTCCACGACGGCCAGCCGGCAGACGTCGGCGCCGAGGACTGCCTCCCCGCCGTCGACGGCACGCTGGAAGACCTCCTCCCGGGTCCGGGCTGCGGTCAGATCACGGGCGATCCGGTGGAGTTCCTCGATCTTCTCCCGCCGCTCCTCGGCGCGCTCCTCGGCGACCGTTCGGGCTGTGATGTCGTGCAGGAGGACGGTGTACCCCGTCGACTCTCCGACGCCGATCGGCGAGACGCGGACGTCGAGTTCGAGCCTGTCGTCGCCGTCCGAACCCGTGAGCTCCGTTCTGACCTCGGCCTCTGCGTCGTCGGCCCCGTCGAGCCCGTCGAGCGCCCCCGCGAGATCGGGAAGCGGCTCGGTGACGGGATCTCCCATCAGGCCGTCGCCCGACTCGGGGAGGACGCGTTCCGCCGCCGCGTTGAAGTCGATGATCCGCCGCTTCGCGTCGAGCACCACCACCGCTTCGGTCATCGCCTCGAACGCCTGATCCCTGGCGATCGGGGTCATCTCCGTCCACCGGAACCGGGCGAAACTGACCACGACCACGGCCGCCGACACGGCGAACGACAGCGCGGCGACGTTGAGCCCGGGGACGAAGGTGACGTCGGTGACGTAGAGGATCCCCGCCGCTCCCGGCACCACCGAGAACAGGACGAGCACGCCGATCTGCCACCGGAACACCCCGCGGGCGTGCACCGCTGCGGTGGCCAGAAACAGCAGTGACGCTCCCAACAGCGTGTACGAGAAGCCGAGGTACACCGCGAACGCGGGGCCGTACACCGGATCGAACACGGTGAACGACGCCACCTGTGTGAGCCCGTACTCGCGGTAGATCAGGTGGTGGCTCCCGTCGGTGAGAACCAGGAGTTCGATCCCGGCCGCGATGGCGGCCAGCGGCCCGAACACCCGCCTTGTGAGCCACCTGGTCCGGCCGGTGTACTGGACGACGTACGCCAGCCAGATCACCGACAGCGCGAGTACCGCGACGAACTCCAATCGGATCCAGAGGAGCTTCCCGGGGAGTGTCGCCGCCGAGAGTCGCAGGGTGTAGAGCCCCGTCCAGCTTCCGCCGGCGAAAAGCAGGAGTCCACCCAGGAACGTGCCGGACCCCCACCGACTCCGGTCCAGCGACCACAGGTACGTCGCGAACCCGAAGAGGAACGCCGTCGTCGCCGCCAGCGGCAGCGTGTACGGGGTCTGTTGCCACACCATCGGCTACGGGTGCGGTGTGGCCGGCATCGGTCGTTCGGACGGGTACCGTGACATCTGCGCTGGACGGTGTTACCGAATAGTATCGGCGGCTTCACATTTAAACACCGGCATTGTCCGAACTCCCAGCCGTGATATCTGCACCGATCGAGGCTTCAGTGGACACTCTCGAACAGCGTGGAGCGCGGCTGGCAAGGGAGTTCCCCGTCAGCAGTTCCGGAATCGGGCGTGAAAACACAGACTGACTTCGGCGGGAGAAGAACCGGCGGAGCGTTTTCTCACTGCGGTGCCGATAGAGGCAGCGCTCCGAGCGGAACGACCCGTCGACGCCGGCGGCGGCCGCACGAGGGCCGCCGCAGTGGCGACGCGAGTACGTCTCCCGGGCATCGCGGACACGAGGGAGGATATACTGTCGGCTATAGTCCCGTGACGGATTTCGACACCCCGGGGTGTCGAAAATCTTCACGTAGTTGTAGCCAACAGTATACGAACGGCTACAACGGGCCGCCGCTGTGAACGACGGATCACGCGACCGTCTACAGATCGGATACTGATACTGTCGGCTGTGGTCGCGTGACGGATCCCGACACCCCGGAGGTCTGGGAGATGTTCACGTAGTTATCGCCGACAGTATGAGGGTATAGGTACCGTTGAGCATAACTGCCGCGTGTCCGGCGGATCTCGCCGGCCCCCGGAGGGGCCAGCGACGAGTTGCTGAAGCGGTCGTTTCAGTTATGTCGGAGGTTAAACGGGTCGCGTCGGTTGATCACGTATGGTCCTCGCATCCTCGTTGAGGGGTAATGAGGTAATGACGGTCGAAGGTACTGAACTCGGTGTCATCGAAAGCGTCACGATGGATCCGGAAACGGGAGACCTCCGGAATCTCCGGCTGAAAGCGCACGGTGGCGGCGGCGGTGGCTACAATCGAACTGACGATGGCCACCTCCTGGTGCCAGCCGATCGTATCGAAGCAAGACAGGACTACTTGCTCGTTCGGCCGCCGCAGAAGGACGGGGGCGGGGCGCCTGACGGGCTGTAGGTTTCTGCGCGGCCGCCCTGCCGGAGGGCGATTCCATTGCAGCCCTGAGCGATCGCTCATACCCCGTCGAGCCGGCTGGGGACTACGACATCAGTGGTAACGAACTCGCCCTACACCGGACGAGAACTGCGTGAGCTGCGTATTTAACCCGGATGGCTCGATCGAGCGTGCAGTGACCCACGGTGTGTGTGTAATCACTCTCACTCGGTCTCAGGAGCTTCCGGAACGGATGCAACTTTCGGAGTCGCCGTGATTACCCCTCCCGTCCCCTGATACCTGGTGACGGGCGTGTCGACGAAACGGAGGGCTGAGTACTTCCCCGCAGCAGATCGTGACCGAGAGCCGTTGCCTACACGGCTCCTACGTCGCGGTCAGCGTTTCTTCGATCACAATCGAGTTTGTGGGGAGGTGGACGACACGGACAGTAATTTCATCCCCCTGAGTGATCGGGCACGAACCACCGGTGATCCGGAATGCGATCTCCTCGCCGGCTGCGTACTCCGGGTTATGAATCGCGTTCGGACCGGGGACGGCGTCAAATCCGTACGCTCTCTGGTCGAAGATGTCATCGCCCTCGATGTTCGATTGCTCGATGTCGTTGCCACCCGAGGGTACCGGCAGGTCGACTAGTCGGCCTCGTTTCCCGCAGGCATCCGATGCATCCACGATGACCTCCATATCAGACAGTTGAATCGTGTCGCCGGCGACGTGAGTTACCCGAATGATACCGTCATCACTCCCATCTTGCGGAACGAGTTCGCCGCTCGATTGACCAACGACGGGGCTGGACTGGTTCACCTCGTCGGTAAATCCGAGCGCAAACACCGAAACCGTCGCGGCGAGTATCACCACGACAGCAATCATCAGCACGCTCGCTATGACTGGTGAAACAGCCCGTGACGACGAACTCACTATGCTCGTTGTTAGCTACCCTGGTACAAGATAGTTCGTGTGTAGTTCGTATGTACCACCCACAGCCGAGTTAGATAGCCGGACTCCGCTCTTCCCGCTCCTCGATGAGAACATCATCACCGCTGTCGACACTATCGTTGGAGAACGTTCCGGGCTCGCTAACGCGCTCGGCGAGTCGCGTCTGGACAGCGATCCCGGCCTCGTAGAACTCGCAACCGGCCTGCGTGGGCTCCACCCGGCGCTCGTCCGTCGGGCCGAACGGCCGGACCGGCACGGCGTCGGCGAGCTCGCCGATCACCTGACAGACGCGCCCCGTCGAGACTGTCCTCCGGCTGTACAGCGCCGTGTACGGCAGCGTCTCGGTATCCGTCCTCGCGAGCGCGCGAAAAAGTGCCGCCGCGCGTACCGGGCGCCGCGACGTCGAGGGCAGCACCGGTGTCTGAGCCCTCCTGCTGTCGGGTACACGATTCACCGACGCCAGGGAGACCCTGTCGATGCCGATCGGCGAGCCACGACTGGTCGATCCGAGAGGCGACGAGATGGACGTCGGCGACCCGGGCGACCGCTACGAGTGTTCGACACCACCGCCGTCGGGTCCGTGGTCTCGCGGAAGCCCTCGGGCAGATCGACCGCGACTGTCGGTGACTCGGTCGCCTCGACGCCGTCTGGGGAGACCGAGACTACGACGATAGCCGAGAAACTGAAGCCCGATGGTGGGGAGCCGGGGACTTCTCCGAATGGAGACCCCAAGTGCCACGGCCCAGACGGTGACGACCTCTCCTGCTTCGATTGCCACCGAGGGTAGGGATAATCGATTTGGATAGCACGGTACAATTTCATTTCAATTATCATTCATTCGTGTTAATATACACTGACCTGTAGTTGGGTCAAAAATCCGAGAGAGAAGTAACCTCCCCAGTTTGTTCGCTTTCCTCGATTCGAATATTTGCTCGTTCAACTGGCTCGTGTGAAAGTTCGTAGCCATCTTGCGTTTCCCGAACGTCCGAAACAGTATAGAACTGTATTGGTTTCTCTTGTTTCGTTGTGACTGGGAAATCGTAGTTATCGGCTTCGTATTTGAGGTTTTTGCCGTTGGACAACCGCTCCTCAACAAACTCTTTGTGACCGTCTAATCGCTGTCTGGCGACTTCTCGGGAGTACTTAGGAACCTCTTCGACACGACTCTGAAACAGTTGTACGAATTCTTCTTCCATTTCATATCCGATAGAATTTCGCCCAGCGACCATTGCGGCGAACGATGTGGTACCCGTTCCCCAGAATGGATCGAGAACTGTATCTCCATAGACTGAGTACATATTGATTAAGCGATATGGAACCTCAAATGGATAGGCCGCGGAACGCTCCCTCAACTCATTTTCTTCAAGTGATTGAAATTCTCCCTTAATATCCATCCAAACGTCCGAAAACCATTGATTTCTCTCTTCCCAAAAATACGCTGAGTTATATCTACGTTCTGACCCCGGTTCGAATTCCCGACTCTCCTTCCCATTCCGGAAGACCAGAATGTATTCGTGTTCAAGCGTCACGTAGGCATTCGGGGGAAGCATACCCGAACCCATAAACTTCGCACCCGAGTTGACCGGCTTACGCCACAACAACTCTGGCAAAGGTTCAAACCCAAGATTCTCAAACTTGTTGATAACCTCCGAGTGGTTTTGGAAGACACGAAAACTTCCGTCAACTTTTCGAGTGGCGTCACCGATATTAATACACGCAATACCCCCATCAACGAGTACGCGACTCACCTCAGCCCAGACTTTCTCAAGTTCTTCGTGCATTCGGGCAAACGCAGACTGACCATTCCCGTTCTCCAGATGGTCGCTTATCTCAGAGTTGAGTTCAGAAAATAGTTCGTCCCACATTTCAATCATCGGATACGGCGGTGAAGTGACGATTAGTTCAACAGAGTTACTATCCAATCCAGAAAGTGAACGGGAATCAGCGTTAACTACTCTGTGCTTAGTTTCCATTAGATACTGATACCAAACGGTGCTTCCTTAAGTTTTCGTAGACTCCTCAGTTGAGTACTTCATCGAGTTCGTCCAAATGGAGTTTGAGAGTCTCTGTGGTCGAATAGTCTTCATAGTAGACAATTGGTGCCTGAATTTCCTCTTGTAGTCTACTTTTTTGCTTATAAGTGGTAGGCTTAATAGAGACGGGCTGTTTTCCAAGATAGCCATCAATACCTTTTGATTCGTCTTCAGCAGTCCCAACCTCATACGGAAGATCGTACTCTTGGGATAGTTTGTTTAAGATCGCTTCCTCATTGCGACCTAATCCGGTGTACGTTTTGTAGAGTACGAGATCTTTTACCCACCGGTTGACCATCTCCCGGTCAATTTCTTCTGCCGCCTCCCGCATTTTTACGACCATCTCAAATACTTTATCGGTCGCTTCTTCAATTCTCTTTTCACCATCATAATTTTCAAAATAGAAATTGACCCAGTCTTCATACTCTCCCTCTGGATGTTCCTCTTTGTATTCTTCAATAATCGCACTTAATTGACCAACAGTAGGTGGGCGAGTCCCCTGTGAGTTCTGATTCGCAGTATTCATTATCTGAGTCGTATACTTCGGAAACTCAGGATCAATATCTGCTACCAGTTCTTCACGTTCCTCTTCGGAGAGCCGGATTGTCCGAGACATAGTCCGGCAAATTACAACCCTTAATCATAATTCTGGTGGGAATTAGTGGTTCTACTTCCTGCTCATCGGTTACAGAGGTCACAGAACTCACAGCCAGTAACATTGCTCCACTTTCACTTCGGTCATTTTAAAATTATACTACTGGCTTCTCAACTGTGGGGTATGGACGCATCAGATGATTACGAAGAAAAAATAGCAAATAAGATACAGGAGATACACCAGTTAGAACTTGAAGCACTGAGACGTGCAGGGGTCGCCAAAGAAAAAGAACAGGGGCTTGAGATTGAGTCTACAGAGGCTATAAGACTTTTTCGGGAGGCTACTGGATACATCCTCCGTCTCAGGGAATTACGGGAGGATATTGAACACGAGTTACAATACGATGAACGCTACCATCCCGGACGTATTCTCGGGCACATAGATGACTATAACCGAACACTAAACGATATACGAAAGAATCCTTCCCTCAAGAACGCTGTTCAGAGTTTTGAGAAAATAACGTACCGTGAAAAGGGCTTAAATTCATATCAAGTGAATATCGACGGTCAACCTATCAATATGAAATCGGTGGACACTAACGGATATAATAGTACAAAAACAAATATTACTATGAGTGGATCAACCGTAGAAACCGCCATTTTACCCCGACTCAGACGATTGACTAAAGAAGTCGAAAATTCTCTGATCGGGCGTTGTACTTCTGGGAAGCGGCCAGATTAGATGACTCAGTAGCAACTGGAGAACAGTTGTCTGGATTGTGGCGAGACCGTTCCCGGTGCTGTCTTTTCTAATTCCGACGTGGGATCTTTGTCTCTCCGCCAGAATAGTACTCCCTTTTCAAAACGCAAGACGGAGGGGCCACGTATCGGCGACCGAATCAAATGTTTCCGGCAAAAGTGGGCGGTGAGACCGAATCAAATGTCTCTCGAATCAGGGGGTGTCGAGAGGAATATTCAAGTATTAGCCCCTCTTACGGTTGATTACGGTCATAAGGGAGCCGGAGGCGATCTTAAGCCGGCGGAGGGATTTGAACCCTCGGCCTATTCCTTACGAAGGAATCGCTCTGCCAGCTGAGCTACGCCGGCGCGCCCGTCGAAGGGCACCTTCTGCTACTGTGATGACCTAAAAAAGGCTTCCGAATCACCGTGCCGTGAGCCGGACGTCGAGACAGACGTTGTACTCGTGGGGTGCGTACGACCGGACGACCCGTTCGGTCTCGACTGCGACGTCGTAGCTCGGTTCGGCGGCCTCGCGGATTGCCCGCATCCCGGGGCCGAACGGGTCGTCCTCGTGCTGGATGTCGTAGTAGTGGAGGACGCACTCGTCGCCGGCGAGTGCGACCGCGGTGTCGAGGAACTCCCCTGCGGTGTGCGGGAGGTTCATGACCAGTCGGTCGGCCCACCCCCGATACTCCCCGACGAGGTTGCGTGCGTCGCCCTCGATCGCGGTCACGCGGCTTTCGACGCCGTTCCGGCGGGCGTTCTCCCGGAGGTACTCGACGGCGACGGGGTTGAGATCGCAGGCGACGACGTCGGCCCCGCGGCTCGCCATCGGCACCGCGAACGGCCCCACCCCCGCGAACGTATCCAGCGCGTGCTCCCCTTCGGTCACCTGCTCGATCACGCGGTGGCGCTCGGTTGCGAGCCGCGGCGAGAAGTATACCTCCGCGATGTCCAAGGCGAACTCGTGGCCGTACTCCCGGTGGACCGTCTCCGTCGACTCGCCGAAGAGCACGTCCCACTCCCGAACCCGGAGTTCCCCAGAGACCTTCGAGGCACGGTTCACGACCGTGGTCGCCCGGAGATCCGACGCCGCGATCGCCTCGGCGATCCGCCGCGCGCGGTCGGGGTCGTCCTCGTCGAGGATGACGACATCACCCAGGCGTTCGTAGGACGGCTCGAACCCGAGGACGTCCGCGGGCGTGGTCTGTGTCTCCCGTTCCGGGACCTCCCTGTCGACGACTTCGTGCGTTGCCGGCACCGACTCGGGGTCGGTGACCGGGATGTAGAGCGAACCCTCCGCTGCTGTGATCTCGTACCGTCGGTCGAGCAGGTCCCGGGCCGCGAGGGCTTTTCGGGTCTCCTCGCCGCGCTCGGTCGGGACGCGGACGCAGGGAACCGACATATCCGGACCTCGTGATCGGTGGGAGTAAGCGTGGCGTTTCCGCGCTCCCGCCGCCGAACGCACGGGATCGGCGGCTGCCGCTCCCTCTTCGTCACCACGCAAAACGGAAGAGCGCCCAGAAGGTGACGTACGCACCGACGGTCGCGAGCACGGGGACGAGGTTCTGCATCAGGATCACCCGGCCGGTGGTCGCGGGATCGAACAGGTCGGAGGCGCCGGGGATGTCCGACGCTTCCTCCTCGCCTACTCCCGGGGCCGCCTCCCCGGGTTCCTCGGCCGCCAGGGCACCGACCGAAACCGTCGCGTCCTCGCCGCCCCGGAGTCCCTCCGAGAGCGTCGTGGTCCGGGTGGCGCGGCCCCAGCCGAGCCCGACGATCGACATCGTGGCGATGATCACGAACGACGCCGGGATCCCGATCGCCGACAGCCCGATCACGATCGCGGAGGCCACCACGGCGACGACGATCGCGGCGGTCAGCGGGAGGTCGGTGAGGTCGTTGCCGAGCGTATCGAGCGTCCGCCGCGCGATCGTGAGCGCGCCGACCGCGACCGCGCCCGACCCCACGAGGATCAGGAAGTTCAGGTCGACGCCCGCGCCGAACAGCGGCGCGACCGCGTTTGCGATGTTCGAGGTGCCCGAGGAAAACGCCATCAGACAGCTGATCGACACCAGGGTGAACGTGCCGAAGAACTCCCGGCGCGTGGTGTTCGGCCCCGGACGCGGGACCGGAATCGCCCCCGAGCGGTCAACTTCGAGGAGGGCGCCCTCGCTCTGTGTGATCGCGATCCACTCGTTGATCGTGGGGTAGACGTACCGACCGATCATCACCGACACCCAGAAGCCGACCAGCGGCGCGACGATCCACCACACCGCGATCTCGCCCATCACCGCGAGGTTCAACTCCCCCGCGGCGAGCGCGAGCCCCGCGATCGCGCCGACCGCCGTCATCGACGTCGAGGCCGGAACGCCCACGTAGTTGCCGACGAACAGCGCGCCGCCGATGAAAAACAGCACTACGATGCTGGTCTCAACGGTGAACACCCCCGGGCTCGTCACCAGTTCGCTCCCCAGCGTGTCCACGACCCGCCGGCCGATGGTCCACGCGCCGATGAAGAAGAACACCGACATCAGGACGCCCGCGAGGGTCTTCGAGAGGACGCCCGCCCCGACCGCCGGCCCGAACGACGGGCCGGTGTTCGATCCCCCGATGTTGAACCCGACGAACAGCGCGACCGCCAGGCCCAGCAGGATGAGGCCGCTGAGCATCGCTACCGCACCCGCCGCGGCCGTCGCTTGCGGCTGGACGCGTTCCGGGCGCGCGGATCGGACCGCGTCATTTGCTCTCGGTGTCCTCTGTGAGTTCCGCTTCGATCTCCTCGCGGCTCGGCCGGCGTTCGATCCGGTCGTTCACCTCCTCCAACTGTTCGA
This sequence comes from Halobellus ruber, assembly GCF_014212355.1. NCBI lineage: Archaea > Methanobacteriati > Methanobacteriota > Halobacteria > Halobacteriales > Haloferacaceae > Halobellus > Halobellus ruber. The sequence goes on from NZ_JACKXD010000002.1 coordinate 467,134, forward strand.
TGATCGACGTGATCTCGTCGGAGAGCACCCCCTCGACGTTTTCGGCGATCTCCTTCGACATCGTCTCTTCGACGTTCTCGGTGACTTCCTTAGTCACTTTCTCCTCGACGTCGTCGCTGACTTTCTCCGCAACGTCGTCCGTGACTTTCTCCGCCACTTTCTCCTCGACGTCGTCGCTGACCTGCTTTGCGACCTCCTCACCGACGTCCTCGGTAACCTGTTCTGTGACCTTCTCGCCGACGTCTGCAGTGACCTGTTCTGTGACCTTCTCGCCGACGTCTGCAGTGACCTGTTCTGTGACCTTCTCGCCGACTTCCTCGGAGACCTGCTCGGTGATCTGAGCCTCGACGTTGCCGCTGACGTCCTTCGATACCTGCTCGCCGACGGTCTCTGTGACCTCCTCGGTGATCGTCTCCCCGACCTGCTCGGCGACCTCCGTGGTCATCCACTCGGGGTCGAACCGCGACATCTTCCACCCGACGTGGATCGCATACGACACCAGCGCACCCAGCCCGAACGCGATCCCGACGGCGGTCCCGACGGTGAGGATGAGTACGATCGCGAGAAACAGCAGAACGCCGTATGCGATATCGACGGCAAAATCGACCTGGTTCGGTTTCATCTACCGTGTCTACGGGGGGTGGGGTCTTTTGTCCGTTGAATGGCGCCCCGGATCCGGCAACGGGCCCCATACCTCGGATACCGCCTCCCCCATCACTCCCGGCGGAGTAACGCGATCAGCACGACGATCAGGAGTACCTGCGCGACCTTGTCGATCCACCCGAACGTGCCCACGTCGGCGGGGAACGACTTCCCGCCCCCGGCGAAGTTGATCAGATACCAGAGCACGATCTGTCCTGCGGTGAACGGAATGCCGAGGCCGTAGAGCAGCCGACGCCGGTAGTCCGCTAAGATCGCGGCGCTCGCGACGAGGAACACCACGCCCGCAAACAGGAACGACAGCCCGAGCGGGCTGGGCGCGAACCCGACGCCGAGTCTGAGGTGGATCACGCCGCTGACCAGCGCAAACAGGATTCCGAGGTAGTGCAACGGGGTGAGCGTCTGGAGGTCGAACAGTCCGGAGTCGGTCGCCGTGCTCATACTCGTGCAGTGGGACCGAAAAATCATAAAAGATCGGTCCTTCGACAGCGAGCTGCCGGCGGCCGTCGGGCGGTTCCGCGACGACCCTCCGGCGGAGTCGCCAACCGATAGCGTATTAATCCCGGCTCCCGCGGGTTGGCGTATCGGTCCCAACAACCCGATGTTCGGACTTCCGCCCCGTCTCCGCGCCGCGGTCGTCGTCCTCTGTGTGATCGCGGTCGCCTCGACCGGGGTCGTCGCCGTCGAGTTCGTCGGGAGCGAACTCGACCCCTCAGTCGGCGCTGCCGCCGCCGAGCAGGCGGAACTGCCGTACGCGGATCGCGACCCGATCGCGCCGCCGGCCGACGGAACGACCGTGGTCACCACCCAGAAGTACCGCCACAACTTCCTCGTCGCGTTCAGCCCGGACGGGCGGGTGCGGTACTTCGACGACTCCCTGGATCGGTACCACGACGTCGACCCCGCGCCGAGCGGGAGCCACACCGTCGAGTTCGTCGGGGCCGAGTACGACGGCGACACGACCGTCCAGGTCGTCCGCCGCGTCAACCTCACCACCGGGGAGACGACGGACGTGTACCGGCACGCAGTGCCGCGGACCGACCGTCCCCACCGGTGGCACGACGTCGACAGGGTCGGCCCCCACAGGCTCGCCGTCGCGGACATCCGGGATGACTCGATCTTCGTCGTCGACACCCGGACCGGCGAGCGGACCTACGAGTGGTCCGCACAGTCGGCGTACGCCCTCGACTCCGGCGGGCCGTTCCCGTACGATTGGACCCACCTCAACGACGTCGAACGCCTCCCGGACGGCCGGTATATGGTGAGCCTCCGGAACCAGGATTCGGTCGTGTTCGTCGATCCAGGTTCGGGCGTCGATCGGGCGTGGACGCTCGGCAGCGACGACGACTACCGGATCCTCAACGAGCAGCACAACCCCGACTACATCCCCGCCGGGGAGCGGCCGGCGGTCCTGATCGCCGACTCCCAGAACGACCGGATCGTGGAGTACCGCCGACACGACGGCGCGTGGGTCCGGACGTGGACCTGGACCGAAACCGGGATGGCGTGGCCCCGGGACGCCGACCGACTCCCGAACGGCCACACGCTCGTCGGCGACACCAACAGCGGGCGGGTCCTCGAAGTCGACACCGACGGCGAGGTGGTCTGGGAGATCGACGGCGTCGGCGTCTACGATGTCGAGCGGATCGGCAACGACTGGAACCGGAGCGAGACGGCCCCGGCGGACCGACTCGGCCTGGAAAACCGGTCGTCGACGTCGGCGACCCTCGGCGGGTCCACGAGCCGACGGCTCACTGCCGCGCTCCTCCCGCCGGTGGTCCGGAACTCCGTCGGGTTCGTCGCCCCGCTGTGGCTGTCGTCGCTCGGGCAAGCCGCCGCACTCGCGGCCGCAACGTCGGGGGTGCTGGCGATCGCTCTGGTCGTCGGCTACCGAGTGAACCGGTACCGACGGTCAGGAACAAAAAGGTAAACCGCGGCGGGTCCCTCACTCGGCCCGACAACGATGTACTGGCAGCCTCCCACACCGGTTCTGTCGGGTCGACGCCGGGCGGATCGGCCGACACGCCACGTCGACGGATGAGCGCCGCGGCCGACCTCCTCGCGTGGATCATCGCCGTCGACACCGCCGTCGCGGACCTGTTCGTCGCGATCAGACACCCGCTTTTGACGAAGGTGATGACCTCCGTCACCGGCCTCGGGTCGGCCTCTGCGGCGGCCGTGTTCCTCGGGATCTTCTATCTCGCGGGGTGGCGGCGGGAGTTCGCGGTCGGCGCCGTCGCGTTGGCCGTCTCGGGCGTGGTCGTTCCGGCGCTGATGTATCTCGTCCAGCGGCCGTTCCCCGCGGACCCGGTGTGTCAGACCTCCGGCTCCGGACTCACTCCCCACTCGTTTCCCTCCGGACACGCCGCGGCGGTGACGGTCCTCGCGTTGGTCTCCCGCGGGTCCGAGAACCTCCCGTTCCGGATCGTGACCGCGCTCGCGGCGACGGTCGCGGTTTCGCGGATGTACCTCGGCACCCACTACCTCAGCGACACGCTCGTCGGCGTCGCGCTCGGGATCGCGGCGTTCGCGGTGGGTCGGTCGCTGGCGCCGCGGCTTCGGGCCCGTCTCCCGGAATCGGCGTGACGCCCCCGGGGCCGGAGCCCACAAGTACCGCACCGGCGTAGACGATCCGTGCTCTTTGCGACCCACCTGCTGGCTGCCGGACTCCTCGGTCGTCGGCTCCGGCTCCCGGTCGGGTGGGCGGTCGTCGGCGCGGCGCTTCCGGACCTCCTCGACAAGCCGCTCGCCTCGCTTGGGGTCGTCGACCTGTTCCACTCGGTGGGTCACAGCGCGCTTCTGGCGGTCGTGGTGCTTCCGATCGCGTTCGTCGGTCGGGCCGGGGTCGCGGCGGCGCTCGGATGGAGCTTGCACCTCTTTCTCGACGCCTTTCACGTGATCGTCAACGGCCGCGCCGGCGACGCGCTGTTCCTTCTGTGGCCGCTCGCGATCCCCCCGGACCCACTCGCCATCCCCCCGGGAGAGTTCGTCTTCTACTACCTCTGGTCGCCCTCCTTCTTCGTCGAGGTCGCGATCTGGGCGGGCGCGGCGGCGCTCGCCCTCCGGGCGGTGCACGAGCGGACCGCGGCGGCCTGACGGTCGGGACCGTCGCGGCGTAGGCTCCCACACGCGGGGGTCGGCCACCGGGCTTACACTGTCTGGCCCCGTACTGCGGGTATGTCCGAAGAGCCAAGCCTGGCCCGGCGTCGGTGTCTGCGGGCGGCGGGGGTCGCGCTCGCGGGTGGACTCGCCGGGTGCGCTCGCTCCGGAGCCGTCGCGGCGCCGTCCGACGACCTCGATTTCCGATCGGACGCCCCCTGCGCCGACGACTTCGAGGTCGTAGAGGAGGCGGCGCGGATCGAACTCGGGTCACAGCCGTCCGTGCGGCTCCGATTCCGCAACACGGGCGAGGTCCCGATCAGGTACGAGGTGACCGTGATATTCGAGCAGGGGACGTCGCTCGGGATCCCGGCTCGGACCGGACGCGACACCCTCTCGGGGCGGCTCGATCCGGGCGAAACCGTGGTCGCTTCGGCCACCGACGACGCCGCCGACATCGAGAACACGGAGTTCTACGACGTCAGCGTGTCGCTGGAGTGCCTCCCGGGCTGACCAGCCGCGGCGACTGCGACGTGCTCATACTGTCGGCTACAGTCCCGTGACGGATTTCGACACCCCGGGGTGTCGAAAATCTTTACGTGAGTATAGCCACCAGTATCACAACAGCGTCCGCAACGTCCGGAGGTGGAACCGCACCGCGTCGGCCCGCGGGACCGGCGGGTATCCGGGGTTGGTGACCGCGCCCCGGGAGTCGACGGCGGTGCTCACGACCGCGGCGACCCGGTGGACCGGCCGGACGCGCGGGTACTCGCGGACTGACTCGTAGCCCGCGCGGAACGCCTCGCGGAGCGGTTCCGTCGCCGCATCCGGGACGTACCAGTCGGCGACTAGATACTCGGTCTTTGCGACCGACAGGGCCGGCGCGGCCGAAAGTGGCGCTTCCCAGTCGAGGACGGCGGCGACGCGGCCGTCGGCGATGAGGGCGTTGCCCGGCCGCAGGTCCCACGGAAACAGCCGCGGGACCGGCGCCCGGTCGGCCTCGAAGCCGTCGAGCACGGCAGCGACGTCGGCGCGGAGCGCGTCGAACTCCGGGGGAAGCCGTGCCAGGCCCGACCGCCCGAACCTCGCGAGCCACGTCCGCCACTCTCTCCCGGCGCCGCGTCGTTCGTCCTCTCCCCTGCCACCGACAGCCCCGGTACCAGAATCCCCCGCGACCCCCGCGGCGGACGCGTCCGCGATCGAGAGTTCACCGTCCGCGACCGTCAGCGGGCCGTACCCCTCGAACCGGAACGCCCCGTGGAGCGCCGCGAGATACCGGCCGAACGAGCGTGCGATACGGCGCCGCCCCGCGGGATCGAGGTCGGTGAACGACTGGTGGAGGTCGTCGCCGGCCACCAGCGCGGTTGCCAGCCACCCGTCGCAATCGACCGTGCCGCTCCCCAGCGGTGTCGGCACCGGAATCGAGGTCCGCTCGGCGATCGCGTCGAGCAACCGCGTCTCGACCCGGGCCGCGTCCGGGTTGTCGGCGAGTTGAACCACCATCGGCTCCGCGTCGGCGAACCCGACGACTGCAGTCCGGCGCCGGGTTCCGACGTCGATGGGCTCGATCCGCTCGACGACGGCGTCCGGTCGAACTCGTCGGGCGATCCGGCCGAGTTTCGACGGCGCCTCCGTCATTCCGCGAGTACCGCTTCGAGGTCACACAGGGATTCGAGCACGTACTCCGGGGTGTACTCACCCGGGCCGTCGCCGCCGCTGAGCCACGCGGCATAAAGCCCCGCGTTGTGCGCGCCGGCGACGTCGTACCCGAGCGAGTCGCCGACGTAGAGGGCCCGATCGGCGGGGACGCCCAGCTCCGAGAGGATCGCCTCGAACGGGTCGACGTGGGGTTTCCGGCGGGAGAGGTCGCCGGCGTACACGATCGCGTCCGTCCCGCTTTCGAGCCCGAGCGCGTCGATCTTGGTGCGTTGGCGGCGTTCCGGGCCGTTCGTGAGGATCCCAACCTCCCCCGCCGCCCGGGAGGCCCGGAGCGCCCGTTCCGCGCAGGGAAGGAACTCGACGTCGGCGTCGTCGATCCCGTCGAGCAGGGCGGCAGCGAGCGCGATCGGATCGACTTCTGACCGGCCGTGACGGGCGGCGACGCGAGCGAACCCGGCGCCCAGATACCCCGTCCGGTCGTCGGGATCCGGCGGGCCGTCGAGGGCGGCCCACAGCTCCTCCGGCGCCCCGAACGGTTCGGCCCCGACCAGATCGAACGCCCGGCGGTAGGCGGTGTCGACGTCGCCGGTCCGCCGGCAGAGCGTGTTGTCCAGGTCGAACACCACCGCCTCGAAGGTCATTGCCAGCGATACGGGGCGGAGACACTAAACGGCACGCACCGTGGAACGAACCGCCGAAACCGGGAGCCCGGGTCCCCTCCCCGGCGCCCAGTACTCCGAACCGACCGGGACCGCATCACTCGCCGAGACGTTCGTCGAGTTCGTTGGCCTGCGTGATCGCGTTCATAATCCTGTTTGCGAGGTCGTTGACGTCGTCGGCGAAGACCTGTGTCGTGTCAGCCATATCGTCGACACTCTCCGAGGTATCGACGGCGCTCGCGGCAATTTCGTCCAGGTCGTCGACGGTCCCCGCGATCGAATCCGCGGCGGCATCGGTTCGATCGTCGACCGCCCTGATCCGATCGATCGTGGCGTCGGCCTCCGACTCAACCTCCGCGACGATGTCGTCGATCTCAGTCGCCTGCCGGCTGGCCTGCTCCGCGAGGCTCTTGACCTCGTCTGCAACGACTGCGAACCCGTCGCCGTCGTCGCCGACGCGAGCGGCTTCGATCGACGCGTTCAACGCGAGAACGTTCGTCTGTTCCGCGATTTCGTTGAGGATTTCGGTTATCTCGCCGATCTCGTCTAACGTCGTTTGCAGGGTCTCCAGTCGGTCCTGTGCCGCGATTGCGGCATCCCTCGCCTCCGCTACGTCGTCGCGGGCATCCTCGGCCGACGACTGTGCGGTTTCGGCGCGGTCCACGGTCTCGGAGCTCGATCTGTTGGCGGCGGCGGCGTTCCGCGACAGCGCCTCGATGGCTTCGCTGGACTCGCTGAACTCCGTGCCGATCAGCGACAGCAGTTCCGCGTGGTCGGTTGCGAGTTCGTCCACCGAACCGGCGCCCGCATCGTTCGCGTCAGCCTCAGTTCTGCGTGACATAGTCTGTGTGTCAGCGGTTACGATCCGTCACCTGTGCGATACTGCCACACAGTGGAGAGGGATACTTAATCGTTGGCGCCCGAGTATCAGATGCGATGTCAGACGACGACATTCACGCCTGCGACTGCGGGGCAACGTTCGATACGCTTGAAGACCTGAAACAGCACGCAAAGGAGAACCACCCCGACGCCCACGAGGAAAACTCCGAGGACTGAGACGGATTACTGTAGTCAATCGCCGGTCATCGCCGACCCCGTCTCTGGCGATGGCCGGTAATTAGTCACAATAATCCGTATGAGACGGCCCCGGTTCCCCTCAGAACGGATCGTTGAACGGGTGTGTTCCGCTCGATTATCCGGTCGGTCGCCCCGTCGGTGGTGCATCCGCGAGTCCAGTTTCGCCGCCGTCGGGAACCTCGCCGCGTTCCAGATACGACGCTTCGAGCGACGCGAGTTCGTCGTTGATCGCCCCGCTTTCGTGGTGCATCGGGGATGCGCGTACCCGGACCAGATCGTACTCGTGGCGCCCGCCGAGGCCGTTCCACGCGCGGAACGATCCGACCGTCAGCGTGTGGGTCTGCGGGCAGAACGGCGTGGTCGGGGTGAACTCCGCGCGCAACACCCGATCGGTGCCGTCCCGGGAGACCGCGTCGCCGGCGTCGGGGCGCTCCCGGGCGTACCGGTAGCCCGCCGCCTCGTGTCGGGAATCGAGGTTCAACCGGGCCAGGTTGTAGTCGAACGTCATATCGTAGACGGTTCGCTTCTCGAACGACTCCCGAGTCAATCGGTGAAACGCGGCGTGCTCCCGCCCGGTCAGGAGGTCGTGGTCCGCCAGGAACGGGCCGACCGACGGAAGGTGATCGGGAACGACCTCGTCGTAGTCGTCGAACCCCGCTTCGGTGCCGAACAGGCCGGAGATGCTCGCCATGCACGGAGGTCGCGTCCCGGCCCGAATAGGGGTGTTTGCGAAGATGTTCGGCCGCCAGTCCCGATGCGGCCGGGTGCATCCCGGGCGGTTCTGCCGCGTTCGCGATCACTGGATGCCGGCCAGGTATGCGTGATCCCGACGTGCCGGACGTTCGCCTCCGGGTGCGTGTCTCGTGGGCGAACCCGCGGCGCTCCAGCACCTCGGAGAGGGGTTCGGGCTCGAAGCTGTTGACGAGGAGGGGGTTCGCCGGGAGCGAGACCTTCGAGTGCCGACAGGACGTCGCCGAACGGCTCCCCGTCGACATCCCGGAGGTCTACGTCCACCGACTTCCGGGACGTATCAGCCGGTCGGTACCTGATTGTCCTATCGACCCCCCGATAGCGTTCACCCGACACCGACGAGGGCGGGAACTCTTGACCGTGCGGGCCCTGTAAGCGGTATGGATCTCGATCGGTTCGCGTCGGATCGGCCTGCCGACGACGCTCCGACGGACGCATCCGTCTGTGTCGTCGCCGTCCAACCCGACACGTTCGAGCGGTGTCGACGGGGGTTGTACCCCGCGCCGCGGTCGTACGACCGGACCCGCGAGGCGTTCGCGTACATGGCGTTCTACCGGACGGATCCGGTCTCGGCGGTGACCCACTACGCGCCGGTCTCGGAGCGGACCGAGCAGACCCGCAGGGAGCCCGGGCCGATGACGGAATCGGACTGGGTCGCCACCATCGATCCCTTCTCGGAGGAACGCGTCGTGGTCGTGTTCGAACTCGGGGCGCTGATCCCGCTGGCGGAGCCGGTCGTCAACGACCGCAACGGCGTCCGTGGCGCGTGGTACTGCACCGTCGGCGACCTCCGATCCGCGGCGACGCTTTCGGAACTGTCGCGCGCAGCACAGGGGTGAGCCGCCTCGGTCCTGTGTACGTCGTGGTCCCATCGAGCGGCGGCTCCGTGCCGCGCCCGCGCGGTCCGGGCCGGACCACATACGTACCCGGAGCACGAACCGGAGGAGGATGGGTACTCAGCCGCCCCCTGACGACGGTCCCGAACGGACCCCTCCGACCGACACCCCTGGCCCGGACCGAGCCATACTCGCGTACCTGGGTGTGCGAACCCTCGTCCTCGTCGTGGTGGTCGCGTTCGGCTACGTCACGCGGCCGATCTGGCACGGACTGGTCTACTCGGCGATCTACTCGCCGACCGGCCTCCTCGTGGTCGGCGGCGGCAGCCTCGCCGCCGTCGTGCTCTGGTATCTGCCGCCGGATCGGCTTCGGTCCGCCGGGTCCGGGGTAGGCGGGTCGAGTGACCTCGACGTGGTGTCCGACGGCCCAGACTCGCTGGGGGAGTTGGTGGGGACGGACAACGGCACCGCGGCCGCGAAATTCCGGCTGCTGGCCGTGATCGTCGGCCTCCTGATCGCGGTCTCCTTGCTCGTCGGGGGGATCAGCGGCACGTTCGAACAGCGTACCCTCGCGCAGGAGACGATGGCCGACGCCACCGAGGTCGAGGCGTTCCCCGAAGCCAACCCGGAGAACCCGCGAGTCGTCCCCCGACGTGTCTCGGAGGTGACGACCCGCGGTGAGGTCTCCTACCGGCAGCACCGGTTGGGGACAAGCGACATCGCACGACGCGAGGACGGGTCGCTGGCGTGGTCGTATCCGATCGAGCCGGACGGCTTCCGGAACACGCTCCTCGAGAACCAGCGCGGGGTGCTGCTCGCGGACATGACCCGGATCGACGAGCGCCGGACCGAAACCTTCGACGACACGGACTTCACCTACGGCGAGGGGATGTTCCTCCACCGCTCTGCCGACTGGCAGCTGAAGAAGACCGACTACCTCGCGCGGTACAACGACGACGCCGTGGAGTTCACCCACGACGGGACGCCGTACATGTACTACCCGAAGACCGGCCACGAGTGGCGGCTGGTCCCGTTCCCGCACACGGTTCCGGTGTGGGACGGCGGTGCCCTGGTGTTCCCCGACGGCGAGATCCGGCACCTGGCTCCCGAGGAAGCCCAATCGAGCGAGATCCTCGACGGCCAGCGGCTTTACCCGGTTTCGCTCACGCGGGCCGAGATGGGGTCGCTGGGGTACCGCAACGGGATCGTGAACCAACTGCCCGTCGTCGGTGCCCACAGGGGAGAGGTCGAGCTCGCAACGCTTCCCGACGGCGCGGACAACAGACAGCCGTTCATCATCGACCTGGCGGGCGAGCGGCTGTCGTACGTGACCGCGATGGAGCCCTACGGCGCCGACAGCCGCGGGCTCGACGAGGTGTGGTTCGCCGACGCCGAAACCGGCGAGTACACCTTCTTCGGGACCGACCGCGAGACGCTCACCGGACCGGAGCGCGCGATGGGGATCGCCCGATCGGAGGACTCCCAGACCAACTGGGGGCGGAACTTCGTGGTGACCGAACCCGTCCCGACGATCGTCGACGAGGACCTCTGGTGGCACATCAAGGTCTCCCCCGTAGACTTCACCGACGTGACCCGGAACGTGTTCGTGAACGCCGACTCCGGGGCGGCCATCGCAGTGGAGACCGACAACGAGACCCGCGCGTTCATCCGTGGAGACATCAACGAGTCGACGACCGACGGTGACCGGGACGACGAGGGCGCGCCAGACGACGGGACGGACAGCGACATCATCTACTACATCGTCGTCACCAACCAGACCGGCGAGGTCGTCGAGCGGATCCCGGTCAGGTCCGGCCAGGATACGTCGATCGTGCCGCCCGACGACGACCGCGTCACTGTCGTCAACGGGACGGCGACCGCGACGAACGACTCGGCGACTACGACAAACGAATCAACTACGGCCGCCTGAACGCGCCGGTCGACGGGTCCTCGCCCCGCCGGTCCAGTGCGCTTCGGGCCCGGAGTGGTCGCCGCCGCGGTCTCCCGCTTTTGTGCCGGTCGCCGCGGTCACACCACCGCGATGGCTTCGATCTCGACACGCACGTCCGCGGCCAGGCCGCCGACCTCGAACGCGCTCCGGGCGGGGTACGGCTCCGGCATCACCTCGGCGTAGGTGGCGTCCAACCCGGGGAAGTCGTCGGTGTCGACGAGGAACACTTGGACTTTGATCACGTCCGAGAGCGACGCGTCGGCTTCCGCGAGGACCGACCGGACGTTCTCGAGGGCCTGTCCGGCCTGTGGTTCGATGGTGTCGCCGACGATCGCCCCGGTGTCGGGATCGATCGGGACCTGCCCGGAGACGTAGATGCGCCCGTCGTGTCGCATCGCCGGTGAGAGTGGTGCCGATTCGACGTTCAGATCGGGTGCGATCGGTTGCATACCCTCCGCACGTCGGGCGCGGGCAAAAACCTCCCCGCGGGACGGCTTTCATCCCCCGGCGTGGCCGGAGCCGATGGTCACCGGCCCCGACGTCGTGTAGACGCCCGCGAGTTCCGTCCCGGCGACCTGGGCGGTGATCTCGTCGCCCTCCGTGATGGTCCCCTCGTCGACATCGGCAAGAATAGTCACCGGTTCGATCGGATCCCGGCGGAGGAACGCCCATAGGAGCTCCAGCAGCGACGGGGCGCCGCCGCGGCGGCAAACCAGGATCGACCGGGAGCCAACCAGCCGTTCCATCGCCGGTTCGAGGTCGTGGTCGGAGGCCTCCTCGGGGGAAACGATGTGGAGGACCTCGCCGCGAAACTGCTCCGACATCTCGGTACGTATGAATAGCACGCGTGACACTAAAACGGCCGGTTCGGGGGCAAGAGCGGCCCGGCAGCGAGATCCGTGGGTCCCCCCGCGGCGGACCGGACGGCCGACTCCAGAGGCCGGCCGGTTTCGACGGGATCCGCCCGGCAAACGACCACTCTCGGGACCACGAGGGCGACGAGGCCGGCACTCGCCGCGAGACGCTGCCGGTCCGTACCTGACGCCACGGTGGTGCGACTGATACTGTCGGTTATAACTCGGTGAAGATTTTCCACACCCCGGGTGTCGAAATCCGTCACACGATTATAGCCGACAGTATGAACCCGGGTTCCGGCCGCCGACCGGTCGGCTGCGCGTCCGGCGGCTCCGTGTTCCGAGTCCGCTCCCGCAAAGAACAAACCGGGGCGGCGCAAAGTACGGGTAACACGCCGCAGCGGTTGCCGAGCGTCGCCTCGGCGACCGCCCCCCGGAGTGAAAACGTATGTCCAACGGAGACCCACACCCGACCCGGACCCCCGCCGCGCGTCGGCGGACGCCCGCACCGATCCCGCCGGGGCCTCCCTGTCCCGCGAGACGACCGACCGCCCCCGGCGACAGCCGGCCGGAGACGGCTGCGGCGGATCGAGCCTCGACCGCCGGCCGTACGACGGACCGACCCCGACCTTCCTGCGGAGGGATCGGTCCGCGACGATGAACGGCCCGCAAGCGGTGTTCGGCGCTCACGTTGTGGGGGCGGTGCTCGTGCTGGGGTTCGGGCTCTTTGTTGGGCTCAACGGCAACTCGATCCAGATCGTCATCTTCGGGGCGATCGCGGCGATGCTCGTGGTGATGGGGCGGTACGCCAGCAGCCTCGCGGCGCGGCGGTGAACGCACGGAACCCACTATGTTCAGGAGACACGACACACACGTCCGGCCGATCCGGCAGGTGATTCGATGAGTGGCCTCCACTCCGAGGACAAGTTCCCGATAGCGGCGGCGGTCGCTACCGTTGTCGTCGCCAACGTCGTCGGTTACCTCCTCCAGGTGACGATCTATACGACGATCCTGGCGACGCCGTTCGCGATTGCGGCGTTTATGATCGTTCGGTACGCTCTGTACGGGAGTCCGCTCCCGGATGTCCTGTCGGACGGCGTATGACGCAGTCGGTCACACTCACCGCCGCGATCGACGATACGATCGAGGGATGCGCCGTCCCGTCGGCGATCGCCGACCGGCTCGGGGTCGCCGAGGACGACGTGGTCGCGCTCCGGTACGGTATCGACCGCGAGGTCGTTGCGTCCGTGCGTCCCGCCGATGACCTCGCGGGCGGAACTGTCCGTCTCGCGCCGTCGGTCGCGGACCGGCTCGATGTCGACGGCGGCGAGCGGATCGCGGTGGCCGCCGTCGACCTTGCCGACGCCGACAGCGTGACCGTCGCCCCGATCCCGCGGCTGTCGGTTCGCGGCGGGGAGGCCCTGCTCAGGGAGGCGATGGGCGACACGCCCGTGACGGAGGGCGAGACGGTGTCGGTCTCGCTGTTCGACGGGTCGCTCGACGTCCCGTTCCGGGTGCTGTCGACCGAGCCCCCGGGTCCGGTCGTCGTCGGCTCCGAAACCGAGATCGGGATCGATCCCGGCCCGGCTCCGGTCGGCACCGCGGCACACGCCACTCCGATCCCGGACTCCGCGGTCGGCGGCTACGACGAGGTCGCCGCCGAGCTGGTGTCGGCGCTCGATACCCTGTTTCAGGCCAGCGACGACGCAACCGACGCCACCGCCCGCCGGGTCGGGCTGTTACTGTCGGGTCCGCACGGCGTCGGCAAGACTCACCTCCTGCGGTACGCGGCGTGGGCCACCGACGCCACGATCAACCGGGTCAACCCCCAGCGGCTGCTGTCGGCGGGGGCGTCGGCGGCCGACGAGTACCTCCACTCGGTCGCGACGACCGCACAGGCCAGCGGCCGGGGGATCGTCCACGTCGACGCGTTCGATACGGTCGTCGAGGAGGCCGGCGCGGACACGGTGGCTGCGATCCGGTCGTGGCTCGACCGGCTGCGGACGGTGGTCGACACCGCCGTCGTGGCCGAGGTGACTGATCCCTCCGAGATTCCCTCGGACCTGCGGCAGGGCGCCCGGCTCTCGAAGTGCATCGAGGTTTCCGAGCCCGGCCGGGCGGACCGACGCGCGGTCCTCTCGACGCTGGCGGCGGGGACGCCGACCAGGTCGTCCATCGAAATCGAGTCGGTGAGCCGGCGGGCCTTCGGGTACGTCGCTGCCGACCTCGTTTCACTGTGGCTGACGACGGTCGAGTCCGCGATCGAGCGGTCCGACGGCGACCGCGTGGCCGTCTCAGAGGCCGACCTCGAACGCGGGCTCGCGGAGACCGAGCCGAGCGGGCTCGACGGAACGACGGTCGACGTGCCGACGACGACGTTCGACGACATCGGCGGCTTGGAGGAGCCGAAGCGGGAGCTGACGCGCGCCATCGAGTGGCCGCTAGTTGCCCCGGAGCTGTTCGAGGACCTCAACATCGAACCGCCCGCGGGGGTGCTCCTGTACGGCCCACCCGGGACGGGGAAGACGCTGCTCGCGCGCGCGGTTGCGTCCTCGAGCGAGGCGAACTTCGTCGCGGTCAACGGCCCGGAGCTGATGAACCGGTACGTGGGCGAGAGCGAGCGTGCGGTCCGCCGGGTGTTCGAGCGCGCGCGTTCGAACTCGCCGAGCGTGCTGTTCTTCGACGAGGTTGACGCCATCGGCGCCACCCGGACGCAGGACAGCGACTCCCCCGCGACCGAGCGCGTCGTCTCACAGCTCCTGACCGAACTCGACGGGGTCGAGGGCCGGGAGGGAATCACGGTCCTCGGGGCGACTAACCGGCCGCGGCGGCTCGACGACGCGCTACTCCGCCCGGGTCGGTTCGACCGCGTCGTGTCGGTCCCGCTTCCCGATCACGCGGCCAGGGCCGAGATCTTTCGGATCCACCTGGCGGACAAGAATACAGCGCCGTTCGATTCGGACGGGCTCGCCGAGCGGACCGACGGGTACACCGGTAGCGACATCGCCGCGGTGGTCCGGGAGGCCGGGCTGGCGGCGATCGAATCGCGGTTGGCCGACGCGTCGGACCCGCCCGCCACCGGCGACGGTCACCCGGCGATCAGGATCGAAGCCGAGCACTTGCGACACGGGCTCGACGCCGTCAGTCCCTCCCTGTCGGCCGAAGCGCGGTCGCGTTACGAGTCCTTCGACCGCTTCGAGTAGCGGGAGCGGGCTATTCGATGGTCCGCCTGCGGTGTAGCGTCAGTATCGAGACGACGACGCCCGCCAGTGCGATGGCCTCGATCCCCAAGACCAGCCAGAACGCGGGCCGGAACGCCAACCCGAACGACTGGAACAGCGGGAGCGCGAAGAGGCCGAAGATGGCGAGTCCCGTCGACAGCAGCAGCCCGGCGAGCGACTGGTAACTCAGCGAATCGGGGACGTCGTCAGCGGTACTCATACACTATTGTCGGGGGAGGCAATAAAAAACCGCGCGGATCGAAGCCGGGTGGGTCGCGGATCAGTCCGCGGCTTCGGCGTCAGCCGAGGGCGTCGGGGCGGAGCCACCACCGACGATGGCCCGACTGCGGAGCAGGATGAACCCGAACCCGATCTTCGCCGACAGGTCCAGGATCATGAACAGCAGCGTCTCGCCGTACAGGCTGAGGAGCCCGAGGCCCTCCGTCCCGACGAGCCACGCGACCGGGTAGACCGCCCACGCCACGAGGATCAGGTTCCGGAGGACTCTGAACGTCGACTGGGTGTCCTCGTCGGCGGCCGAGGCGGCCTCGCCGACGGTGACGACCAGGTAGTACAGGACGAACAGCATCGCGATGGTGCTGATCGTCCAGAAGGCGAAGCGGGCGACCGGGACCTTCATGAGCGTCGCGGCGAGGCCGGTGACGATCATGAAGGCGTCGATGGTGATGAGCGTCGCGAGGTCGCGGTTGCTAGCACCGGCCAGCAGGCCGATGTCCAGCAGCAGCAGCGGCGTCGTGAACAGCCAGTCTGCGTACCGGGCCCAGTAAACGTCGATGACCCGGCCGTTCACGAGTTCGACCTCGGTGAGGCCGAACCCGAAGAACATTGACAGATACGACGCGGCCGCGATCCCCGCGATGAGGATGGTGATGACGTAGAACTCCTCCTCTTCGGGATCCTCTACGTCCCACCCCTTGGACATGAAGTACAACATACCGAGGAGCATTCCGACTGTCCCGAGCGCGAGCCAGATGCCCTCGCCCTCGACGCCGAGCGATGCCTGCAACGTTTGTAGTTTACCTAGCACCATAACCCAGTCTATCGTTACCAGTAGTTCATATTAAAGGAACACCCAAACTAGTGGGGTGTGAGCGATCGGATGGAAAGAGATCGCCGGTCGGATCCGGGAGAGCGAACGAATCCGACTCTACCAATAGATTCAATTCATATAATTTTCTAATGGTAGAGTATGTCCGACGAGGCCCAAGCGGAGGAGACCCAGACCCGGGAGGCTGACGCCGAGACGGAGTCAACTGACGAGCAGACGAGGGCGGTGCTCGACGCCGACGCGATCGAGGACACCGAGAGCGTTGAGGACCTCGAGGAGCTGGTCAACGAGCAGCAAGAGCGCATCGAGGAACTCGAGGACCTGCTGCTCGACCTCTCGACGCGGGTGGCGGACGGGAACTCAATGGGTGTCTGTCCGGACTGCCACGGCGCGGTACTCAAAACCAGCTCCTGGTTCCGGTCGAGCAAGATCAAGTGCACGGACTGCGGGCGCGTGTTCCACGAGTACTGATACGAATCATTGTAGTCAATTACCGGTCATCGCCGACGCTGTTTCCGGCGATGACCGGCAACAATAATACGTACGAGGCGTCGACCCGGGCGACGGCGTCCGGCCGCCCCCTCGACAGCGGGGTCGCTTGACTACGCCGATCCGTCGGCACCGGGTGACCGTCGCTTCGCGTCGGGGAGATACGTCCACCGAGACGGTGTGTGAAACCACCTACGCAATTCATACTGTTGGCTATAAGTACCTGAAGATTTTCGACACCCCGGGGTGTCGAAATCCTTCACGCGACTATAGCCGACAGTATCAACATACGCCGAGCCAACCCTGTCGAGTTCTTGTAGCTCCATCCTACCTTCTAAACGAGCGTGTCACAGAAGAGTTCACAGAGCTCGCTGAATCAGCTTAGACAAATTGAAACCGCCGTATACTTGCTGCACGCTGTTCTTAGATTGTCTTAGCTGTGCCGAAAGAGAAGTTTGGCATCGCTGTTGACGAGGGAATCGTGCGAGAAGTGGATGAACTGGTCGCTGAGTGTGACGATCCCGGAGCCAGCCGCTCCGAGATCGTCGAAGCCATCCTCACAGCATTCGTTCAATCTGAAACGGACCACGTTGAACGGGTTCGAGAAATCATTATTCGGAAACGAAGAGGCACTCTCTGGCCGATTCTAAACTTCGTGCACTAAGTGCACGTACTTCTAAGCTAATAACCTACTATAAAAGTAAGTAGACTGACCATAGTGTGTGAAGAGTTCTATAACACGCTCTATGAACAGGGAATCCGTCACCGAGAAGGGCGGGAGAGAACCGCTGTTCACCACACCCACTCGCCGATTGTACGACTCAATCCTTCGCAAGGATCTCTATGCAATCACTCGGCCCTGCTGTGTCGGGACGGGCTGTCCTCACGACAGAGATCCCGACGGGTGTGATGCGACCACAAAGAAACAAGCGTCCGGCTGTCCCTCGTCGCTTTCAGCACACCCACTGCGGCGATCAGCAATCACGTATCATCTCAATCAGGACATCCCGAAGGAGAAGATTAGTGGCAGGGCGAACGTGAGCGTCAGCGTTCTCGAAACCCACTATGATGCTCGAACTGAAGATCAAAAAGCAGCCAACCGGAAGCAGGTGTTAGAAGAGCTATAGAACACCCGACGCCCTCTCATCCAGACGTGGGCGCTCCGGGTCCTGTCTGTTCTTGATTATCATCGGGGTTGCCACGATTGAGTATTGCATCGCGAACGCGCTCAAATGCTGATCTGTCTGTACGCACAATGGGTTGAGTCATACCGTATCAGCCTGTTATACACTGGCACGGTTGAGGCTTGTGGGAGCATTCTCGTTTGATTCATACTGTCGGCTATAGTCGCGTGAAGGATTTCGGCACCCCGGGGTGTCGAAAATCTTCAGGTACTTATAGCCAACAGTATCAGCACTTCGTCACAGCGCATATGGTCAGACAAACACGAGAAGCCCTTACCGAAGACACCGAAGCAGTTCTCTCTGTATTCTGTTAGGGCGCGCTATGCAAGACGGAGGGCGCGAATGTGGTACGAACTGATACTGTCGGCTATCGCCACGTGACGGATTTCGACACCCCGGGGTGTGGAAAATCTTCACGTAGTTATAGCCAATAGTATAATGCCAACGGGATAGGGATCGGTCAGCACAGGGGATCTACGGAACAGTTCTGGCTGACAGATCACGAGCACTGAATCGCCTGATCGTTGACCGGTGAACGAACCGTCGCCAGCAACGAATGAGTGCGACTTCGGATATCACGATACGTGAGCGTCTTCCCAGCCCTCGGTGTGAACGCAACTCGATGGAACGCCCAACTCGTCTAGTCGGTCTTTTGTGGCGACGACTGCCGCTGGTACCCCACACACGTAGTAATCTGCATCCTGTCCGACCGTGTTGATCACTTCGGGAAGTTGCTCTTGAATGTATCCGGTGTGGCCGTGCCACTCCTCACGAGAAAGTGAAAACCGGGTTTCAACCGATCTCGTGAGCGCGTACTGTTCAAGCAGTGACTTATACAGTAATTGATCGCGCGTTTTTTCTCCAAACATGAATACTGCCTGTGGACCGTCGTCCGCGATGTATGCCTGAAGTAACCCGATAATCGGAGTAATACCAGTGCCAGTGCCGATGAACACCGCTGGTCGGTCCGTCCGCCGGAGGGTGAGACTCCCGGTTAACTTTGGGTTCACCTGAACGACATCTCCAACCGACCGTGCATTCATATAGTCGGCTACACCGTCGGTTCCGTACGCACGGATCATCAGCCCGATCCTCGTGTCGTCGACCGCGAGGACACTATACGGTTTCACGCCGTTGTCAGTCTGAAGTGCTGTGTGCTGCCCGGCCTCACCGGTGAACGTACCCTCGTTCAGTTCTATAATATACTGCTTGCAGTCCGAACTGATTTCGGTGACGCTGGTAATAGTCGCTTTTTGGAATGATGCGATAGACAGTATAAGTACTGCACACATCTAAACCACCCGGCCCGTGGGCACGTTCTATCGGTTGGTTCAGAATCTAGATGGAGAAAATAACGCAGTTCCCGTGGTGACTACATCCTCCGTACCTTGCACGACAACCAGTACCAATACCATCAGGCCGATAGCTGCTTCACTGCATTAACTAAGAGCAACACGAGACGACTTTCTCACGACTACGACTGCGTAACTTCGCGGAGAGCAGCATCGCTTCGACCTACTGCTTGACATACGATGTGACAGGCCACTGCAAATCCGAGAACGCTCATCAGCACTCCAAGCAGGGACACTCCTCTCAAATACAGAAACCCGCCGCCGATTGCGAAATTCACTGCGGCAAGCAAGGCCGGGTACAGGGTCTGTAGGATGTGGCTTAGCATACGTCTGTGTATGTTGCCGAGGGGTTAACTAGCTGTCAAAACTCATACTGTTGGCTATAACTACGTGAAGATTTTCGACACCCCGGGGTGTCGAAATCCGTCACGGGACTATAGCCGACAGTATCAAAACACGGTTTAATGAGAAGTAGTCCCATACTTACCTCCCTGCTCAAACGCGGGAGAGCAGCCGAAGGGATTAAACATTATTGTTTGTTATATATTGGGTGACATCCAATATGATACAGCACCTGCTTGTGCTGACTGGTGTCTTAGTTTACTATTCAGGCGCTTCTGTGGTCTTTTCTGCCGGGTAAAGCTATTGGTGCTTACACGTCGTGAAACTAATCGCCAGACGCGACGGGAGACCGTTCGATGAGTGGTTGAATTGGAGTGGCGGGACGGGGGTCTTCTTTATAAGAAGGTCTACCCCGTAATGCGATTAGTAATCGTTCGCAGAACGAATGGGGTCGGAGGGATTTGAACCCCCGATCGACTGATATCTCCGGTGCGCGCCTCGGTACTCCAGAGGGTCGTCGTCGCGGCCGATGATCAGTCGGTCGCTCGGTATATCAGTCTGGAGTCTCGTCACCGGGCGCTTTGCCTCTGGAGTCAGTCGCCATACCGGGCTTGGCCACGACCCCACTGCGTCCCGGTGTATGCCGATCCGTCATAAATGGATTTCGATCGGTTCGCGGTCACCGGTCGGTGTCCGACCACGAACACTCCTGGCATTTGTACGCCGTCACGAACTCGGTCACGCTGGGCATATACCCCACCGAGAGGACGTTCTCGCCGCACTCGGGACACGCCTTTTCAGCATCCTCGATCGACTCGGCTTCGAGCGGCGGCTCCCCCTCGACCAGCTCCGCGAGCCGCTCGGGAGTGACCATCCGGCCTTCCACGACGCGATTGCTCATACCCGTCTGTCGGTGTGGAGGCTTCTAAATCCGTCGTGCCCGGGGCCGCATCAGAGCCACGGCGACCGGGAGTTGTCAGTCTCGGGGTAGCCGTATCCGACGTCACCGCCGGACTCGGCGTCCTCGGCGGCGTCGGCGTTCGACTCCGCTTCGGTGGGCTCGTCGCCGCCGGAGACCGCCTCCGACAACGACGCCAGCACCCCCGAGTCGGGGGCGACCGACGACGGGTCCGTCTCGGGGGCGGATTCGGCGGGCGCGTCGTCAGGTTCGGGGTCGGCCTCAACCGACTCGGTGTCGACGCCCCCCGCGGAGGGGTCGTACGCGAACAGCGCCGTGACCCCGAGGACGCCGAGCGCGACCGGCGCCTGCGTGGGCAACAGCCCCAGGACGTCGATCGCGAGCATCCCGAGCGCCACGGAACTCCCGAACCGGAACCGGTCGAGGTCGACCGCGCCGCGGAGCGTCGGGCCGAAGGCCGCAACCGCGAGTGCGAACCCCACGCCGACGCCGGCGGCCGCGACCGCCCGGCCGACCGTCGCGAGGTCGGGGTCGACCACGAGCGCCGCGCCGCCGAGTTCCAGGCTCGCGATCAGCCCGAGTCCGATGATGATGCTCGGCGAGGGCAGGTACTCGCCCACCTTCGCGGAGGCCGTCTTCGCGGCGACTGCGAGGATCACCAGCCCCGCGAACCGCTGGAACACCGCGAAGTTCAGCATCGTGCTCAGGGTCTCCGCGAAGAGGGCCTCGACGGCCGCAAGCGGGAGCAGCAGGGCGCCCAAAAGCAGGATCGAGGTGATCTGTTCCCGGCGGCTTCCCTCCATCTCCGCGAGGATGACGGCGACCGTCGCCGACCCGCCGAAGATCAGGAGTCCGGTTTCGAGGATCCCGAGCGGGCTGCTCAGCGCGCCCGCGATGATCAGTGCGGGGAAGATGCCGTCGACCAACGGCAGCGACATCACCGTCGCCAGGAGCCGCGTTCCGCGGCCGACGCGCTGTTCGAGCCGGAGCGCGACCGGATGTCTGGAAACGCTCATCCGGAGCTACAGGCCGTCACCATCGGCCGAACGGCGACACGGCCGGGGGCCCGACGGCATCGCGCCGCGGGCTCGGCCGGACACTCCGAGGTCGACGTCCGCGGGAACACCGTTCCCGTTTTTGGACGACTGCATCGCTGTAAATGTAAAGTTCGCGCTGAATGCGGAGGTCGGCTGACCCGCGATGCGCGATGCAGTGGGACACTCGAAGTCCATACCAGAAGATGACTCCGACTGGATATTAAACGTTGCGTGGGACGCGTGCCCACGGCACCCGACCCCCGAAGCCACGGCGCCGAAAACCGTAGGACCGTGGGATGTCCTCATACTGTTGGCTATAAGTACGTGAAGACTTTCGACACCCCGGAGTGTCGAAATCCGTCACGCGACTATAGCCGACAGTATCACGAGGCGCGGACGAACGTCCGCTTCCGGGATCGGTCGGCGGAGACTGCCGGCGGGTGCCATCGACGGGCGAGGCCGGCGGCGGCCACCCCGGAACGGCGGGACCGCCGACGGCGTTCTCGCAACGCTTTTGCCGGTCGGCTGTGGACCGTTTATATGGCGAACGACGTTCCGGATACCGAGCCGTTCTCGGAGAAGCTCCGCGTCCCGGAGGCGTTGACGTTCGACGACGTGCTGCTCCGTCCCGCCGAGAGCCGGGTCGAGCCCGACGCCGCCGACGTATCGACGCACGTCTCGAAGAACGTCCGACTCAACATCCCGATTCTCTCGGCCGCGATGGATACCGTCACCGAGGGCGAGATGGCCGTCGGAATGGCCCGCGAGGGGGGATTAGGCGTCCTTCATCGGAATATGGACGTCGAGCGGATGGTCGCCGAGATCAGCCGGGTGAAGCGCGCAGACGAACTCGTGATCCGCCGTGACGACGTAGTGACTGCGAGCCCGACCCAGACCGTCCGCGAGGTCGACGCGATGATGGAACGGGAGGGCGTCTCCGGCGCGCCCGTGGTCGACGACGACGACACCGTCCTCGGAATCATCTCCGGTACCGACATCCGGCCGTATCTCGAAGTCGGCGAGTCCGACCAGGTCCGCGAAGCGATGACCGACGAGGTCATCACCGCGCCCCGGGAGGTCGACGCCCGCGCGGCGCTGGAGTTGATGTACGACCACAAGATCGAGCGGGTCCCGATCGTCGACGGCGACGAGCGACTGGTCGGGCTGGTGACGATGCAGGGGATCCTCCAGCGCCGCGAGCACGAAAACGCCGCCCGCGACGATGACGGCCGGCTCCGCGTGGGGGTTGCGGTCGGGCCCTTCGAGACCGACCGGGCCGAAGCCGCGGACGACGCCGGCGCCGACGTGCTGTTCATCGACTGCGCGCACGCTCACAACCTCGACGTCCTCGACAGCGCCCGCGAGATCAAGCAGTCCGTCGACGCCGACGTCGTGGTCGGCAACGTCGGCACCGAGGAGGCAGCCGAGGCCGCGGTCGACTTCGCCGACGGGCTGAAGGTCGGGATCGGCCCGGGGTCGATCTGTACGACCCGCGTTGTCTCCGGCGCCGGGATGCCACAGATCACCGCGGTCGCGGAGGTCGCAGACGTGGCCGCGCCCGAGGGCGTGCCCGTGATCGCCGACGGCGGGATCCGCTACTCCGGCGACGCGATCAAGGCGATCGCTGCGGGTGCGGACGCCGTAATGTTAGGCTCGTACTTCGCCGGCACCGAGGAGGCGCCCGGCCGCGTCATCACGATGAACGGCAAGAAGTACAAACAGTACCGCGGGATGGGCTCGGTCGGCGCGATGAAGTCCGGCGGCGGCGAGCGCTACCTCAAGGAGGCAGACGAGGGCGAGGAGTTCGTCCCCGAGGGCGTCGAGGCCGCCACGCCGTACAAGGGCACGCTCGCCTCCGAACTCCACCAGCTCGTCGGCGGGATGCGCTCCGGGATGGGGTACGTCGGCGCCGCGACAATCCCCGCGTTCAAGCAGCGGTCGGAGTTCGTTCGCGTTTCCAGCGCCGGCCAGGCCGAAGGCCACCCCCACGACGTGATGATCACCGACGAGGCGCCCAACTACAGCCCCGATCGGGACTGACCGTCCGGGTTCAGGCTCGGCCGAGTCCGGCTATTCGTCCTTCCATTTGATCGAACAGCCCTGCGAGGGCGTTGCCTCGAAGGGGATCTCCTCGCCCGCAAGCACCGCCTCCACGGCCTCGCGCATCTCGTAGCGGTCGGGCGTCTCATCCGGCGACATCGCGTCGTCGAGCCGGGAGTGCAGCGCCAGCCGAAAGCTCCCGCCGTCGTTCGTAAACAGGAACGGGTCCGGGGTACAGACCGCACCGTACCTGCGTGCGACCTCCTGGGACCCGTCGCGGAGGTACGTGAACTCGACCTCGCCGTCCTCGACCCGTTCTTCCATCCGCTCGACGGAGTCGTCGGGGTAGGCCTCGGCGTCGTTGGGGTTGATCCCGACCACCGCGAGGTCGCCGTAGGCTCCGGCGAGGTGGTTCAGTTCCTCGCGCTTCGCCTCGGCGTACGGGCAGTGGTTGCAGGTGAAGACGATAAGCAGGGCGTCGTGGTCGGCGAACTCCGACAGCGCGTACGTCCCGCCGCCGGCCGCGGGCAACTCGAAGTCGGGCGCGTCGTCACCTACTGACAGCTCGGAGTCGGATTCGAGCAGAACCATACGCGAGACTACGCCGCCGACGGGCATAGACGTTGTGCGTCCGGAGGCGTCCCCGCCGTCTGACCCTCATACGGATTATTGTAACGAATTACCGGTCATCGCCGGAGACGGTGTCGCGATGACCGGTAATTGACTACAATAATCCGTATCACTCCACGCTGACCAGGTAGACCGCGACGATACCTAGCACGATTCCGGCGACCTTCCGCGCGGTCAGCGACTCGCTCAGGAACGCGATGCTGATCGCGGAACTCACCACGAGGAACATCCCGAAGATGGGCGTGACGATGGACACCGGGCCCAGGGACAGCGCGCGGTAGTACGCGAGGATCCCGACGAGGAGGAACACCCCCGCGAGGGCGACGTACTTGAACATCGGGTGAGAGACGTACGTCAGCGCCTCCTCGCGGTTGTACGCGACCACGATCACGGTGCCCGCCACGAGAATCAGGTTGGTGAAAAGCGCCGCGACGTTGCTCGGGATCCGGACCGAACCGGTGGTGGCGACGCTTATCAGCGGCGGGACGAGCGAGTAGGTGAAAAGCGCGAGCAGCGCCCACGGGAGGTAGTTCATACACGGCCTCGTCCCGCCCGGGGATTCACGGTTTCGATCAGTCGTCGGGGTCGGCCCCGACCCGGTCGGTGAGGTCGCCGCCGACGAGTATCAGCCCGCCCCGACCGCGAGCATCGCGGCGGTGAGCGCGCTCGCGGTCCCGTCCGGGAGCCCATAGCCCGTCGCGAGCAACGCCGGAGTGTACGTCCGGATCGCCCACGCCGCCGACGTGAGAGACGCGAGGACGGCGAGCCCGAGGATCCCGTCGGCCACCGCGCGTCCGCGCCAACCCGGCGAGTCGACCCGGCACCGAGCGCAGCCTCGGCCGCCCGTCGGGACGCTCGGCCAGCCCCGGCCGGGTGATCGCGTCGTCGACGCCCCGGAACCGCAGGAGACAGTACGCTGAGTACGTCGCCCCGACGGCGACGACGGTCCCGACCGCGGTCCGCCAGGACCACCCGAGCGCGGCCGTGGCGGCGACCACCGCGAACGGGGCGGCCAACCCGACGGACCCGCCGAAGGCGTGGGCGCTGTAGCCCCGACCGCGGGTCCCCTCGGTGGAGACCGCCGCCAGAAGCGGGTAGTGCGCCGGGTGGTGGCCCGCGACGCCGACGCCCACGACCACCTGCACGGCGAGCAGCCAGGCGTAGGAGGATGCGAGCGCAGTCCCCGCCGCGCCGAGCGTCCCGACCCCCAGCGAGAGTCCGAGCACCGGCGTCCGGCTGTAGGCGTCGGAGACGCAACCGAACGGAAGCTGCAGGGCGAGCACGACCGCGTTCTGGACGCCGATCGCGAGGCCGACGGCGGCGATGCTGACGTCGAACCGAGAGATGCCAGCACGCCCACAAGCGGCGCCAGCAGCACGAAATAGGCGTGGTTGACGAAGTGTGAGCCCGGCGACAAGCCAGACGACCCGGCGGCTCTGTGCGTCGGTCACGGCGTGCGATCTGCGTCGGACCGACGTATACCCGCCGGATCCCTCGAAGGGCCACCACCGGTCCCGGCCGCGTTCCCGAGTGTCACCGGCGCGGGTCGACGCGGGCGCGCTCGGCGTTCTGCCGCCAGAGCTCCGCGAAGGTCTCGAAGAACTCCGAGCCCGTGTCGACTACGGCGTGTTCGGCCCGGAGGGTCCGGGCCAGCGCCGCCACGTCGTCGACGTGCGATCGGAGTCGATCCCGGTAGGAGTCGACAGTCGAGCCCGCGAAGTACGCCCGGTGTGTCGCCCCCGTCTCCGGGTCCTCGAAGATGGTGTCGCCTGTGGCCTCGGGGTCCCGTTCAGCGGGGGCAACCGTGTGGACCAAGAGCACGTCGCTGTCGCCGAGGGCGGCTAGGCCGTCCTCGATCGCGTCGGGATCCTCGAGGAAGTCGCTCACGACGACCACGAGCGACCGCGAGGTGATCGTCCCCGCGTACGACTCTACGGCGGCACGGAAGTCGGTCCGCCCGTCGGGTTCGATTCCGGAGAGCACCTCGAGCAGTCGGAGGATCTCCCCGCGAGTCGACCGGCGGCGGTCCAGCCGTTCGACGCCGTCGTTGATCGCGGCGACGCGGAACGTGTCGTGACCCGCGGCGGCGACGTACGCGAACCCGAGCGCGACCTTCGCGGCGAACTCGAACTTGTCGGCGTCGCCCTCCCCGTAGGCCATCGACGCCGACGCGTCTACGAGGATGTGGACCGTGAGGTCGCGCTCGGCCTCGAACTGCTTGATGAAGTACTCGTCAGTCCGCGCGTGGACCCGCCAGTCGATCAGCCGAACGTCGTCGCCGGGGGTGTACCGGCGGTAGTCGCTGAACGTCAGCCCCTCTCCGACGTTCGGGGAGCGTTGCTCGCCCTGGCGGCGGGAGTCGGTCTCGCGGCGGAGCGTGGCTTCTAGCCGCGCCAGTTCCTCGAGGAAGTCGGCGTCGATCCCCATCGTCACAGCAGCGCCGCGACCGCGTCGTCGGGCGTGATCCCCTCCCGTTCGGCGCGGAAGTCGACGATCAGGCGATGCCGCAACACCGGCTGGGCCATCGCCTCGACGTCGGCCTCCGAGACGTGCGACCGGCCGGCGAGGAACGCTCGGGCCTTGGCGGCGAGCACCAGCCCCATACTCGCCCGCGGGCTGGCGCCGAACTCGATGTCGTCGGCCTCACGGGTCGCCCGCACCAGGTCGATCGCCCGGTCCCGGACGTCGTCGGCGATCGGGACCTGCCGGGTGAGTTGTTGCGCCCGCTGGAGCCCCTCACGCGAGAGCACCCGGTCGATGGCGGGGTCGGGCGCGCCGGTGGTGTACCGGTCGACGATCGCCCGCTCCTCGTCGCGGTCGGGGTACTCGACCAGGATCTTCAGCAGGAACCGGTCGGTCTGCGCCTCCGGCAGTGGGTACGTCCCCTCCTGATCGATCGGGTTCTGGGTTGCGAGCACGAAGAACGGCCTCGGGAGTTCCCGCGTCTCGCCCGCGGTCGTCACCTGCTTTTCCTGCATCGCTTCCAACAGGGCGGCCTGGGTCTTCGGCGTGGCGCGGTTGATCTCGTCGGCCAGCACCAGATTGGCGAACACCGGCCCCTTCTCGAAGACGAACTCCCGGGAGCCGCCCGCCTCGCGGATGATCTCGGTGCCGGTGATGTCCGCGGGCATCAGGTCGGGGGTGTTCTGGATCCGCGAAAAGGAGAGGTCCGTCGCCTCCGCAACGGTGCGGATCAGCGTCGTCTTCCCGAGCCCGGGGTTGCTCTCGATCAGCGCGTTGCCGTCGCAGAGCAGACAGACCAGCAACTGTTCGATCACGTCGGACTGACCGACGATCCGTTTGCCGACCTCCTTCCGGAGGGCGGCCAGCCGGCGCTGGATCCGGTCGATCTCGTCGTCGGAGCCGTTCATACTGTGCCGTCGTGTGAGCCGTTCATAATCTGAGTGTGATCACGCCGCGTCGTCGGTTCCATCGTCGTCGAACTCCCTGATCCGGAGGTTGTACTCCCGGACGAGTTCGGCGTCCTCGATCCGCTCGTTGCCGGCGAAGCCGGCCTGCTGGCTGTCGAACCCGCCGCTGCCGCCGCCGGCGCCGGTCCCCCCGCCCGGCGCGACCGACCCCTCCCCGTCGCCCTCGCCGGTGCCGGGCACGGTGATGTTCCGGACCTCGTCGCCGGCCTCGACGTCCTCGGCGTCGCCCAGGATCTCGTCGCCGTCCTGCAGTTCGTCGTCGTCGGGCTGCTCGATGTCGGCTTCGGGATCGCTCCCGCCGGCGAGGATGCCCCCGAGGTCGGGGTCGATCACCGCGACCTGGACGCTCGCGATCGCGACCAGCGCCACGAGGACGACCGTGACCGTCAGCCGCCGCGCGTCGACGAGTTCCAGGGTCGAGGTCTCTTGGAGGGTCGCGATCACGTCGCCGTAGAGCCGCCGTGCCATCTCGGTGTCGTTGCCGCCGTCGACCGCGTCGCGGGCGGTCCGCAGCGCCTCCCGGACGGCGGGGTTGGCCGCCTCGAACTGCTCGATCAGCGGTCGGCGGAGCCGGAGGAGGTACGCCCCCGCGAACCCGGCGGCGCCGACGCCGGCGGCCGCGAGCGAAGCGACGCCGACAGTCCGGGGCGCGACCGGGCCGATCACCGGGAGGCCCCGGAGCACCTCGAAGGCGAGCGCCGGCAGCGGCAGCGTCCCCGACAGCACCGCGGGCGTCGCAAGCGACAGCAGAAGCGTCGCGACCACAGCGAGCAACGCCCCCTCGACCGCGGCGTGGACCAGAGCCGCCTTCCGGACCTCGCTTCGCACCTCCGCCAGTGCCGCCGCGATCCGGTCAGTCGTGGCGGCCTCGGCGTCGGCGACGGAAGGGGCCGCCCGCGAATCCGGATCCGTCCCCGTGTCCGTCGTTTCCGCCGCCCCACTGTCCAGGTTCGCGCCGGAGTCGACGTCCGTCGTCCCCGTCGCGGCCGACTCCGTATCCGTCGCCTCGCCGGCCTCGCCGATCCCGTCGTCCGGGGGGTCCTGGGACCACTCGATCCCCTCCAGCCACTCGACGGGGTCCTCGTCGCCGCGGCCGTCACTCGGATCCGACATTCGCACACTCCTCGGGGAGGCTGGCGTTCTCCCCGCGCACCTGCTCGCAGACCGCCCGGAGGTCCGACTGTGCGGCGTCGCGCTCCGCGCGGACCTCGGTCAGGGTCTCGTTTCGGGCCGCCAACCGCCGTTGTAACGAGCCGACCCGCTTCTGGAGAGTCTGAACCCGTTCCCGCGCCGACGCGAGATCCTCCCGGAGCTGTTCGTTCTGCGCCCTGAGCTGTTCGTTCTGGTCTTCGACCTCCGAGACGCCTGAGTTGTACAGCACCGTCGCTCCCACGGTCCCCGCCGCGAGGACCAGCACGGCGACAACGACCACGAGATTCAGGGGTCGGCCGACGAACGTCACTGGAGGCCTCCGTCGGGCGTGGTACTCCGGCGACGGACTTGAAGCCGCCGATAGCTCACTTCCGCAGTGAAGACGACGAGCCCCAAGAGGAGGGGGAGCCACGTCCAGTCGGTCTCGACCGGACGCACCCCGCTGGCTTCCTGGGCCGCAAAGCGGGCGATTCGGCGGCCCTGCGCCGCGGTGAACTCGCGGCCGCCGGTTTCCTCGATCAGGGTGTCCAGCTCCGGTGCCGGCCCGAAGGCGGCGTACTCCCGGGGGTAGTTCGCGGCGTACGCCGCGCCCAGCACCTCGTAGTACCCCGGCTCGGCGGGCGTGACGCTCGCCCGGAACGTCTCCTCGCCCACCCGCCGGAACGCGGGGTCGTCGACGGCCGGCCGGTCGGCCCCGCGGTACGTCACCGTCGTCGGCTCGCCCACGCGGGTGTCGGGGATACCGACGATCCCGGTGGCCTTCCGCTCGGGGTCGCCGACGACGTAGTTTGTGGTCCGGGTCAGAAGCAGGGAGTCCGGCTCCCGCAGCAACCCGTCGAGGGTGCCGTCCTCGCCGTGGGCGGTGAGCGTCGCGACCCGGCCGAGGCCGTACCGCCAGGTCGCCAGGGCGGGACGCCCGTCGCCGCCCGCGACCAGGTAGTTCGCGCCCCGCCGGACCGACACGTCGTTGAACGACCCCGGCGAGGCGGTGAGCGTCACCCCCGAGGTGACGAAGGAGCGCCGATCGAGAACGACGAGTCCGGAGCCGCCGGCGGCGCCGGCGCCGCCGAACAGGATCCCCAGCCGCGTCGTGTCGGTCGCCCGGAAGTAGCTCCCGCCGCCCGCGCCGGCGACCGTCCGAAGGGTCCGCTCGTTGATCCGCTCGCCCGCGCCGACGGTGATCACCCGGACGCCGCGCTCGGAGAGCCGGGCCGCGGCCGCGGCGGCCTCGTCGGGGCTGTCGCCGCCGTCGCTCACGACGATGATCGACCCGCGGCGGTCGCCGAGGAGCTCACCGCCGCCGCGGACGCCGGCGGCGATGTCGGTCGCGCCGCCCGCGCGGAGCCGGCGGATCTTGTCCTCGAGTTCCTGCCGGTTCTCCGAGAGCGGTTCGACCTCGGAGACCCGGTAGGCTTGGAAGTTGAACCCGACCAGCCCGACCTCGTTCTCGTCGCCGAGCTGCTCAAGCACCGACAGCGCCGCGGCCTTCTGGATCCGCATCCCATCCTCGGCACTGCCCGAGACGTCGACCACCAGGACGATGTTGGTGGCGCTGCGCTGGCCCTCCCCGACTGTCACCGGGAGCATCGACGCGAGGTTCGACCCCCGATAGCCGCCGCGCTCGAAGGAGTTGGGGCCGCCGACGACGAACAGCCCGCCGCCGTCGATCACGAACTCCTGGAGCCGGTCGACGTCCCCGACCGAGTCGGCCGGCGTGTCCTGGACCACCACCGCGTAGTACGGCGAGAGATCCGCAGGCACCGCCTCGGCCGTGTCGACGTCGTAGAGGTCGCCGAGGTACTCGCGGAACGGGTACTCGCCCGAGGAGACGTACAGGAGCTTCGGCCGTTCGACCACGCGGACGGTCTTTCTGAAGACGTCGTTCTCGGAGAACCGATCGAGTGCGTCGATCTCGGCTGTCACCGTGTGGGTGCCGTTGGTCTCGAAGGTGTGGTTGAACTCGACTGTCGTGGGCGCTGTCTCGAACGATCGTTCCACGACCTGCTCGCCGTCGACGCTGACCGTAAGCGTCGTCGAGACGTTCCCGCCGACGCCGTCGACCCTCGCTGCGAACCGGTTTTCGACGCCGAGGCTCGCTTTCTCGGGCCCGGCGACCGTCACGTACCGCTCGGTGGTCCGGGGTTCGGGCGACACCACCGAGACCGAGGCGTTGACCGCCCGCGCGAGGTCCGCGGCCTCCCCGAGCGACTGGCCTTCGGTCACCCGGCCGTCGCTGAGAAGGACGATGCTCCCGTTCTCCTTGAGGTTGGCCGCGACCGCGTCGCCGACCGGCGAGGAGTCGTTTGCGCCCACCGGCACCCGGCGGACCGCCACGCCCTCGGCCTCGATGTCCTCGGAGAGCCGGTCGGCGAGATCGGGCGTGACCGCCGTACTGTCCGATTGGTCGACGAGCAGCGTGACGCTCGGGTCGCCCGCGGTCTGGCGGGGCTGGACGGTGTAGGGCCCCGCCGCCGAGAGCACTACGAGGGCGACGATCAGGAGGCGAACGGCGAACAGCCACTTCCGGGACCGCGGCGAGGCCGTCCCCGACGCCCCGCGGTAGAGCAGCGCCCACACCGCGGCCGCGGCCGCCGGGAACACCAGCAGGAACGCCGGCCGCGACAGTCCCACGGACAGCGTCTCGGTGAGTTCGACCGCGACCATCAGAGATCACCCCGCCTGCGGAGCGCGAGCAGTTCCCCCAACGCCGCCGCGATCACGCCGAGCGCGACGAACTCGGTCAGCGGCTCCGGCCCCCGCCGCTGCTCCCGTCTGGTCGTCGCCCCGCCGTCCGTGGACTCCTCGACGTCGGGCGCGGCAACGTCGGATTCGGCCGGGCTGAGCAGCGACGCGCTGTACCGAACCCCATCGACGGTGTAGAACCCCGGCTCCGACGCGGTCAGCGACGCCGCCGTCACCTCGCCGCGGGGCGTCCGCACCGTGGCCTCGCCGTCGATCGGGAGCCGGTCGCCGGTCGCGAGGTTCAACCGCGGCAGCGACTCCCGGCCCGCAAGCGCGAACACGCTCCGCTTCCAGAAGATGGGGTACTCGAAGTCGTACTTGAACGTCGACGCCGACTCGACGTAGCCGTAGTAGAGGATCCGGCCGCCGTTTCGGGCGTCGGTTGCGACGATCGGGGTCCCGCCGGTCGTCGAGACGAGCGCCCGCCCCGAGCGGAGTTGCCCCCTGACGTACCGCTCCGGCGGCGGGAACGAGAGGTCGCGGGTGAGTTCCGATTCGGCGGGGCTCCCGAGCGTCGGGTTCGAGGCGACGGCGGCGGGGTCGACCAAGAGCAGATCGCCGTAGGCTCCGACCGGCATCGACTCGCCCGCCTGGATCCCGACGCCGCCGCCGGCGGAAAGCGCCGCCCGACCCGCAGCGACGTGTTCCTCGCGGATCTCGCCTTCGTCGACCCCGGTGTACAGCACCACGTCGTAGGCGTCCTCCGGCGGGGCCGGCACCGGCTCGGGCGGCGCGACCACCGTGGTCTCCACCGGGTCTATGACCGACAGCGCGGTCTCCAGATACCGGTTCCGGTCGTTCGAGACAACGAGCACGTCGACCGTCGCGTCGGCGGGCGCGGCCACGTACGCCACGTCGTCGGTTCGGAACGAGTCCCGCGGCGACAGCCTGACCTCGCCGCCGTCGGGCGGTACGGGGAGCGTAACGCTCCGGACGTCCCCCGGCGCCAGTGCCACCCGTTCGGACTCCCCGCCCAGCGACACCTGGCGGGTCGCGGCCTCGCGCCCGAAGTTCTGCACCGAGACCGTGACCTCCGCCCCGGCGAAGCGCCGGTCGACGATCCCGACGTTGTCGGCGCCGCCGCCGTCGAACTGCCGGAGATCGACCGTGAGGCCCCGCGCCTCCGCCGCCTGCACCGCGCCCCGCCAGTCGCTGCCGCCGGCGAAGTCGCTGAGGACGACCACCCGGGCGTTCTCGCCGGCGAGGCTCGTCGCCCGCGTGATCGCGGTCCGGAGGCTGCCGGGTGCGCCGGTCGGGCGGAGGCGGCCGAGCGTCCCCGCGGCGTCCGCGGCGGTCCCGGCCCGGAGCGGCACCGACGCCCCCGCGTCGGCGACCACGACGGAGGTGGTCGACGTGACCACCCCGCCGGCGGCGTCGACGGCGCGCTCGAACCGCGTCGCGCCGCCGGACTCGACGGTCATACTCGCCGTGGCGTCGACGACCACGACGGTCTCCTCGACGGTCTCCGACTGGGTGGCCGGGACGTACGGCGCCGCCAGCGCGACCGCGAAAAGCAGGATCGCGAGCAACTGCAGCAGGAGGATCACGTTCCGTTTCAGCCGCTCGAACAGCGGCCGCGACGACGACGTCCCCTCCGCGTCGATCAGGAACCGGGTCGTGGGCAGCCGTAGTCGGCGGGGATCCGGCCGGATCAGATAGAGGACGATGACGGGGAGCGCCGCCACCAGGGCCGCGAGGCCGAGCGGGGAGAGGAAGACGTCCGAGAGGGCCATCGTTGGGGAGGGTGCGCCCCGGGGTATTGGACCTTTCCCACTGGCCCCGTTGCGACCCCCGACATCGCTCGCGTGCAGCACGCCGCGGCCCCGCTCACTCCGTCTCTCCCGGAGAGCAAACCATTTCAACGGGGCACACTTCGGTCCGGTATGGAAGCGAAGCGGGAACTGCTCGACCTGTTGCTGAGTGACGCTCGCGAGAGCACCGAGGACATTGCGCGGCAGCTCGGCACCGACGCAGCAACGGTCGAGGCGCTGGTAGACGAGCTGGAGTCGGAGGGAGCGATCCGCGGCTACCAGGCGGTCGTCGACTGGGATGAGGTCGACGAGTCCCACGTCCGGGCGGAGGTCGAGCTGAACGTCGAACTCGACCGGGAGACGAAGTACCGCGACATCGCCACTCGGATCGCGAAGTTCCCCGAGGTCTCGTCGCTCCGCTTGGTCTCCGGGAGCTTCGACTTCGCGGTCGACGTCGAGGGCGAGTCGATGCACGACGTCTCGCGGTTCGTCTCCGAGCAGATCGCTCCGATCCCGGAGGTCACCCAGACGGTGACCCACTTCGTGATGACGACCTACAAGGAACGCGGCGTCTACTTCGGCGACGGCGACGACGACGATCGCCTCGCCATCTCGCCATGACGGCCAGGGAATCCGACGGGGAGTCGAGCCCGCTGTCCCGGCGGGCCCGGGAGACGCCACCCTCCGGAATCCGGCGGTTCTTCGAGCTGGCCGAGGAGATGGACGACCTGATCTCGCTGGGCGTCGGCGAGCCCGACTTCTCGGCGCCGTGGGCCGCCCGCAGCGCCGCGATCGATTCCTTGGAGCGCGGCCGGACCTCCTACACCGCCAACCGCGGGCGCCGCGACCTCCGGGAGGCGATCGGCGAGCACGTCCGGCGGTACGATCTCTCCTACGACCCCGACGAGGAGATCCTCGTGAGCACCGGCGCCAGCGAGGCGGTCGACCTCGCGATGCGGGCGCTGGTGGACCCCGGCGACACGGTCGCGGTCCCGCAGCCGTCGTATCTCTCCTACGGCCCGACGGTCTCTTTCGCCGGCGGGGAGGTCCTCCCGGTCGGCACCCGGCTGGAAAACGAGTTCGCGCTCACCTACGAGGACCTCGACCGCGCCGGCGCGGCGTCGGCGTCGGTGCTCGTGCTCTGTTACCCGAACAACCCGACCGGCGCGGTGATGACGCGAAAGCAACTCCGGGAGGTCGCCGAGTTCGCCCGCGAACACGACATCTTCGTGCTCTCAGACGAGATCTACGCGGCGCTCAGATACGAGGACGACCACGTGTCGATCGCGACGCTGCCCGAGATGGCCGACCGCACCGTCGTGTTCAACGGCTTCTCGAAGGCCTACGCGATGACCGGGATGCGGCTGGGCTACGCGCTGGGGCCGCCGAACGTGATCGGAGCGATGAACCGGATCCACCAGTACACGATGCTGTCGGCGCCGACGACCGCCCAGTACGCCGCGATCGAAGCCTTAGAGAGCTGTGACGACGCCATCGCGGAGATGCGGCAGGCGTTCAACCGCCGCCGAAACTTCGTGATCTCCCGGTTCAACGACATCGGAATGGACTGCTTCGAGGCGAAAGGCGCCTTCTACGTCTTCCCGGAGTGCCCGCCCGGGTGGGAGGACGACGAGGCGTTCGCCGAGGCGCTGATCCGCGAGGAGCGGGTCGCCTTGGTCCCCGGCCGGGTGTTCGGAGAGGGCGGCGGCGGCCACCTCAGGGTCTCGTACGCCTCGGGGATGCCCGAACTGAAGACCGCACTCGACCGGATCGAATCGTTCCTCCGGGCCGACTGACGCGGCCGCCGACCGAGTGGGGCCCGCGCCGCCGCCGGAACCGCTCGCTCGCCGGAACCCTCCGGGTCTCTCGGAAGCCACCGGCTGTAATGTCACAGGAGAAGCAGAACCTATTACTGGATTCGGTCCTGGGTACGAACGAATGACGCGTGGAGACGGCGTCGACGACGAAGCCGTCGGCACCACCGTGGGGGTTGCGACCGCCCTCGAGGAGCTCAAATCCGACGGGAGTGCGCTTCTGGTCGCCGGCGCGGTTCCGGGGTCCATCTACTCGCGGTTGTCGGCCGGGATGCTCGGTGAGGGGGCCGATCGACGCCGGCTACTCGTCGAGCAGGGGCGGAGCCCCGACGCGCGACTCGCCGCCGTCGACCGCTGGACCCCGGAGTGGACCCGGGTGTTCAGGTGTCAGGTCGCGTCCGCCAGGTCGTCGGCCGGGGTCGCGGAGAGTCAAAGCGGTTCCGGGGCGGGGCCCGGTTCGGCGGCCCTGCCGTCCGACGGGGGCGGATACGACCGCGCCGTCGAGACCGTCGACGGGTCGATCGCGGACCTCGGCGTCGCCGTCTGCGGCGCGATCGGGTGGTTCGACGACGTCGCTGGCGGACTCGACCCGGCGGAGCTCCGGGTGGCGTTCGATTGCGTGAACCCCCTCCTGTCGGCGTACTCCCCCGAGACGGTGTTCCGGTTTCTCCACCTGTTCACCCATCAGATCCGGGCCGCCAACGGGATGGGCCACGTCCGATTGTCCCGGCCGGTGGACTCGGCGGCCGTCCGACGGCTGGCGCCGCTTTTCGACGCGGTCGTCGAGCTTGACCTCGACGGAAGCGAGCCGATCCACCGCTGGCACTTCCGGGACGCCGCGGTCACTTCGGAGTGGCTCCCGATCGACGGGACCGCGTGACCCGACGGGAACACCCCCAGCACCTTTTTATCCGGCGTGAGTGAAAGGCTCACACGATGCAACGGATCGCCGATCAGGCGGGGTCAAACGGGGGTCTCTCCGACGACGGGCGCCATCTGGAAATCGAGTTCGCCCACGCGGAGGCGGGCGGCCTCGTCGTATCGGACCCGATCGAACGCAGCCAGGTCGTGCTCTCGACGCCCGACCCGGTCGAGATCGGCGACGCCGACCCCGGCCGCTTCCGGTTCCCCGCCGACGCGGCGGCGGCGGTCCGAACCGACAGGCTGGATCTCGAAACGGTCGTCTCGGTGTGCATCCGGAACGACGACGGCGACCTGCTGGCCCGGACCGAACACTTCGACGAGCAGTCGTTCGGCGCGGGACGCTACAGCGTGGAACTGTTCGCGCCGATCAAGCTGTACCTGCGGGTCGACGCCCCGTTCCGGGTCGTCTCCAACGCGACGCGGACCCGGATCGAATTCGATTCCGAGACCGACGTGACTGTCGGCGCACGCTCCCACCACAAACGGCCCGCGGCGACGATCACGACCACCGACCGGCCGCGGGACGCGATGCGTGCGGTCTCGTTGCTGGGCTCGGCGCTGAAGACGACGAGCGTCGAGCGCTCGTACCCGACGCTTCGCGGGCACCCGCCGCTCCTCGATCGCGGCGACGCGTTCGAGGCTCCCGCGGGCCTTTCGTCCCCCGAGACGGGCGTGACGATCGAACTGCCGGAGACGCGGCGGCACGTCTACACCGTCGCGCCGCTTGCGTACTACCTCGGCGCGACGGTCGTTCCCGGCGAGACGGCCCGTCTCGTCACCGACGAGGGGTTCACCCACGAACTGGGCGTCGGCCGCGACTTCGAGACCGGCGTGGAACGACTGCTCAAACGGACGTTCCTCCTGGATTGTCTCACCCGGACCGAGGGTTACTACCAGGTCGACCTCCACGAGCGGACCGCGCTGGAATCCGATCTCGCCGCGGACGTCGACCTCGACTTCCCCGACCTCTACGGCCGGTCGACCGGGGCCCAGCTCGAATCGTACCTGGAGGTCCCGTACGGGGCGATCGAGGCGAACGCCCCGAAGTGGAAACTGGGCGCTCACGTCGCGCCGTCGGCGTCGAACGTGGAACTCCTCCCCTTCCTCGCCAACGACCTGGCGGTCGTAACCACCCAGACGACGGCGCCGACGACCGGATCCGCGGTTCAGGCCGACGCCGTCGAGGGGTTCCTCCGCCGGCCGTCGTCGTCGCCGGATCCGACCGCAACCCCCCGAGCGGGGGCGGACGCCGAGCCGTTCACGCGGAGTACGAGCGTCCAACCTCGGCAGTCCGGAGGGACACGGACTTACGTCCAACCGCCCGAGACCGACGCGCTCGAACAGGCCTGGGCCGGGCCGGGCGTCCCGATCGGTGCGAGCAAAGCCTCGACGGCCGCGTACCGCAACCGGCTGTCACGGGAGCCGGTCGAGGGCGACATCAGTATCACCGTCGTCTGTAACGACCCGCGGATGGCCGCCGAGCAGGACGCGGTCGAGGCGGTGTACGGCTCCCGGGAGTCGCTGCCGTTCGACGTCCGAACCTACTACGAACTCCCCGCCGCCTCCCTCCGGGAGGTGCTGAAAGCAGACACCGAGTTCCTCCACTACATCGGCCACATCGACGACGAGGGGTTCCAGTGCCCCGACGGCGCACTCGACGTCGGGACCCTCAAGGAGGTCGGCGTCGACTCCTTCCTCCTCAACGCGTGTCAGTCCTACGAGCAGGGGATGGAGCTCATAGAGCAGGGGGCGATCGCGGGGATCGTCACCCTGAGCGACGTCGTCAACGACGGTGCGATCGACATCGGGCGAAGCCTCGCGCGGTTGTTGAACTACGGCTTCCCGATCCGGCCCTCGCTGGAGATCGCCGGCCGCGACTCCTACGTCGGGAGCGACTACATCGTGGTCGGCGACGGGAGCTACCACGTGACACAAGCACAAGGGGCGCTCCCGAACCTGTGTGAGATCAGGAACGATGGCGACGTTTATAAGGTGGATTACACGACGTACCCGGTTGTCGAGTTCGACCTCGGAAGCATCGTGAGCCCAGTTCTTCCGGGCGATCGACCGTACTACCTTACCCCAGGAACGGCCGACACGTTCGAGTTGACGGAGTCGGAGCTGGAGGATTTCCTCTCACTGGAGAACAACCCGGTTGTCGTCGACGGAAAGCTTCAGTGGAGCGATACGCTGGATCTCGATTCGTTCTGACCGGTTCAGGGGCCGGAGATCCCGACATTGTTCCCGGCAGCGGCGGAGCCGGCCTGCGAGAGCAGGAGCAGGGCGGTGAACAGGACGCCCATCGCGCGGGGGTGGTTGGCGAGGTATTCTGCGACAGCGTTGGTGTCATTTTCGGACATGACATCAGATACATACGGCGGATTTAAATTAAATTTTTCTGACATTTTCTGATATGATACTATATTAATTTAGTGTTCAATTCTAATACAAAAAGACGGGTAGCGTCGAGCGATGCTCTCGGGCGTGGAGAACGGTTGAATACCGTATCGACGGGGGTCCGCGACTACGTGTTATCCCGGATCCGACTCGTCGTCGAACGCGTCGCCGAGGTCGCGGTACATCGCCTCGATGTCGTGACCGTCGTCGAAGTTCGCCAGGGTCTCGTCGAGTTCGGCTCTGAGTTCGGCGACCCGCTCGGAGAGCCGCTGGTACTCCTCGTTGGCCGCAAGGGTAGCCGGATCCTTCTCCGATTCAAGCAGCGCCTTCTTGGAGGCCAGCGAGAACAGCTCCTGGATCCCCTCGTCGTAGGTGCTGCGGAGAAGGAGGTTTTCGACAGTGCCTGCGAGTGCTTCCCGGGTGACGGGCTTGACAAGGTAGTCGTCGAACCCCATCGCCACGATGTCGAAGTCGGGTTCCACCGCGGTGACCATCGCGACCCAACAGTCGCCCCCCTTCTCGCGGATCGCCTCCAGCGTCTCGTCGCCGGAGAGGTCGGGCATCCGCCGGTCGAGCAGCGCGACATCGACCTCGCTGTCGAACTTCTCGATGGCCTCGCGGCCGTCGTAGGCCACGCGGACGCGGTACTCGCCTCTCAGCCACGTCGCGTACAGGTCGGCCAGGTCCCGTTCGTCCTCGACGACGAGCACCAGCGGCGGTTCAGCACTCATAGGTTGGTCGTGGTGGCCTCACGCCACCGTATGTGACCTCGTTTTCCGCGTGGGTTTATGAAAATACCTCTTGTGGTCGCGCGCCGGGGGGGTGAAACGCCGGAGTGCCCGCTGACCCGTGGTCTCGACGCCGCGCGCCGACGGCTCCCCGTCCACGGTCATTCATCGTCGCCGGAATCCAGCGCTTCCGCGTGGCCGAGCGCCTCGCGGGCGTTCTCGACGGCGGCCTCCTTTGTCGCGGGATACGCTTCTACCTTCGCCCGCAGGGTGATCCCGTCGCCGCGCCGAACCGTCCCGCGGAAGGCGGCCTGTTTGTTCAGCCGCAGGAACAGTTCGGTGTTGTCGGTGACGCGGTCGTCGAGTTCCCCGAGCAGCCGGTCGAACTCGGGGAGTTCCGCCAGTTTCGAGAGAACGTGCCGCACGCCGTCGGCGTTCTCCACCCGCGCCGAGAGGACGACGATCCGGTCGCCGTGGTGGCCCTCGCTCTCGGCTCGCGTCACCTCGAACTCCTCGGGGAGGAACGTTCGGAGGGCGCGTTCGACCCGCGTGACCTGCTCGGTCTCGTAACAGAAGGTCCGCAGGTCGACGTAGTGAAACGGAATCGAAGGCATAGCTCACGTTCGCACCGCCGACGGGAAAACTCCGTCTACTCCTCGGCCTCGGCGGGTTCGAGCTGGTCGGCCGCGATCCCGACTTCCTGGCCGTCCTCGAAGCTGATCGTGTATGTGGCGTCGCCGAACATCGTCTCGACCACCTGCGTGATCGTCCCCGCCTGGCCGTCGAACTCGCTGTGTTTGTCGTGCAGTACCACGGTGTCGTCCTCTTCGAACTCCATACTCGAAGGCGACGCGCGGCGGTAAAAAGTCGACTGATTCACCACGGTGACGGCCGTCACCCCGGGTTCGTGGTGCCTGCGACCGGCGATCCCGCTGCCCGATAGTATATAAGCGTCCGCGCCGTTGCCGCAGGTATGCCCACCACGCGACGGTCCTACCTCGCCGCGGTCGGCGGCGCCGCCGCGGTCGGAGCGACGGCCGGCTGTCTCGGCGGCGGGTCCGCCAGCGCGCTCCCCGACGGCTGCGACGTCGGGTCTCTCGATACCGTGTCGTCGCTCCCGCGGCCGACGCTCGGCCCCACGGACGCCCCGGTGACGGTCGACGTCTTCGAGGACTACGCCTGTCCGCACTGCCAGACGTTCACGCAGGAAACCTACCCCGAGATCAAATCGAAGTACATCGACCCCGGCGAGATCCGCTACCGCTTCTTCGACTTCCCGATCCCGGTCGACGAGCAGTGGTCCTGGCGCGCCGCCTCCGCCGCCCGCGCGGTCCAGGATCGGACGGACGCAGAGACGTTCTTCGCGTTCGCGAAGGGCGTCTTCGACGACCAGAGCCGGCTCCCCGAGGAGGGCTACCAGGTCGTCCGCGAGGTCGCGGACGGCCTCGGCGTCGACGGCTGCACCGTCGCCGCGGCGGCCGAACAGGAGCCCTACCGGTCGGTCGTCGAGGCCGACAGACAGGAGGGGAGAGCCCGCGAGGTGCCCGGAACGCCGGCGATCTTCGTGAACGGCGAGGGACTCCGCGGCTACGAGTGGGGGACGGTCGACGTGGCGATCCGGAGCGAACTCGAAGACGCCGGCTGACCGGCGCCGGTCCGAACTGATCCGTTATCGCTCTAGCCCCGGCACCCGCCCGTCCGGCGTCGGGAGCGCGCGCAGCGACCGCGGCGGGACGAGGAAGTTCCCCCGCCGCTTCACGAAGATGTACTCCAGGATGCCGTTGTTCACCCGCTGGCGGATCGCGGGCTCGTCGGCAAGGTCAGTGCCGTTCATCGCCCGCCGGACCTCCTCGAACGTCGTCATCTTCCGCTGGAGGCTCGGGAAGTGGAGGCTCGCCTCGTCGTCGTCGGTCGACTCGAAGTGTCGGCGCAGTGTCCGGACCCGCCCCTCGTCGTCGCGGTTGGCGCGGGCGGCCTTCTGGGCGTGGCCGACGCGGGCGAACTCCCGGGCGTGCTCGCGGATCGAGTCGACGATCTCCGGCGTCACCCCGTTGTCGTCGCCGAGGTTCTCGCCGACGCCTTCCACCAACCCCTGCTCGGCGTGGACCGGCGAGAACAGTTCCGCGACCCGGTCGTCGTAGGACTGCTCGCCGTACCAGTCCTCGAGCCGCATCCGGAGGTTCGAGACGTGTTTGGTGGTGCCGCCCGCGAAGGGGCCGTCGGCGAGCGTGACGTAGTCCTCGGAGGCCTGGTTCTGCCGGAAGCCGGCGATAAACCCCATAAACAGCGGCGACGCCTCGGGCACAGGGTTCGACGAGGGGATCCCCTCGAGGCCGTCCTGCCGTTCGGCGGGCATCCCCGCGCCGACGAAGCCGGTTCGGCGGTCCACGACTTCCAGGGTGTCGATGAGCGTGTGCTCCATCGCCACGCCGTTGACCGTCGCTTCCGCACCGGTGAGCCCCGCCTCCGCCGCCAGTACGACCTCGGCGCGGTCGGACGCAAGGTGCAACAGCGCATCCTGCCGGTCGAACTCGGGCGACTCGAACGGCGACAACGCCTGCGGCTCCGGGAGGTCGATCGACGCCGGCAGCGACGCCTCGTACCGATCGAAATACCGCGGCGAGTACGCGATCGAGAACAGCAGTCCGTCGTGGCTCCGCTCGTAGGCACGATCAAGCGTCCGGAGGACGCCCTCGACCGCCCGCCGGTCGGACTCCCCGGGCGGGCCCGACTCCGAAAGCGAGAGGTACAGCAGCACCTGGTGCCGGGGCAGCAGCGTGTTGCCGTGATCGTCGGTGCGAACGCGGTCGTTCCAGGCGTGCTGTCGCGCCGGCAGCGACGAGCGGTCGTCGGGCCCCGTCGGAACCGGATCCTCGTCCTCGGCGAATTCGAGACACGCGGACAGCGCCGACGCGCCGCCGGCCGCGACCGCGGCCTTCAGCACGTCCCGGCGCGAGGTGTCGGCTCCGCCGTCGTCCATATCGGCCCGTGGGCACAGACGGTAAAGTGGGTTCCGTTCGCCCCCTCGCGTCGCTGCCGTGGCCGGATCCTGCGCCGGACGAAACGACGCGGCTATGCGCCAGGAGCCACAACACGCGCCCGTGACTCGCCGCGGGACACGGCTCCGGCTGGCTGTCGGCGTGTGGTGCGTCCTGCTCTCGCAGGTGTTTCTCTACCCCGGGATCGAGGACGTCGTCGTCGCGCTCGGCGGCGAGGCCACCGTAGCCGCGGGGATGTGGTTCCTGGTCGCGGAGTTCGCGGCGTTCGTGGCGTTCGCGAGCGTGTGGGGCGCCGCCAGCGACGCCCTCGGCCGCCGGATGCCGCTGGCCGCGGGCGGGGCGTTCGGCGGCGCGGCCGGCTACCTGGTGTTGGCCGCCGCGCCGACGCTCGGGCTCCCCTTTGCCGCCGTCCTCGTCGTCCGGGTCGTCGGCGGCGCCGCCACCATCGGGGCGTTCTCGCTGTCGATCACCGCCCTTGCGGACCTCGCGGGCGGCAACGGCCGGAACATGGGCGCCGCAGGCATCGCGATCGGACTCGGGGCGGCGCTTGGATCGGTGATCGGCGGTCGGCTGGCCGACGCCGACCCGCTGTACCCGCTGTACGCTGCGGCGGCGACCCTCGCCGCGGTCGGGGTGCTGTTCCTGACGGTGCCGGAGGACGAACTCGGCAGCGACCGGCTCCACCCCGGCGACGCGCTCCGGGGGCTGCGCCGACAGCCGGTGCTCGCCGTGCCCTACGCCTTCGGGTTCATCGACCGGATGACGGCGGGCTTTTTCGCGCTGGTCGGCGTCTTCTACTTCCGGACCACCTTCGGGCTCGACGCCGCGGGGGCGGGGCTGGCGCTTGCGGCCTTCTTCGTGCCGTTCGCGCTGTTGCAGTACCCCGCCGGGATGCTGTCGGACCGGATCGGCCGCGCGGTTCCGGTCGTCGCGGGCTCGGTCTGCTACGGCCTCGGGATCGTCGCCGTGGGGGTGGCACCCGCGCTGTGGCTCGCGGTCGCGGCGATGGTCGTGGTCGGGATGCTCGGCGCCTTGGTCGCGCCCGCGACGATGGCGCTCGTCACCGACGTCGCGACGACCGAGACCCGCGGCGCGGCGCTCGGGGGGTTCAACGTCTTCGGTAGCCTCGGCTTCCTCGCGGGCTTTCTGATCGGCGGCCTCGCCACGTCGACGGCTGGCTACCTCGCGGCGTTCCTCGCCGTCGGCCTCTCGGAGGTCGCGATCGCGGTGCTTGCCGCGCGGGCGGTGTGGCGGCTCTCCGGCGGTCCGGACGGAACGGGTCACGCGTCGGCCCGGCCGGCGGAGTGAGTCGGCTCCGGCGGGCGGGGTCGAGC
Source organism: Halobellus ruber (assembly GCF_014212355.1). Lineage (NCBI taxonomy): Archaea > Methanobacteriati > Methanobacteriota > Halobacteria > Halobacteriales > Haloferacaceae > Halobellus > Halobellus ruber. Next base: position 510,234 of record NZ_JACKXD010000002.1, read on the forward strand.
GGGCCGGGGCTACTCGTGCCCGGCCACCCGTACCGGTCGGTAGGGCTCCTCCAAGTACTCGACCTCCGAGTCCGAGAGGTCGATCGAGAGGGCTTCGACGGCGTCTTCGAGGTGCTCGACGCTCGTGGTGCCGACGATGGGTGCGTCGACGATCTCCTTCTCGAAGAGCCACGCCAGCCCGATCTGTGCCATCTTCACGCCCTTCTCGGCGGCGAGTTCCTCCACTCGCTCGTTGACGTCGGGGCCGCCGCCTTCGAGATACGGGTGTCTGATGGCGTGCTGGTCGGTCTCGCCCCGCGTCGTCGCCTGCGCCTCCTCGTGGGGGCGCGCGAGGCGACCGCGCGCCAGCGGCGACCACGGAATGACGCCGACGTTCTGTTCGTCGCACAGCGGCAGCATCTCGCGTTCCTCCTCCCGATACAGGAGGTTGTAGTGGTTCTGCATCGTCGAAAAGGGCGTCAGCCCCTCGCGGTCGGCGATATGCTGGGCCTCCGCGAACTGGTGGGCCCACATCGATGAGGCGCCCAGATACCGCGTCTTTCCACGGTCGACGGCGGCGTCGAGGGTTCGCATCGTCCGCTCGATCGGCGTGTCGTAATCCCACCGGTGGATCTGGAGGAGATCGAGCGTGTCCATCCCGAGTCGATCCAGGGAGTTGTCGAGTTCCTGTTCGACGGCTTTCCGGGAGAGCCCCTGGGAGTTGGGGTCCTCCTCGTCCATCGGGTGGAACACTTTCGACGCCACCACGAACTTGTCACGGTCGTACTCCGCGAGGGCGTCCCCGAGCACCCGCTCGGACCCGCCGAGCGAGTACAGGTTGGCGGTGTCGAAGAAGTTCACGCCGAGTTCGATCGCGCGGTCGATCAGCTCCTGGCCGGCCTCCGGGCCGAGCACCCACTCCCGCCAGTCGGGGTCCCCGAAGCTCATACAGCCGAGACAGACCTTCGAGACCGTCGTGCCGGTGTCGCCGAGGGTCGTGTACTCCATACCTCCCGGATACGGCGAACTGACAAAAAGCCACCCGGCAGGTGACCCCGGGGAATTAATCCGGACGGCCACGTAACCCCCGGATGATCGGTCCCTCCCAGCGATCAACGATGCCACGCCAGCAACGCCGGGTGGTCGTCGCCCTCCTCGCGGTTCTCGTGGTCCTCGGCGGCCTCCCAACGGTCGCGGTCGCACAGCAGTCCGGCACGGATGGCCCTGCGTCCGAGACTTCGGGCGCGGTCGTCCGGATCGACGAGAACGAGACGTTCGACGGCTCGCTGGACGCCACCGCGGGCGCGGTCGTCGTCGCCGGAACGGTCGACGGCGACGTCTCCGCCAGAGCCGGGTCGGTCCTCGTCACCGAGACGGGCCGGGTGACCGGCGACCTCGAAGCCGCCGCCGGCAGCGTCATCCTCGAAGGCACCGTCGACGGCGACATCGTCGTCTCGGCCGCGGCGCTGGAGTTCCGTGAGGGAGCGACGATCGGCGGGGCCCTCGACGCGGGCGTCGCGAACGCCAGACTCGCGGGATCGGTCGGCAGTGACGCCGCCGTCGACGCGACCACCCTCACGGTCACCCCGACAGCCACCGTCGACGGGTCGCTGACCTACCGGTCCGAGGACGCGACAATCGCCGACGGCGCCGCCATCTCGGGCGAGGTGACTCGCGACGAGGATCTCGAAGTCGCGAGCCCCGGCGCGTTCGGCGGCGGCTCCGGCCCGGACCTGCCGTCGATCCCGCCGTGGGTGGGCGCGGTCTACTCCGCGCTGTCGAGCCTGCTTTTGGGCGTGATCCTGCTTCTCGCGATGCCGAACTTCGGCGGCCGCGTCGCCGAGGTCGGGACGACGCGGCCGCTCCGGAGCGGCGGAATCGGGCTCCTCACGCTCGTCGGAACGCCGGTCGCACTCTTGATCCTGTTCGTGACGATCGTTGGGATCCCCCTGTCGTTCGTGGGGGTCCTGGTTTTCGGCGCCGTCCTGCTCGCGGCGTCGGTGTACGGCGCGTTCGTGACCGGAACCTGGCTGCTGTCGCTCGGGGACTACCGCAACCGGTGGGCCGCGCTCGTGGCGGGCGTGGCCGCCGTCGCCGTCTTGGGACGGATCCCCATCGTCGGCGGGCTGGCCCAGTTTGCGGTGCTCCTCCTCGGTCTCGGGGCACTCGCAGCCGCACTCTACGAACTCCGCGGGGCCGACGACGGAGCGGACGCCGAAGACGTGGGTGCCGACCAAGCGACCCTTGCGGAGTAACTTTATCACGGATCGGGGGGCCACCCGCCGTATGTCGTAGGGGGTCACCCCGCGTCGGGCCGCGGCTGTTCGGCACGTCGGCGCGGGACCGGGGAGTGCCGACTGTTCGCCACGGCGACCGCCACCCTCGTCGTCCGCGGCGTGCCGTACCTTCTTTACGGGCGGCTGTCTCGCCCCGGTATGTACGTCGCAGACCGAACCTGGCCGGAGCTCGGCGAGTACGTCGCCGAGGAGTCGGTTGCGATCGTCCCGCTCGGATCGACCGAACAGCACGGCCCGCACCTCCCGCTCGCAACCGACCACCTGATCGCCGAGGGACTGGCCCGCGAGGCCGCCGACCGGACGGGGTTCCTCTGTACCCCCACTGTGAACGTCGGCGTCAGCCCACACCACCGGCAGTTCCACGGCACGATGTGGGTGGACGCCCCCGTCTTCCGTGACTACGTCGAGTCGATGACCCGGAACCTCGCGTACCACGGGATCGACCGGGTCGTCTTCGTCAACGCCCACGGCGGCAACGTCGAACACCTCCGGGAGGTCGGCCGTCGGCTCCGCGACGACGGCACCATCTATGCGGTGGAGTGGATGTGGGACGAGTCGATCCCGGAGCTCGTCGACGAGGCCTTCGAGTTCAACGGCCCCCACGGCGGCCCGAAGGAGACCGCAATGATCCAGCATCTCGCCCCGGAACTCGTCCGCGACGACAAGCTTGCGGCCGCCCGCGACGGCGGCGTCCGCGACGTCGACGACGTCGAGTTCCTGGAGCGCTACGGCGCGCGGACGTTCTACGACGCGATCGAGAACTCCGGGAACGGCGTCTTCGGCGACCAGACCGACGCCACGCCCGAGATCGGCGAGCGGCTGTTCGAGGCGGCGGCCGACCAACTCGTGCGGCTCCTGCAGTGGCTCGACGACCAGCGGATCGACGACCTCCTGGCGCCGGCCCACGTCGATCCGCAACCGGGGAGTCGGCGTCCGGACCGGGCCGGTTCCGGCGCCGATGGGAGCCGCTAACGCCCGATACCGAAGTGGCCTCTCGGGTTCTGTCGATCGGACCGGGAGGGGATTCCGTCTCAGGAGTCGGTCTCGTCGCCGAAAGCGGCGTCGTCGTCGATCTCGGCGTCCATATCGGGGAACGACGCGAACGCCTGTCGGAAGTCGTCGTCGGTCAGCTCGGAGAGCGTCTCGTCTAAGTCCTCCCGCAACTCCTCCATCCGTGCGGTGAGCTCCTGGTACTCGCTTTCCTCCTCGACGGAGACGTCCGGGGTCGATTCCAGGGCGGCCTTCTTCGAGGCGAGCTGGAAGAACTCCTGAGTTCGCTCGTCGTACCCGGCGCGCCGGAGCAGTACCTCAACGAGCCCGTGGAGGTCCTCGCGGGTGACGGGCTTGACCAGGTAATCGTCGAACGGCATCTCGACGATGTCGAGGTCCGGTTCGACGGCCGTGATCATCGCGACACGGCAGTCGATCCCGCGGGATCTGATCTCCGAGAGCACCTCGTCGCCGGTCATATCCGGCATCCGGCGGTCTAAGAGGACTACGTCGGTCTCGTCTTCGACGAGCTCCAACGCCGTACGGCCGTCGTTCGCCGTCTGCACCTCGTAAAGATCCGAGAGGTAGATGGCGTAGAGGTCCGCCAGGTCGGTTTCGTCCTCGACTATGAGGACCTGGGGTGTGGGGCCGTCCATGTGAAGTTATTATTACCATCCCAGCCAAGTGTCTAAATTCTTGCCCTCGGGTACCGCCGATCGATCGGACCCGCGACCGACTCTCAGCCGGGGTCACCGTGGCGGTTTTGTCTCCGGGAACCCAACGGGTGATGATGACAGTCTGGCTGCTCGGCGACCAACTCGGTCCCGGGGTCGCCCCGCTCGACACCGCCGATCACGTCCTCCTGATCGAGGCCCACGCCTTCGCGGACCGGCGTCGCTACCACCCGCAGAAGCTCACGCTGGTCTTTAGCGCGATGCGACACTTCCGCGACGAGCTCAGGGACCGCGGCTACGACGTTACCTACCTTCGAGCGGAGACGTTCGGCGACGGTCTCGATCGGTACTTCGAGACCAACCCGGGCGACCACCTGGTGGGGCTGCGGTCGCCGAGCCACGGCGCCGACGACCGGCGGCGTCGGCTCGTCGAGGCGCGGGGCGGCACGCTGACTCTCGTCGAGAACGACCTGTTTCTGACTACGCGCGAGGAGTTCGACGCGTGGGCCGACGAGACGGGCAGCGGCGACGATGGGTCGCGGACCTTCCGCCAGGAGCACTGGTACCGTCACGTCCGCCGGGAGACGGGCATCCTGATGGACGGTTCGGACCCGGTCGGCGGCGAGTGGAACTACGACGACCAGAACCGGGAGACGCCGCCGGCGGAGTGGACGCCGCCGGACGTGCCCCGGTTCGAGCCCGACGACATAACCCGGGAGGTCCAGACGTTCGTCGCCGACCGCTACGACGACCACTGGGGCGATCCCGAGGGGTTCGTCTGGCCAGTCACCCGGACGGAGGCGCTCCAGGCGCTGGAGCATTTCGTCTCGGTCCGGCTCCCGGAGTTCGGCGCCTACCAGGACGCGATGCTCGACGACGAGTGGGCGCTGTGTCACTCGCTGCTCTCGGCGGCGCTCAACCTCGGACTCATCCGTCCCCGAGAGGTCGTCGACGCCGCAGTCGACACCTACGAGTCGGGATCGGCCCCGCTCAACAGCGTCGAGGGGTTCGTCCGGCAGATCGTGGGGTGGCGGGAGTTTATGCGCCACGTCTACCGCCGGTCGATGCCGGACCTCGCCGACGCCAACCAACTCGACCAGACCGAGCCGCTCCCGCCGGCGTACTGGACCGGCGAGACCGATATGCGGTGTCTCTCGAAGGCCGTCGAACACGTCCACGACCGGGGGTACGCCCACCACATCGAGCGGCTGATGGTGCTGTCGAACTTCGCGCTGCTCTACGGCGTCGACCCCGCCGAACTCAACGAGTGGTTCCACCTGGGGTTCGTCGACGCCTACCACTGGGTGACCACGCCCAACGTCGTCGGGATGGGGTCGTTCGGGACCGACGTGCTCTCCTCGAAGCCGTACGCGTCGTCGGCGAACTACATCGACAAGATGAGCGACCACTGTGCGGCCTGTCCGTACGCGAAATCGAAGACCACCGGCGAGAACGCCTGCCCGTTCAACGCGCTCTACTGGGACTTCCTGAAGCGCAACGAGGAGACGCTCCGCGGGACCGGCCGGATGGGGCTGATGTACTCACACGTCGACCGGAAGGACGACGAGGAGTGGGCCGCGATCCGGGACCGCGCCGCGGAGTTGCGAGCGCGGGCCGAGGACGGCGACCTGTGACCCGGCGGCCGCGTCGCTCGCGGGCGTGAGAAAAGGAAAACCGTGGTGAGAATCGACGTGACCGCCGACCGCAGTACCGCTTCCGTGGTGCGTCCTTACAGGCGCTGGAGGTTCGTCGCGCGCGGGCCCTTGTCGGCCTGCTCGATGTCGAACTCCACTTCCTGGCCTTCTTCGAGGTCCGGACCGCCGACGTCCTCCATGTGGAAGAAGACGTCCTCCTCGGAATCCTCACTTTCGATGAAACCGTAACCGCCCGTGTCGTTAAAGAACGCAACCGTGCCTGTCGCCATTGCAGTCTAGCGAACGCGAAGGGGACATATAACGCTTGTGTCGTCGGGTCGCCGCCTCCCGAACGGGTTATACTGCGGCCTCAGACCGTAACGCCGAGATATGCGGCCGCTCCCGCGGCGAAGACGCCGACCGCGAAGAGCCCGTAGTTGGCGACGGTGTTGTCCGCCCGGCAGAGGCCGATCGTGTAGGTGCGGGTCGAGGCGGGCCACAGGAAATTGACCCCCGCCGGTGTCAACGCGTCCCCGAGCAGGTGTGCGACGACCGCGAACGCGCCGATCACGAACCCCAGCACCGGAATCGGGAGTCCGGCGATCGAACCCACCCCGCCGCCGACGGATTCCAGCGCCATCCCTGCAGCGGCGAACACTCCGCCCACGAGCGCCGCGAAGAGCAGCGAGTGGGTCGGTCCGCGGTGGGAGATCCCGGGAATCCGGTGGTCGAGGTCGGGAAGCATCGCCAGCCAGAGCATCGCGCCGCCGGTGACGACCGCGAGGTCCGCACGCTCGACTGCGAGCAGTGCGAACGCGACCGGAGCAAACACGAGCAGCGAGACGCCGTAGTGGCCCTTGCGGTACACACCCGCATCTCGAAGTCGGAGGTGAAAAGCGTCGCGCCCCCGTCACGGCGACGAGCAGTCGACCCCGCCCCGAGCGGAAAGACGCAAGTCGGCCGACCGTCAACCCCGGATGTGATCACGAACCTCGCAGCCGGCGTCCGGGCGTTCACCTCGAACGCGTTTCTGGTGACCGGGGAGACGACCGCGCTGGTGGATTCCGGCGCGAACTTTGATGTCGTCGCCCGCATCCGGGAGCAGATCGACACGCTCGATCGGGTCTACATCACGCACACCCATCCAGACCACGTCGACAACGTCCCCGACGTGAGGACCGCATTCGACGTCGAAACGTGGGGCTACGACCCCGATCACGACCTCGTCGACAACGCGGTCGCGGATGGCGACCTCGTTCAGATCGGCGACCACGACTACGAGGCGCTGCACACCCCGGGTCACAAGTCCGATCACCTCTGCTTCCATTCGGAGGTTTCGGGGGTCTGCTTCGCGGGCGACTTGGTGTTTGCAAACGGCGGGGTCGGCCGGACGGACCTCCCCGGCGGCGACTTCGAGGCCCTGGTCGCGAGCGTCGACCGGCTCCGAGCGGCCGTCGGCGACGACCTCGCCGCGCTCCACGTCGGTCACGGGCCGAGCGCGACCGACGCCCCACTCGACGACATCGAGATGGCTGCCCGCTCGGTTCGGTCCCGGTGAGGCGAACGGATCGGCGTCGCCGCCCTCAGCGCCTCATTCGGGATCTTCCGGCGCGTGCACGTCCTCTATGTCGTCGGGGATCTCGTCGGCGGGCCGCCCCTCGCTCGCCAGCCCGAAGTACCCCGGTTCGTCGCCCACAGGATCGTTGATGACGAGTTCCTCGGCGTGGGCCATCAACCACGGGATCGTCCACGCGACCACCCGGTCCTCGGCATCGGCAGCCAACTCGACCTCGGGGTCGATCCCCTGGAGCAGCCGCGCGATCTCCGGGACCGTGTACATCAGGTCGGGGTCAAGTACTTCCTCGGGTTCGTACAGCCGGTAGGGGTACAGCGTGTCGAAGGCGGATTTGGGCCTGGGCACACCTCCCGGTTGTGGTCGACCGACAAAAGTCCCGCCGGGTCGGCGCCGAGCGGCCGGCGTCGGCGGGGCGGGCCGCGGACACACAGTATATGTGTCCGCCGTTCCAGAAACGGGTATGCGAACTGTGGACGCCGCCGGACTGGGGATCGGTGACGAGCAGCCGCCGCGGATCATGGGAGTTCTGAACGTCTCGAAGGAGTCGCCCTACGACCCGAGCGTCTTCGACGACCCGGGCGAGGCCGCCGCCTACGTCGACGAGGAACTCATCGACGAGGGCGCCGACATCGTCGACGTCGGCCTGGAGTCGGCCAACAAGCGCTTCGAGGTGCTCTCAGCCGACGAGGAGCTCGAACGGCTCGACACCGCCGTCGAGACCCTCGAAAGCGTCTCCGGGGAGGCCGTCTTCTCGATCGAGACCCGGTACCACGAGGTCGCGGAGGCCGCCCTCGACCGGGGGTACGATATGGTCAACGACATCTGCGGCTTCGCGGACCCCGAGATGCCGCGGGTGTGTGCGGAACACGACGTCGCCGTCGGGAAGATGGCGTCGCCGCCGGACCTGACGCGGCCGGGTGCGGTGGAGGACGTCGACGATATCTACGACGCCCTCGGGCGGAACGGCTTCACCGACAAGACCATAATCGATCCCGCCTTCGGGGGGTGGTCCGAGGAGAAGACCCTCGAAGACGACCGCGAGACCTTCCGGCGGCTCCGGGAGTTCCGCGGCCTCGGGTATCCAATCTTGGTGTCGATCAACCGCAAGAACTTCCTTCGGGAGGTCGCCGGCCGCTCGACCGAGGCGGCGCTGCCGGTCTCGCTGGCGGCGACGTCGATGGCGGTCGAACGCGGCGCACACGTGATCCGGACCCACGACGTCGCCGAAACACGGGACGCCGCGCTGATCGGCAAGGAGTTCGCCCGGCGCCGGGTCCGCGAGGCCGGCGACGTTTCGGTCGAGGAACTCGACGTGACGACGCCGCGCGAGGCGGAACGGCACCTCGACCGCGTCGGCGTCGACGACGTGGCCGGATCGGACGCGACGGACGCCGCGTCGGTCTCCGGCGACGCGGTCGTCCGGGTGTTCGAGTTCGACGGGCTCTCAGACGCCGACATAGGCGCGCTCGCCGCCGCCGCGACCGACGCCGACGTAACGGTCGTGTCGGGGGCGGGCGATGCCGACGGCGGGCGGTCGGTCCTCGTCTTCGGCACGTCGCGGGCGCTCTCCGAACTCGACGTCGGCGGAGGACGTAGCGACGCGCTGGACGGGGCGCTTGCGACTGTCGGCTCGGCCGTCAGATGAGCGAAAGCGGGGGTCGCCGGGTGCGGCCGCCTCCGACGGGCCGTGACCTCCCGACGCATCGGTCGCTCCGAGCGGCGGCAGCGCCGACCGAAGAATACGCACGACGGGGACCCCGACCCGCCCGTGAGCGTCTCACACGGCAAAACACGAGAAAGCTTATACCGAACCCACAAGAACCGGACGACTGGAGGCCGGAAGGGCATTCGGGTAGGGGTACTTGGTGCCATTCCGGCTCGCACCGTTACACCCCGGAGCCACAGCTATGAGATTTCAATCCTGGGAGCCGGTCTACGAGTCGATCCTCGCGGACTTCGGCTACCCCCGCGAGGGCGACGAACGCGCCCGCGACGCCATCGCAACGTATGCGACCCCGTTCGACTTCGACCGCCTCGCTGCCGCCGGCGACGTCGTCGCGGTAGTGGGCGCTGCCCCGTCGCTTCCGGAGGAAGTCGACCGCGTCGGTGACGCGGATCTGGTGTTTGCGGCGTCGACGGCCGCCGACGTGGTCCGAGAGGCCGGGTTGGCGGTGGACCTCCACGTCACCGACCTCGACAAGAACCCCGAGACGGCGCGGGACCTGACCGCGACCGGCGTCCCGGTGGCGGCCCACGCCCACGGCGACAACCTCGATCTGGTGGAGGAGTGGCTGCCGCGGCTCGACGCGTCGGAGACGGTCGCGACAACGCAGGCCTCCCCGGTCGACGCCGTGTACAACTTCGGCGGGTTCACCGACGGCGATCGGGCGGCGTTCCTCGCCGACGAACTCGGCGCGGCGGAACTCCGATTCGTCGGGTGGGACTTCGACGACCCCGGGGTCGGCGCCGAAAAGGCCCGGAAGCTCCGGTGGGCCGAGCGCCTGCTTCACCTGCTCGAACGCCGACGAGCCGAGCGATTCCGCGTTCTCGACGGCCGGCGGGACGCCATCGACCCGATCCCGATGCCCGAGAGCTGATCCGTCGCGTCGCCGCCTCGGACCGGCCTCTCCTTCCGCCGCCGACACGGTTACGGCACCCGAGTCCCTGGCACCGCTATGCAGATTCACTGGCACCGCGACGACCTCCGGGCGGCCGACAACCGAGGCCTCGCGGCGGCAGCGGACGCGGCCGCGGGAACGGACGGGGCGTCGGGGACGGCGCCCTCGGGCGGGGTGCTCCCGGTGTTCGTCCTCGACGACGGCGTCCTCGAGTACGCCGGCGACGCGCGTGTCCGGTTTATGCTGGACGCGCTCGACTCGCTGCGCGCGTGGTATCGCGACCACGGGTCGGACCTGCTCGTCGTCCGCGGCGACCCCGCGTCGATCCTGTCCGCCCTCGCCCGGGAGCACGACGCCGACCGGGTAGTCTGGAACAAGGGCTACTCCGGATTCGCACGCGACCGCGACGACCGGGTGCGCGACGCGCTCGACGACGAAGGCGTCGAATACGACTCCTTCCACGACGCCATCTTCCACGAACCCGGGTCGATCACGACCAACGCGGGCGATCCCTACTCGGTGTTCACGTACTTCGGGCGGAAGTGGCTGGACCGCCCGAAGGCCGATCCGGTCGACGCCCCCGATGCCTCGGCGCTAGCGGATGTCGACGGCGATCCGCTTCCGGCTATCGAGGAGTTGGGGTTCGCTGCTCCCGACGCCGACGTGGAGACGGCAGGGACCGACGCGGCGAGAGACCGGCTCGATACGTTCTGCGCCGACGGGATCTTCCGGTACGACGAGGACCGCGACTACCCCACGCGCGGGGCGGTCTCCCGGCTCTCCGCACACCTGGCGTGGGGGACCATCGGCATCCGCGAGGTGTACGCGGCGACCGAGGCTGCGATGGAACGCGCCGAGAACGGCGGCGCCGACGTGGCCGGGTTCACGCCCGAGGAGCAGGTCGACTCCGTCGAGGAGTTCCAGTCCCAGTTGGCGTGGCGGGAGTTCTACACCCACGTGCTGTACTTCAACCCGGAGGTCGTCACGGAGAACTACAAGGAGTACGAACACGACATCGAGTGGCGCGACGACCCCGAGGAGCTCCGGGCGTGGAAGCGCGGCGAGACCGGCTACCCCATCGTCGACGCCGGGATGCGACAGCTCTTGGACGAAGCGTACATGCACAACCGCGTCCGGATGATCGTCGCCTCCTTCCTCACGAAGGACCTCCGGATCGACTGGCGGGCGGGCTACGATCATTTCCGGACGCACCTCGTGGACCACGACACCGCAAACGACAACGGCGGGTGGCAGTGGGCGGCGTCCACCGGCACCGACGCCCAGCCGTACTTCCGGATCTTCAACCCGATGAGTCAGGGCGAACGCTACGATCCGGACGCCGAGTACATCACACAGTACGTCCCGGAACTCCGGGGCGTCGACGCCGACACCATCCACGAGTGGCACGAGCTCTCGCCGGTCGAACGGGCGCAGGTCGACACCGACTACCCGGCGCCGATCGTCGACCACAGCGAGCGTCGGGAGGAGGCGCTGTCGATGTTCGAGGCCGCCCGCGGCGACGATTGAGGGCGTCCGGCGCTGATCACTCCACTGCCGCGTACGATTCCAGCGTCGCGAGGGAAACGTCCTCCAGGACCGCCTCGCTTGTCGCCTCCAGGACCACCGGCGGCGCACGCCCCGCCTCGTGGGCCTCCACCCACCGCGGCACACAGAGACACCAGCAGTCGCCGGGTTCGAGCCCCGGGAAGTTGTATTCGGGACGCGGCGTGATCAGATCGTTGCCCTGTGCTTTGCTGTACTCCAGAAACTCCGCGGTGAGAACCGCACACACCTCGTGGCGGCCCGGGTCGCGCCGGAGGTGGCGGCAGTGTCCGTCGCGGAGAAAGCCCGTCTCGGGGTCGTGATTGCAGGGCTGGAGTGGCTCGCCGTACACGTTCGGTTCTTCGTGATCGCTCGGACTCGACATACTCACGGTTCGGACCCGTGGACGCAAAAACGGCTTCCCCGACGACGAAACCGATCGCGTCGTCGTGTCGCGTGTAGTGTAACGTGTTACCACATCTCTCTTAACGTTTAACAGGAATACGACCTATAGTAGAATCGGAGGCAGAACTATGAGCTACGAACTAGATCCACTTCCATACGATTACGACGCGCTCGAGCCGCACATCTCCGAACAGGTCCTGACGTGGCACCACGACACCCACCATCAGGGCTACGTGAACGGCTGGAACGCGGCCGAGGAGACGCTCGAGGGGAACCGCGAGTCCGGCGACTTCTCGTCGTCGGCCGGCGCCATCCGGAACGTCACCCACAACTCCAGCGGACACATCCTCCACGAGCTGTTCTGGCAGAACATGTCGCCGGAGGGCGGCGACGAGCCGGGCGGCGCGCTCGGCGACCGGATCGAGGAGGACTTCGGTTCCTACGAGGCCTGGAAGGGTGAGTTCGAGGCCGCAGCCGGCGACGCCTCCGGCTGGGCGCTGCTGATCTACGACTCGTACTCGAACCAGCTGCGGAACGTCGCCGTCGACAACCACGACGAGGGTGCGTTCTGGGGCGGCCACCCGATCCTCGCGCTCGACGTCTGGGAGCACTCCTACTACTACGACTACGGTCCGGCCCGCGGCGACTTCGTGGAGAACTTCTTCGAGGTCGTCGACTGGGAGGAACCCAGCGCCCGGTACGAGCAGGCCGTCGAACTCTTCGAGTAAGCAACGACCCGGTACACCCCGACATTCTTTTCGAAAGTTGTGACCCGGAGCCGCCGGTCCGGCAGTCGATCCGCCGGCTCCGGTGACGACGACACGCCCCGACGGTCCGTGACACCGCGACCCTCGGAAGTGTTATACCCGAGTACGGTCTACGTTTGTTTGCAATGGCAAACGGAACTGTTGATTTCTTCAACGACACTGGCGGCTACGGTTTCATTTCGACTGACGACTCCGACGACGACGTGTTCTTCCACATGGAGGATGTCGGCGGCCCGGACCTCGAAGAGGGACAGGACGTCGATTTCGAGATCGAATCCTCCCCCAAGGGACCCCGCGCGGCGAATCTCGTCCGTAACTAACTACCGACTGCGGTCGCCCTCCGGCGACACGACTGGACTTTCTGCCCGGGTTCGCCCGGGTGGATCGCTACACGCCGAGCAGACGCGCCCCCTGTGGGACCGGCTTTCGGGGCTGATCCGAAACGCTCAGTTCCCCGCCGGCCGTTCGAGCGGGTGTGACCTCCGAGAGCGACCGGGACAGCGCGCCGACCGCCCGCTCCGACGGAGCGGAGGACACCGGCGTGTTCGTCGCCGAAACCGACGCGGAGCGCGACGACGCCTTCACGGTACGGCGGTCGGTGTTCGTCGACGAGCAGGGCGTCGACCCCGGAATCGAGTACGACGAATACGACGAACCTGACGCCGACGCGACCCACTTCGTCGCTTACGCCGACGGGGAGCCGATCGGTGCCGCGCGGCTCCGACCCGCGGGCGAGGCAGCGTCGGCGGAACCCGTGGACGGACCCGTCGGCAAGGTCGAGCGGGTCGCCGTCGCCGCCGACAGCCGCGGCGACGGGTGGGGTCGCCGGCTGATGGACGCCGTCGAAGCTCGTGCCCGCGAGGAGGGGTTCGACGAACTCACCCTCCACGCGCAGACGCACGTCCGCGAGTTCTACGAACGCCTGCGGTACGAGGCCTACGGCGCGGAGTTCGAGGAGGCCGGGATCCCACACGTCGCGATGGAGAAGGAACTCGACGGCGACGCCTGACGGTCGTTACTCGCGGTCGCCCGACACGGACGCTTATATACGAACGCGCGGCCAGGGTCCCCGTGACCTGACACCAGTCCCGCGTCGGGTCGCGGTTGCTCGGCACGTCGACGCGGGGAGCGGTCGGCCACGACTGGGCCACGCGGGAGTGCCGACTGTTCGCCCTATCCCAGGCGCTTCGAGACGTACGGGCCGTCCTGGCGGTACCCCAGCTTCTGCCGGTAGTACTCGCGGGCCCCGATCCCGGAGATGATCGCCAGTTTGTCGTAGCCCGCCTCAGCAGCGAGTTCCTCCGCCCGACGGACCAGCCGCCGGCCGTACCCCTTGTGCTGCCATTCGCCCGCGCCGCTCCCGATTCCGGCCTCGCTCCCGTAGACGTGGAGTTCGCGGACGATCGCGGCGTTCGCCAGCTCCCGTCGAACTGGATCGTTCGGGAACCGGAGCCGACAGAACCCGACGAGGAGGTCCGCCACCGGATCCTCGAACGCGAGGAAGAACTCGGTCCCGCCGCCGGCGCCGTACGTCTCGATGTCGAGTTCGACCCGCTCGGGGTCGGGCGTCGCGTCGTTCATTCCGGCCTCGCGGGCGCGGATGTCGCGGACGTCGATCCCCTTCTCCTCGGCACGCTGTTCGGCGAGTTGCCGGAGGTTCGACTTCCAGACGCCGGCGTCGATGAAGTCCGCCGGGATGTCGCGCTGGACGCGCTGGAGCCGCGTGTACTCGGGGATCATTCCCATTACCTCCGCGACGATGTCGGCCGCGGTCTCGTTGTCCAGCGGCTCGAACTCGTCGCGTCGCCACCGGTCGTATACCCGGGTCCCGCGGACGACCAGCGTCGGGTAGATCTTCAGGTAGTCCGGGCGGTACTCCTCGCGCTCGAACAGCTGCCGGAAGTCCTCGAGGATCATCTCCTCGGTCATCCCGGGCTGTCCCGGCATCATATGGAACCCGACTTTGAACCCCGCATCCCGGAGCCGCCGGTTGGCGTCGATCGACGCTTGGACGCCGTGGCCGCGGTGCATCTCCCGGTTGATCCGCTCGTAGGTTGTCTGGACCCCGACCTCCACCTTCGTGGCCCCGAGGTCCAACATCCGGTCGATCTGCTCGGGATCACACCAGTCGGGCTTCGTCTCGAACGTCGTCCCGATGTTCCGGATGTCGGCAGTCTCGTTCTCGGCGATCACGTCCTCGAGGTAGCGGAACTCCACGTCGTCGGGGTCGGGCTTGAACGACTCCTGATCGTCGGGCGCCGGCTCCGCGTCGAGGTCGTAGTCGTTCATCGCTTCGAGAGCGCGCTTGACGAACCACTCCTGGTAGTCGTGGCTGCGCGCGGTCATCGTCCCGCCCATCAGGATGAGTTCGACCTTGTCGACCGGGTGGCCGATATGTCTGAGCTGCTCCAGCCGGAGCGTCACCTGGCCGTAGGGGTCGTAGTCGTTCTGCTCACCGCGGGCGGCCGCCGGCTCGTGACCCGTGTACGACTGTGCGGAGTCGAACTCCGAGGCCGGCCCCCCGGGACAGTAGAGACACTTGCCGTGTGGGCACATATGCGGCGAGGTCATAATTGCGACCGGGGAGACGCCCGAGGCGGTCCTGACCGGCTTCCGCTGGACGACCTCCTTCACCTCCTCGCGTCGACCCTGTGGGGCATATCCGAGGATCTCGGTGTTCTTCGGCACTTTCGGCGAGGAGTACGTCGAACACGCCTCCAGTTTCGCCGACTCCAGGTCGTCGCGGCCGACCTCCCCGTCGAGGATCCGGTCGACCAGCTCCCGGCAGGTCCGGCGGAACGCCTCGGTCTCCGTCGGCTCCAGCTCCGCGTCGGCGTCGGTGCTCACCGGCGGCTCCCCCCTCGGTGGCCAGGTAGACGACGATTCATTACGCGTCGTTCCGCCCGTTTTGCGGTTAAGCGTGTCGCTCCGGGGTGGGTTGTGGCCACGTCGGAGCCGCACGTGGCCCGCGGCTCAGCGCTGCGCGACGACCGCGTCGGCGACGGCGTCGACGACCGCGTTGCGGGCGCCCGACAGGAACTCGATGCGGTTCTGTCGGATCCCGGACGCGGTAACTCCGCCCTCGGGAACCGCCTCACGGGCGGCCGCCGCTGCCGCCCTGACGTCGATTGCGTCGTCCGCTCTGACGAACAGTTCGTCGGTGGAGTAGACGACCGTAGCCGTCCGGCCGTCGGCCCGGCGGTGGAGTTCGTCCGCCAGCAGCGCCGTCGGCGGGAAGTCGTACTGATGGCTGTAGGAGTCGGCGTCGAGCACGCCAACCGAGACGCCGTCGACGTCCCGCAGTTCGAGGTTCGCTTCGGCGGTCTCGACTTCCGTGTCGAGTTTGTTCCGGAACTGCTCGGAGACGTGGCCCGCAAGTCCGCCGTCGTCCTCGAACAGCAGGTCCGTGATGAGTTCGCGTTTGTCCTGATACGACTGGTAGTAGGCTTCGAGCGCGATGGCCTCGCGGAGGTCACGCGTCCGGTCGGCGCTGTACCCTGCCTCACCCGCGAGTTCCGTGTACGCCGCCGGAGGCGACTCCCAGTAGCTTACCGCCGGGAGATGCGCGAGGTCCGTCCGGACATCGGCGTTCACCGCCGCCCCGAGGTTGGCACCCAAAGCGCCGGTGGAGAGGCCCGTAGCGTCGACGTTGCTGAGCGACGGCGACACCAGCACGTTCGTCTCCTCGACGACACCCGTGTCGACTGCGTTCGCATCGACGACGACTCGGGAGGCGCCGTAGACGCCGAGCAGCCCGAGGCCATCCAGTGAGTCCGTAGTCCCGCCGATTCCAACAAGGACCACGAGCGGCAGCTTCTCGTCGTGACGCTCGCTGTCTTGGAGCATCCGCGTTACATCGCTGGTCGCGGCGTCCATCCCGTAGACCGGGTCGTCGAGCGGCCGGCGGGTGAAGAAGTGGTACTCCGCGTCGGCGCGGGCGTGTTCCTCCCGGATGAGCGGGAGGACGGCCCGCTCGATCGCCGCGCCGGCCACGTAGCCGTCGGCGGTGGCGGCGTGCCGGATCACGATCGGCCGCGACTCCAGCACCGCCCCACGGATCGCCTCCGCGGCGTCCGCGAGCTGGTCGGTCACCGCTTCGACGGCGGGCTCGCCGGCGAGCGGATCGACCTCGTCGGGCCGTGCCTTTTCGGCGAGTGCGTCCGCGAGCCGACGCTCGACGGCCTCCGCGTCCTCGCCGTCGAGCGCCGCAAGCGCCTCGGTTTCGACCTGAAGCTCGCCGCGACGGAGTTCGACCTCGCCGTCGAGCCGTACGACGTCACCCTCCTCAACCTCGGGGTACGCCCGAACGCCGGCTTCGACGAACGCCGCACAGTCGACGACGGCGGTCTCGTCGCGGACCTCGAAGATGGTCGGCCCCCCGGTCTGTCGCGCGCCGACGACTTCGCCCTCGATCCGGACGGTCTCGCCGACGCGGTCGCCGAGGGAGTCGACGGTGACCCGCTCCGGTTCGGCCTCGGCCTCGGTCGCCTCCGGCTCCGCTTCGACGGCGCCTGCTTGCCGTCCTGATTCCGGGGTGTCGGTGGCGGCGTCGTGGTCGGCATCGACGGCATCGGATCCCGCGTCGGGACCTTGGTCCGCCGCCGAACCGGCTCGCCCGCCACCCTCCTCGTCAGCCGTGGTCGACTCGCCGGTCGTTTCCGCCGAGTCCGTCCCGTTCGACGCCCGGGACTTCGTCGAGATACCCTTCGGGGTCTTCTTGACGGCCCTCGGCCCGTCGGAATCGCCGTTCTCGATCTCCTCGCCGTCGGCGTCGCCGTCGGGGTCGTGGACCCGCGCCCCGCGGAACTCCGACTCCGACTGCCGGATCGACCATCCCAGGTCGATGTTGCCGTTGCTCCGGACGTTCTTCACCTGGACGAACACCGTGTCGCCGGACTCCCAATCGAGCGTCTCCAGCCGGCGGTCGAGTTCGCTGCGGTGCAGGAGCCCGGTGACGCCGGGCGCGAGATCCACGAAGACACCGAAGTCCGCAAATCCGTCGACGGTTCCTTTGTAGTACCGGCCGGGCGTGAGTTGCTTCGGGGAGCTACCGCGGAAATCGAACCAGACGTCCTCGTCGTGCGTAATCCAATCCATTAGGTGTGTAAAACGTGTGGGGCCTAAAACGATTGTCGAATCTCCGCTGTCGGAACACGGCCGCCTCCGCCGGGGTCAGATCAGTCCTGCAGCGCGCACCAGGGCCGTTCCGGCGTCGATCCCGCCGAAGGCGGTCCCGAACAGGAGCGTCGCGGGAACCGCACCCGCGACTGCGGCCCGTGCGGTCGTCGTCCCGTGGACCTCCCGAAGCCCGACAGTCAGGAGGGCAGCGGCGTAGACCGTACACCCGGCGCGGACTGCGGGGATCGGGACCCCCGCGAACACGCACGGCGAAGCGGCGTACGCGATCACCTGGACGGTCTCGCTGACGCCCGCGCGACCGGGGACGACGACGATCAGGATGACCGTCTGAAGCGCCGCTGCCAGGTGCAGCGTCGCCGGCGCGACCACCACGGCAACCAACGCGAGTCCGAGCGCGGCCGACACGCCCGGTCCGAGCGCGAACCCCGGGATCCGTGCGGGAACGAACGCAAACAGCCCGGCGACGTACGCGACGGCGACGGCGACGGCGAACACGAGTCCCGGCGCCTGGTCCCCGGGGGCGACGCCGTTCCGGAAGAACTGCCGCGGCCGGATCAGGACCTCGAGCCACGCTCGAAGGAGGCCGCGCGGCCCGCGGTCCCGGCCGCCGGTCGGGTTCTCTACCCAGGTTGTCACGGTCGAAACTAATCGCGCCGGAGGATATGACAGTTCCGGCACCGCGCCTCGTAGGACTCCTCGGCGCCGACCACGATGGTCGGGTCGTCCGCGTGTGCGGGTTCGCCGCCGACCAGCCGCTGGTTCCGGGTGGCGGGCTCGCCGCAGACCGCACAGATCGCCCGGAGCTTGTCGACGTACTCCGCGACCGCCATCAGTTGCGGGAGCGGCTCGAACGGCTCGCCGCGGTACGTCTGGTCGAGCCCGGAGACGATCACCCGCCGGCCGTCGTCGGCTAACCGTTGGCAGACTTCGAGAAGTTCGGTCGAAAAGAAGTTCGCCTCGTCGATCGCGACGATGTCCTGGTCGTCGAGTCCCTCCCTGATTTCCCATACGTCTTCGCTTTCGACGACCGACGCCTCCCACTGTCGGCCGACGTGGGAGCCGACCGTCGCATCGCCGTATCGGTCGTCGACCGCGGGCTTGAACACCGCGACCGCCTGTCCCGCGATCTCCGCACGTCGAAGCCGCCGGAGGAGCTCCTCGGTCTTGCCGGAGAACATCGACCCCGTGACGACCTCGATCCACCCGCTGTTCGTGATGGCGTGCATACGATGCGGAGATACCCGCGGGTGGGAAAACGGTTGCCGTTCGGATGTGGCTCCCGGCCGGACTCGTCCCGGTCGCCGGGGCCCGCTCAGTCGCCGGCGCCGACGTTCTCGCCGGCCTCGAACGACGACGGGTCCGGTTCGATGCGGGCGTACTCCACGACGCGCCGGCCGAGCACCCGCACGCGCTCGTCCAGCCCGTCGTCGACGATCCCTTCGGCGTCGAACTTCGAGGAGACGCTCGGGAGCGCCGCCTGGTGGGGGAGCACCCACGCATCGAGCGCTCGACAGACCGACCGGAGGTGATCGAGGGCCGTCACCGGGAACCCGCCGCCGGCGACGGCCAACAGCCCGACGGTCTTGCCCTCGAACTCGTCGAACCCGCAGTGATCCAAGGCGTTCTTCAGCACGCCCGAGTAGGAGCCGTGGTACATCGGCGTTCCCAGAAGCACGGCGTCGGCCTCCCGAACCCGCCGAACCACCGCGTCGCTGTCGCCCTGCGTTTCCCGGTCGGGGTCCAGCGGCGGGAGGTCGTACTCCCGCAGGTCGATCACCGTCCCGGTGCCGCCGGCCGCTCGGGTGCCGTCGAGCGCCCGCGACAGCGCGCGTCTGGTGTAGCTTCCGTCCCGGAGGCTGCCGCAGAGCGCGACCACGTGGACGCCCGACCTGTCGGTGTCGTCTGTCACACCCCGATGTTCGGCCGACACCGCAAAAAGCCACCGTCGGTCGCCCGCGATTCCGGATGCGAGCACGAATCCTGACGCGTTAGGTGAGAGGAAAATCGGCGGGAAGGGGACGGAAACCCCCGCGCTCTCGATGTCGCCGCTGACACACGGCAGCGGGGTCGGCGTGTGGCCGAGCAAGTGGGTCATCGAGGGTGCCGGCGGGACCCTCTCCTTCGACAGCGGGTCGGAGGACACGGGGGTCACTGTCGGGCTCTCTGCCTCCGAGACCGCACGACCCGGCGGAATCGACGTGACGACCTGAAAGCCCGCGAACGGCGGCTCCGTACCATCATCGACCGGATGACCGACGCCGTCCTCGAAGCGGACCGGTCCTGGCAGGTCACCGTCCTCGATACGCACGCCGGGGACGTCCTCGGCGTCGACGCCGAGGCGGTCGTCGACTCCGACTTCCGGGAGGCCTTCCCCGAGGTCACGGACACCGAGTTCGAGTCGGCTCATACTGTTGGCTATAACTACGTGAAGAGTTTCGACACCCCGAAATGTCGAACTCCGTCACGGGACTATAGCCGACAGTATTACCGGACGGCGATGGAGCGTCGATCGGCCGATAACGCCGAGGGCTACTACGAACCGATCGACGGGTGGCTCGAGGTGTACGTCTCCCCCGACTTCGACGGCGGACTCCGGTTTCACTTCCGCGACGTCTCCGAGCGGAAGGCCCGGGAACGGGAACCCGAACGCCGACAGCGGACCCTGCGGTCGATCTACGAGGTCGTCGCCGACCCGACCGGGAGAGGACGTTCACCGAGCAGGTTGAGTCGCTGCTCGCACTCGGGCGCGACGAGCTGGACACCGCCTTCGGCTCGCTCTCTATGATCGCGGGCGACGAGTACACTTTCGAGGTCGTCGACGCCGTCGAGGTGGGCGACATCGTCCCGGTGTCGGCGACCGACTGCGAGGTCGCCGCGGAGGACGAGCGACCCTCGTGGACCTGATGAGCCGGTGGGTGAGCTACGGGCTGCAAGCCCAGCGGGCCAGAGACCGGGTCGCTCGGGAGAACGAACGGCTCGACCGCTTCGTCTCCGTCGTCTTCCACGACCTCCGGAACCCGCTGAACGTCGCGGCCGGCTACGTCCAACTGGCACAGGAGACTGGGGAGATGGCACACCTCGATCGGGTCCAGTCGACGCTGGACCGGACGCGGGCGCCGATCGACGACCTGCTGAAACTCGCCCGATCGGGTGGGATGAATCCCGACATTCAGGTCGTTGACCTCGGGACGATCGTCGAACGCCCCCGGGAGGTGGTGTCCACCGACAACGCCTCCCTCACGGTGGCGGCGGATCGCCGGATCCGCGCGGACCCGACGGTGCTGGGACAGGTGACCGGGAACCTCGTCCGGAACGCGGCCGTCCACGGCGGAGGGGGTGTCAGTCGTCGAGGACAACCTCCCCGACGGCGTCTCCGTCGAGGACGACGGACCTGGCATCCCCGCGTCGGAGCGCCAGCGGGTCTTCGAGGTGGGCTACACGACAGGCGAGGAAGGAACAGGGTTCGGGCTCGCGATCGTCCCGGAAGTCGCCGAGGCACACGGCTGGGACGTGGCGCTTACCGATGGCGAACACGGCGGTGCACGCTACGGGATCACCGGCGTCGATTTCGTCGACGGCTGAGCGAGCGGGGTGTCGGTTGCTGTTAGATGTCAATCTCCTACTACTGCGCTTTAATTATGAAAAGCAATCATACGAGTATAATATCAGACTGGTATCAGTAACGGACGAAAGCAAGGGAATTCGGAGCTACATTCAATACGTCTGAAAGGCCACAAAATTCGATTTCGAGCTTCGAGGCGAGGCCATTCGCCAAAGATACGAAAATTATGTCATAATATATAATATTACAAGAATAACTCATATTGCTGTTTCTATATTTCGACTTCGGGGTCCCGGCCCGTCGATATCGAGGTGAAGCGGCTCGAAACGGCGCCGAAAATAACAGGCGTACGTATGTCACGGGGACAGCCGGCAAATCACGCTCGGCGCCCGGCCAACGAGCAGTCGATACCAACGGAGTACAGCGCTGCAAAACAGTCGTTTGCTATCGAGATAGCGTCTCACGAGTACGTCGCCCGGATCCCGATGATCCGGGCCGTTTCCCGCACCTTCTCCGGGATCTCGCTCCGGTATCGGTCGCCGGTCAACCGCGTCGTGGGGCCGGAGATGCTGATGGCCGCGAGCACCTCGTCGTCCGGGCCCAACACCGGGGCGCCGACCGCACGCAGGCCGACGAACCGCTCCTCGTTGTTGAACGCGACCCCCTGGCGCCGGACCGCTTCCAGTTCCGCCTCCAGACGGTCGCGGTCGGTGTACGTCGACTCCGTGCGCGACGGGAGGTCGAGGTCGTCCAGGATACTCGCGCGTCGGTCCTCCGGGAGGTGCGCCAGGTACGCCTTCCCGACGGCAGTGGCGTGGAGGTCGACCGTGGTGCCGATGTGGGAGTCCGTCTGGATCCCCCGGGCGGTCTTCGACTGGTAGATGTACACCCCTCGGCCCATCTCTTCGACCATCACGTACCCGTGTTCGCCGATGGTCGAAACCAGGTCGTCGATCTCCCCCTTCGCAACCTCGTAGAGGTCCTGCCGGTCCCGGGCCGCGTTCCCCAGGTCCAGGAACTTCAGCCCCAGGTGGTAGCGTTTGTCCTCCTTTGCCACGTATCCGAGCCGGTTGAGCGTTCGGAGGTGGTTGTAGACGGTACTTTTCGAGAGATCGAGCCCGGTTGCGATCTCGGTCACGTTCGCCCCCGACTGCTCTTTGAGGTACGAGAGGATCGCGAACGAGGTCTCGGTCGCCCCGACGGTCCCGGGTTCGGGTCCCTGGTTTCCGGCCATACCCGGCATACACGGAGTATTGTAATAAGAGTTGGCTCCTGTTCGGCATCGCTGTAATACCGCTTTCCAGAACCGTAACCACGGAGGGGAGCCACGGACGAAGACGGCCTTCGAAGCGAAAGCGCGCCGTTCAGTCGTCGTCCTGCGCCCCGGCCGCGACGTCGTCGACCGGCGACTTCGACGTCGTCTTCTTGGGGCTCCGGAACCACGACCGGTCGCCGTCGAACAGAACGTGACCGTGGTCGTCGCTGAGCTGCCGGAGGAAGAAGAACAGCGAGAGGACACAGACGATGGCGAACGGCGCGCCGGTGATGATCACCGACGACCGGAGCGCGCTCGCACCGCCGAGCACGACCAGGATCGACGCGATGAGCCCCTGCAGGACGCCCCAGAACACGCGGTTGACGCTCGAAGGGTTCTCCTTGCCGCCGGTGGTCAGCATCGCGACCGCGAGCGTGGAGGAGTCCGCCGACGTGGCGAAGAAGGTGACCACCAGAATGAGGAACAGCGGCTGCCACAGCGCGCCCAGCGGCAGCGCCCCGAACAGCGCGTAGCCGGCGACGCCGTTCCCGAACTCGCCGACCGCACCCAGGATGTCGGAGACGCCCGCGAACTGCATCCACATCGAGGTGCCGCCGACGACGGTAAACCACACGACCGAGACGGTAGTCATCGTGATGAGGGCGGTGAAAAGCACCTCGCGGATCGTCCGGCCCTTGGAGATGCGGGCGAGGAACAGGCCGACGAAGGGAGCCCACGCGATCCACCACGACCAGTAGAACACCGTCCAGAACGACGTCCACCCGGTGCCGCCCTCGACGCCGGTCCCGGTGAACAGGCTCATACTGAAGAAGTTCTGCACGTAGGTCCCGACCGCAAGCGCCCCCGTGTTCAGGACGCTCAGCGCCGAGATGTTGCTCATCACCATCCCGCCGACGAGCGTCGCCGCCAGGAGGATCCCCATCATCACGATGTTGAAGTCAGAGAGCCGCCGGATGCCGCGGTCGATCCCGGCCACGAGCGAGAGCGTGAAGATGATCGTGATCCCCGTGATCGCAAGCAGGGTCTCGAAGTTCCCGAACTGGATCCCCGTCCGGTAGGTGATCCCGGTGAGGATCTGCGTCGCGATGAACCCCAACCCGGTCGCGATGCCGCCGAGGGTGGCGACCACCGCCAGCGTGTCGATCGTCTTCCCGATCACGCCGTCGAGGCCGTCCTTCCCCAGAACCGGGACCAGCACCGTCGACGTCCGGAACGGGGCGTCCATCTTGTAGGCGTAGTACGCCACCGGGATCCCGATCGCGAGGTAGCCGCCCCACGCGGAGACCCCGTAATGGAAGATCGAGTACGCGAGCGCCGGCACCATCGCGCTCTCGGTCCCGGCTTCGGCGCTCCCCGCGAACAGCGGCGGGACCGAACTGAAGTGTGTCAGCGCCTCGACCGGGCCGAAGAACACGATCCCCGCCGACAACCCTGCCGAGAAGAACATCGTGAGATACGAGAAGTTGCTGTACTCGGGGTCGCCCTCGCCGAGTTTGATCCGGCCGTAGGGGCTGACCATCAGGTAGACGCAGATCGCGAGCATCAGGAACATTGCGAGCAGGTACATCCACGCCAACCCCTCCCCGAACACGGAGAACGCGGTCGTTATTTGACTCGACACCCAGTCGGTTCTGAACGCCGCAAGTCCGATGAAGACGAACGTGACCAAGGCCCCGAGCGCGAACGGGATCGGGTCGATTTCGTCGACGAAGTTTGCGAGCGCTCCTTGATCGCTAGCTTGAGCCATACTAAACTCTACCGAGTACGTTTTGCTACTAACATATATATGTTTCCCTGGTCTCATTCGGGACTACGGCCGCCCGTGTTACCGAATTTTTATATAGTAGTTCTCCCACCTCGGAGTATGTCCCCGGAGCAACCGATCTTCGACTACACCTCGTCGGCCCCGTGGGAACAGGTCATCCGCGCTTACGGCTCCGCCGAGGCGCTCAACGGCGCGGTTCGGGAGTTGGTCGCCGAGGGGAACACGAAAGCGCAGGCCTGGGAGGCGATCTGGGACCACGAGGTCCGCCGGTTCGAGCGCGACCCCGAGTTCCGGTCGTCGGTCCGGGACATCTACGCCGCGGCCGGCGTGAACCTCCTCAGCGTCACCCCCTGGACCCACGACGACGTCCCCGAGCGGACCGGCCAGCGGCGCGACCTCGCCCGGTGGCAGTCCCGCTTCGACGCGGCCGAGTGGCTGCGGAAGGTCACCTCGCCCGCGGAGGCCCGCCGGGTCGCCGCCGACGGCGACGTGGGGATCGTGCTGAACACCCAGAACCTCGGTGCCGCCATCGACGGGTCGCTCGACCGGATCGACACCCTGTACAACGAGGGTGTCAGGCTGTTTCAGCTCACGTACAACTACCAGAACCTGCTCGGCACTGGCTGTAACGACCCCTCGGCTGGGGGCCTCTCCACGTTCGGGCGTGCGGCCGTCGACCGCGTGAACGACCTCGGCGGGGTCGTGGACGTGTCCCACTGCGGGCGACAGACCACCCTCGATGCGATCGAGTACTCCGACGACCCCGTGGCTGTGACCCACGCCACGTGCCAGGCGGTGGACTACCACTACCGCGGGAAGTCCGACGCCGAGCTCGAAGCCCTCGCGGACGGGGACGGCTATCTGGGGATCGTGAGCCTTCCGTGGTTCATCGCGCCGGGCGCGGACGATCCCGGCCTCGACGTTCTGCTCGACCACCTCGAGCACGCCGCGTCGATCGTCGGCCACGATCGGATCGGGCTCGGAACCGACTTCTTCCCCGCGGACACCCGGTTTCCCCGGGAGCTACTGGCGTATTACAAACAGCACATCATCGAACTCGGGTTCGATCGCGAGGCGGTCGAGGCCCGGGAGATCGCCGCCGGACTCGGGGAGTTCACCACCTACGAGGAGTGGCCCGCGGTCCGACGGGCGATAGAGGATCGGTTCCCCCTCGAAACGGCCGAGGGTATCCTCGGCGAGAACTTCCTCCGCTTCTGGGGGCGTGCGGTGTAGTCGGCGTCGGAACTCGCGGGAACCTACATAATCTATTGCGCTTTACCGAAGATTTTAATTAGAGTGGCAAAGTCGCATCCGGTAATGGCTACCAATCGGGATCCGGAGAGATACGACCCGAACCGGCTTCGCGACCCCGCGGAGCTGATGCAGCCGGGGCGGTTGGCCTCGCTGAAGCAGACCCGGTTGAGCTTCGCCCGGCTGCTGATGGACAAGATGGTCGACGAGGAGTGGGACGTCCGCCCGACCCGGATGGATCTGGACGAAAACGGCGTCGGCCGCGTTGTCTACACCATCGAAACCCCCGACCGGCTGTTCTCCTTCGGCGTCTTCTCGCACGCCTCCGGCGAGGAGGCCAACACCGACCGCATCATCGCCGAGGACTGGGATATGTGGGGGTTCCTGTGTGAGGGGCGGGCCACGCCCGAACTGATGGATGCCCAGTACGAACAGCTCCCCCACGTCCGGGAGGGACGGGCCACCGCCGACATCCTGATCTGGACCCGGGCGAACCGGAGTTCCCGCTTCTTCGGCCACGTCGTCGACGCGCTGGCCGAGGGCCACCAACCCGACGTGGACTTCTGCGCCCGCGGCGGCTACCTGATGCGCTCGTCGGGCTACTACGGCAACGGCCTCAACGGGACGAAGGAGTTCAAGTCGATGGACGGCGATCACCCGCTGAAGAAACCGTACTTCGCCCAGATGCTCACCGTGTGGCTGCTCCGGGTCTTCAGTTACGACCTCGCCGACCACGTCGCCGCCGCCAGGAGCGACGACGCGGTCACGCTGGATCACGACATCAAGCGGTACCTCGGCACGGGCAACTCCTCGGGGATCGGGATCGTCCACTACCTGATCAACCACCCCCAGCTCCTCCACTCGTGGCTCCGCGCCCGGGAGGTCGCCTTAGCGCGGGCCGAGACCATCGACCCGACCCCCGAGGAGGTCGACCGGTTCCGGACCGTCCTCCGGCGCGCCGAACAGTGGTTCACCGACGACGAGTGCGACACCAAGGACTACTTCCTCTCGAAGGACGAGATCGCCGCCGGGCTGGAACGGACCGAACGCCGGATGGACGAACTCCGCGGGGACCCGGGCGGGGAACCCCTGTGGACGCGGCTCTGTGCGTGGGCCGGCGACGAACTCGAAGCCGAGACCGAGGAGCTGGTCCACTCGCTGCTCCTCGACGTCTACCCCGAGGCGTGTGCGGGCTTGGAGGAGTCGATGACAGTCTCCGAGCGCAGCGACGTGGTCCCGGAGATGACCCTCGAAACGTTGGAATCGATCGTCACCACGGACTACCAGTGGGCGCTCGACATCAACTTCGACGCCCCCGGCGCCGAGCGGTACTTCTGGTACCGGTCGATCGACAGCGAGGAGCCGCGGCTCGGGATCAGGGGCGAACACGAGTACGAGGAGTACGGCTTCCCCATCGACGTCGCCCGGCAGGTCCAGGCGCTCCACGTCGACCTCGGGGCCTGGGACGGCACCGGAACGGTGGCGGCGTTCCTGTTCGAGCACCCCGAACACCGGAGCATCGTCGAGCGGATCCAGACCGTCCGCGACCTCCGGTACGCGGAGATCCGTGCGAACCCGCTCGACGCCGATTTCGTCCCGCTATCGTTCATCTCGTGTCTCAAGGCTATCTGGGGGATCCAGAAGGCCCACCCCAAATCGCAGGGCTGGGTCCGGGGGACGTTCTATCAGGGGGCGCCGCTGCCGGAGGACCTCCGGAACGGCGCCGACAACTACTGGCTGTACCCCTCGAAGCCGCAGCGGACCGAAGCCCGGAGGGAGCAGTGATCCGGCTCGCCGTCCGCGAGGTGCTTGAACTGGCCGAGCGGTGCTTCGTCGCCGCGGGGTTCGACGAGGGACCGGCCCGGGCGGCCGCGGAGTCGGTCTGGTGGACCGAGTTGTACCGCGGGTCGGGGTTGACGACGCTGCACGCTCTCCTCTCGGACCTCCCCGAGTGGGATCCCAACGCACTGACGATCGCCGACCGGAGCGCGTTCGTGTCGGTGATCGACGGATCGACCCAGCCGAGCCTGGTCGCGAGTACGCCCGCGGTCGACCTGGCGTGTGCCGGGGCGAGTCGACACGGCGTCGGGGTCGTCCACGTCGGGACGGATCCGGAAGACGAGACCGCCCCGACACTGGGCCACGCCGCCTACGCGGCTGCCGAACGCGGGCTGCTGTCGGTCGTGCTGGCCACCGGCGGTGACGGACGGCCGCGGACGATCCTCGGCCGACCTGACGATCCTCACCCGGTTCTGGCGGAACGCGAACTCGACTCCCCCTCGGCCGGCCACGCCGAACTGTCCGCTGTGATCGGCCGCGGCGCCTACGACCGCCGGGACAACCCGTTGACGCAGGCGTTCTTCACCGGAGCCCCCGAAACGGAGTACGGCACTGCGGGCGAACGGCTTCTCAACCGGCTGTTGCAGCAGTCGACGGCGCCGTCGGGGGGCGAAGCCGACGTCGATCAGGGGTTCACGTTGCTCTGTCTCGACCCCGACCACTCCCGTCACTCCGGCGACCTGCGCCGTGTCGTAGACCGGTTCGTCGACGAACGCACGGCGGCCCTCACCCGGACGTTCCGGCCGGCGGAGATCAGCGACCGGGCGGGAGCGGCCCTCAACGAGGGCGTCGCAATCGAGGAGGCTGTCTGGCGCGACATCTTCGATCGGAGCAGCGAGGTCCTCGCCCCCGAGTTCGAGGGATCGTACCGCGGTGCGGGCTTCAACATCAACGAGTAGAACGGGGACGCCTCCGGGAGTGTCGTCCGGACTACCGAAATTTTTACCACGCGGTGTGCGGTACGCTTCTCCAACGTCGGCGCAGCCGCCGGTCCGCCGTGAGTCCCGGATCGGCCGGGGAGGATGCGGCCCCGTATGTCGATGGCTCGTCCGCTCACGTCCCGTCCCGACTGCCGAGCGTCCCGGCGTCGGGGGTCGATGCGGCGGGCACGCGGACCGGACGCGCGACCGACAGGACACACGAATGACAGACACACAGTTTCAGTACATCGACGGCGAGTGGCGCGACGGCGACAGCGACGACGAACTGGTCATCCGCGATCCGGCCGACCCGGACGATCCCATCGTCTCGTTTTCCGGCGCCAGCCGGTCGCAGGCGGCGGCCGCAATCGGAGCCGCCGACGCCGCAAGCGAGACCTGGGGGGCGACGACGCCCGACGAGCGCGACGCGGTGATGTACGCGGTCGCAGATCGGATCGACGACCACCACGAGGAACTGGCGGAGACGCTCACCCGCGAGGAGGGCAAACCGATCTCCTCCAGCCGCGCGGAGGTCGGGCGGGCGGCGGAGCTGTTCCGCTTTTTCGCGAGTTTCGCACGGACGGCGGCGGGCGACACCCTGCCCTCCACCGACCCCGAGACGGTCACCTACACCGTTCGGGAGCCGCTGGGGACTGTCGCCTTGGTCACCCCGTGGAACTTCCCGATCGCGACCCCGACCTGGAAGCTCGCGGCGGCAATCGCCACGGGCAACACCGTCGTGTTCAAACCGTCCTCGGAGACGCCGATGATCGCGCGGGCGTTAGTCGAACACCTGGAGGCCGCGGGGCTCCCCGAGGGCGTCGTGAACCTCGTCGTCGGGTCGGGATCGACGATCGGCGACGGGATCCTCACCGACGGCCGGATCGACGCCGTCTCCTTCACCGGCTCCACCGACGTCGGGCGCCACATCGCGGGCACAGTCGCCGAGCGCGGGATCCCGATCCAGACGGAGATGGGCGGCAAGAACCCGCAGGTGGTGCTGCCGGACGCGGACGTCGAGACGGCCGCCGACGCGGCCGCCGCCGGCGCGTTCGGGCTGACGGGCCAGGCGTGTACGGCGACGAGCCGGCTCATCGTCCACGAGGACGTCGCCGACGAGGTGACCGCGGCCGTGGTCGAACGCGCCGAGGACATCGAGACCGGGCCGGGAATGTCGGACCCGGATATGGGACCGGCGGTCTCCGCGGGCCAAGACGAGACCAACTTCCGGTACATCGACGTCGCGGAGTCCGAGGGCGCGACGCTCCTGACCGGTGGCGGCCGACCCGCCGGTACCGACTCCGGGTACTTCGTGGAGCCGACGGTGTTCGCCGACGTAGAATCGGAAATGCGGATCGCTCAGGAGGAGGTCTTCGGACCGGTGCTGTCGATCCTGACGGTGTCGGACTTCGAGGAGGCGCTCGACGTCGCCAACGACGTGGAGTACGGGCTGTCCGCCAGCCTCTTTACGGGCGATATGGCGTCGGCACGGCGGTTCACCGAGGGGATCGAGGCCGGCGTGGTCAAGATCAACGGCACCACCACCGGATCGCAGATCCAGATGCCGTTCGGCGGGATGAAGGCGTCCTCTTCGGAGACCCAGAAGGAACTCGGCCACCGCGCCTACGAGTTTTACACCCACGAGAAGGCGATCTACCGGACCGACCCGTGACGCCGCAACGGCACGGCGTTCCCCCGTCGACCCACCACCAACAGCCCCATATGACCTCCCAGAACGTATGAGTCAGCGTCTCGGAGGGGCCGGAACCGAACTGTACTCGAAGCGTGACGTCGAGCGACACCTGCAACTGCCGGCGGCCCTCGACGTCGTCGAGACGACCTACGTCGAAGGAGCGCGCGGGCGGGTTCTCAACCCCGCGAAGTCGACGATGCACCTCGGCGACGACGGCGAGTGGCCGGGGAGGGACGCCTTCTCGATCGGAATGCCGGCGTACGTCGACTGGCTCGACGTCGCCGGGATGAAGTGGGCGGTCGCGACCTGGGACACGGACACCGAGCCGCCGATCAGCTCGCAGATCCTGCTTTTCGACCTCCAGCGGGGGGAGTTCACCGCGATCCTGGAAGGGATGCACATCACGGGCGTCCGAACCGCACTCCAGTCCGTGGTCGGACTGCGACACCTGCTCGCGGAGCCGCCGGAATCGATCGGCGTCTTCGGCGCCGGGTTCCAGGCACGGTTCCAACTCCGGGTGATCGACCACCTGGTCGACGTCGGACGCTTCCGACTGTACGACGTCTCCGAAGGGCGTGCGGCCGACCTCGCGGCCGACCTCGGACCGGGAATGGCCGCCGACGTCGTCACCGCGGACAGCCCACAGGCGGCCGCCGACGCCGACGTCGTGGTGACGGTCACCGACTCGAAGACGCCGGTGGTCGAGGAGTCGTGGCTGGGGTCGGGCGGACTGGTGATCGCGCTCGGCTCCTACCGGGAACTCACCGACGGGACCGTGCTCGGCGCCGACCGGATCGTCGTCGACCACACCGAGCAGTGTCTCCAGCGCGGCGCGCTGTCGGATCTGGCGAACCGAGGGGAGGTGACGGCGGCGGAGTTGGATTCGACCATCGGGGCGGTCCTGAACGGCGACAACGACTCCCACGCCGGTCCGGACGAGCGCGTGGTCTTCGTGCCCATCGGGCTCGGCTCCCTTGACGTCGCGCTCGCGGAACACCTCCGAACGAACGGGATGGGCGGGGGCGCCGTCCGGACGTTCGACTTCGGGTGATCGCGGGTCCGTCGCTCGCGCATTATTTCGACCGTCGCCGCCGTTGATTCAACCCCGTCCCGCGGGGACGGATCCGGTACACACTCAAAGGAGACCGTCGATCCTCCCGTGTGGACACGTACGACACGATCGTCCTCGGTGTCGGGGGGATGGGTAGCGCCGCGGCGTCCCACCTCGCGGCGCGGGGCCAGGACGTCCTCGGCATCGAGCGATACGACATCCCGCACTCGCAGGGCTCGTCGCACGGCATCACCCGGATCATCAGGGTTCCGCTGTTCGAGGACTCCGGGTACGTCCCGCTGGTGCAGCGGTCGCTGGACCTGTGGACCGACTTGGAGGAGTCCTACGGCCGACAGCTGCTCTACCGGACCGGCACCATCGACTTCGGGCCGCCCGACAGCGACGTCGTCAGCGGGTCGAAGCGGTCGTGTGCGGTCCACGACCTCGACCACGAGATCCTGACCGGCGCGGAGCTGAGTGCGCGGCCGGGCGGTCACGACGTCCCCGACGACTACGAGGCGGTCTACCAGCCCGACGGCGGCTTCCTCCACTCGGATCAGTGCATCGTGGCGCACGTCCAGGCGGCACACGAACAGGGCGCGACGATCAGGGCCAGGGAAGCGGTCACCGATTGGAGCGCCGACGAGTCGGGCGTGCGGGTCGCCACCGACCGCGGGGAGTACGCTGCCGAGACGCTGGTGATGACCGCGGGCGCGTGGACGGGGCGGCTCTGTCCGGCAGTCGCGGAGTATCTCACGCCCGAACGAAACGTGCTGGGGTGGTTCCAGCCGACCGACCCCGCGCAGTTCGACCGCGAGAACTTCCCGGTGTTCGTCGCCGACGTACCGGAGGGCAACTTCTACGGCTTCCCCACCTTCGAGGTGCCCGGGTTCAAGTTCGGGAAGCATCACCACCACGGGGAGACGGGGAGCCCCGAGGACCTCGACCGCGCGCCGACGCGCGAGGACGAGGCGACCCTCCGGTCGTTCGCCGAGCGGTACATGCCCGCCGGGACCGGGCCGACGATGCGGCTGTCGACGTGTATGTACACGAACACGCCGGACCGGGATTTCATCCTCGACGTCCACCCCGACCATCCGAACGTGGTGCTGGGGGCGGGCTTCTCGGGTCACGGGTTCAAGTTCGCGGCTGCGGTAGGCGAGGTCCTGGCCGACCTGGCGATCGACGGACGGACCGACCACCCCACCGAGATGTTCGAGGTGTCACGGTTCGAGTGACTGTCCGGCGGGAATCCGGAGCTGCCGCAGCCGATTCGTCCCGAAAACACGGCCGTATGCAAAACAAATATATACTTTTATATCCTCGAACGGAACGATGACCGAGCAACAGCCAGTAGAGCTTCGATTCTGTTCACAGGAGGAGGGAATCGAGGCCGGGCTCGCGGACATGGACCGGTGCGTCGAGACGATCGACTACGTGTTCGGGCTGTACAACGACGGCCGCGTCCTGATGGGCAATCCGGGGCACGATATGCACGGCCACGTGACGTCGTTCCCCGGAAACCTCTCGAACGCGGAGGGGCTCGAGTCCGGCCCGGACCGGCGGTTCAGCGCGATGCCGGCGTACGTCGGCGGCGACATCCACGAGATGGGGATCAAGTGGTACGGGTCCAACATCACGAACCCCGCAGAACGGGGGCTCCCGCGGTCGATCCACACGATCACGCTGAACGACCCGCTGAGCGGCAAACCCGAGTTCCTGATCGACGGGCAGGTCGCAAGCGCGATGCGGACGGGCGCCGTCGCGGGCGTCGGCGCCGCGCGGATCCAGGGCGACCGCGCGACGACCGCAACCGTGATCGGCCCGGGCGTGGTCGGGCAGACGTCGGCGCTGGCGCTCGATTCCGCGCTCGACTCCCTGGAGACGCTCCGGATCTTCCACCCCGAGTTGTGGAAGGCCGAGGCGTTCGAGGCCGAGATGGCCGGCGACCTCGACGCCGAGATCGATCCGATCAGCTCCCCTGCGGAGGCCGTGACCGGCGCTGACGTGACCGTCGTGGCCGCGACCGGGAGCCCGCCGCCGAAGATCGAGGGCTCGTGGCTGCAAGACGACTGTCTTGTGGTCCCGCTGGGCGATCTGCGGACCGACCTCTCGTCGTTCGACGAGGACCTGGTATTCTGTGACGTCCGGCGGAACACGCTGGAGTTCGCGGCGCACATGGACTGGCAGGTGATGAACGCGCTCGCCGCCGCCGTCGACGACGGAATCGGCCTCGACCTCGAGGAGTCGGACCTGCGGGCGCTCCACGAGGTCGTGGGCGGCGAGGACACCGCCTCGACCGCGGGCCGGTCGATCCTCTACTCGCCGGGGCTCCCGATGGAGGACGTCGCGTGGACGACCCGCGTCTACGAGAACGCGGTCGAACAGGACCTGGGACAGACGCTGACGATGTTCGAAGAACCGTACTTCAGCAAACCGTACTGACTCGGGGACACGCCAGGGGCGTTAGAGTCTCTGAATTAGTATTGCTAATTCTTTATTTCTCGTTATTAGTATCTGAACCGACTTCGAAATCTCATCGTCATTCCGGTCGATATCGTCCAAAAGTTGATTCACGGACAGTTTCACTGAAAAATACCTGTTTGAATTATATAATGGCAGAAATACAATTATGCTCGACAAACTGCTATCGGTCACGGCCCGATGTGGTCATTCGACCCTTCGCCGCCCGCGCGATCACTCGGGCGTCAGTAAGCGCTGTTCGACCAACTGCGCCACCCCGGTCAGGTGCGCCTGGCCGAAGACCGCAACCAGCAGGGCGCCCAGGGAGTTGAACATCATGTCCTTGACCGTGTCGTCGAGGCCGTGCTGGGCAAGCGGCATCGTGAGCCCCGTGACTTCCGCCGCGATGTCGAGGCCGAACTCGAACAGTTCCCAGACCACGCCAAAGGAGAGCACGATCACGAAGATGTACACGAAGACGAACCGCCGGGGGATGTGGATCTCGTCGCTGTGGAGGTCGACCGCGCGGGCGGTCGTGTACCCCGCGGCCGCGATCAGCGACGCCGACACCGCGTGGGTGATGTTGTCCCAAAAGAAGATTCGGGTGTAGAGCCCCGCCGACCCGAGCGTATGCAGGAACACCGCGGTGGTGATCCATAACCCGAGCCACGGGTCCAGCGGGAGGTCGTAGTTCCGTTCCAGAAGCGCCGGCACGAACGTGATCAAAAGCGTGACGCCGCCGTTGATGATCGCCTTCGGCTCGCCGGCCACGACGCCGTACACCACAAGCGCCGAGAGGAGCAGTTGCATCACGCGGGTGAGCCGACGTTGCGTTCGCGTCGAGGGGCGGGGCAGCAGCCGCTTCATCTGCGCACCACCCGGCGGATCGCCCGCCAGAGCCACTGGTCGCGCCACCTGAAGTACCCGTCGAAGAGCAGTCCGGCGACGATCCCGGCAAGCGTCACGTACAGCCACTCCATCATCAACGTCTCGTTGTCGACGAGGTAGTTCGTCCCGAGCAGGTTGTCGGCGTTCCACCGGAACACCGTCCACGCGCCGACCGCAGCCAACGTCGTCAGGACGACTAAGACGACGGCGAACCAGTGTGTCACCCGCAGCGCGGTGAACGTGTGGAGTTCGACCACGACGAGCAGCGCCAGCCCGGCCAGCGCGACGTAGGTGGCGAACGTCCCGAGCGTTCCGCCGAACAGCCCCCGGACCAGGATCGGGAACAGCGACACCACGAGCAGCTCCCACGGCAACATCACGCGCCACTCCCGGAAGGCGACCGGCGGTAACAGGACGACGACGGCGACGAACGAGGTGAAAAGCAGCCACGCGAGGTCCACGTCGACCGCGCTGTCGACGAGGACACCCGCCAGGACCGCGACGAGAGCCCACGCGATGACGGCGTTCGTCCGCCCGTTCCGGAAGAGACGGTCGAACACGTCCCGGATCCCGGCGGTCTCGGTTGGGTCCTCGGATTCCGGCGGTTCACCGTCCATTTGGCTGGAACCAGGCGGGAGCCGGACATAAACCCGGCGCCCACGAGCGACCGACCGTCGGGTCACACCTCCCACGGCCCACCAGCCCGCGTCGCGCCCCTCCGGAACCAACGATTTACGTCGGTGGCTCCGATTAGCGATGGTATGAATCGGGCGAAGGGTCGTACGCTCCGGATCGGGGCGGTGGGGGGCGGTCGCGTCGGGGACGCCCTCCCCGACCGGACGGACGACCCACCGACCGGACTCGTCGTGGAGGCGCTCCCGCCGACCGCCGACCCGGGGACGTTCGACACCGACCGCTTCGATTGCGTCCTCGTCGACGGGACCGCGGACGGGGTGGACGCGGCGGAGACCGCCGTCCGGTACGAACGGGAGACGCCACTGCCGGCGGTCGCGCTCGTCGACGACTGGGCATCCGACCGCGTCGCCGACGCGCTGTCGACGGGAGTCGACGCGGCCCTCCCGCGTGAGCTCCTCGAAACGGACCCGGAAGCGGTGGCCGACCGGGTCGCATCGGCGGCTGACGCCGACGCCCCGGACCCGGTGGCCGACCGCGAGCGCCGGTCGGTGCTGTTCGAGAACAACCCCGACCCGGTGATCCGGATCCGCTTCGAGAACGACGAGCCGATCGTGCGGAGCGTCAACCCGGCCTTCGAGTCCGTGTTCGGGTTCTCACCGGAGGAGATCATCGGTGAGAGCCTCGTCGACGTGCTCGTCCCGCCGGCCGACCGGCCGGACCACGACCGGATCCGCAGCCGTGTCCAGCGCGGGGAGCCGCTGGAGATGGAGGCCACCCGGTTGACCGCGACGGGGCCACGCGAGTTCCTGTTCAGGGTGATCCACTTCGCCGCCCCCGACGCCGAGTCGGACACGGAGGCGTACGTCTGGTATACGGACGTTACGGAACGGAAACGACGCGAACGGCTCGTGCGCCGGGTCTACGACTCCACCGAGCGGATCCAGAACGCCGACTCCGAGCGGGCGGTGTGTGCGGCGACCGCGGAGGCGGCCCGGTCGGTGCTCGATCTCGACGCACCGGCCTGCTGGATCGCCTCGGAGGAGGGCCGACTGACGCCGGTCGCCGGGGCGACGTCCCGGTGGAGCGTGGGGGACGGCCCGGCGGACGGCGGACCCGAAGCCGCCCTCGACTCCGGGGAGGTCACGACCGTCGGCCCCGAGGAAACGGGTCCGGATGGCGCCGACGGCGGGGTGTTCGTCCCGCTCGGCGACCACGGGGTCCTCGGCGCCACCGCGGGCGCCGACGGCGTCGACGACGTGACGCTGGACGCCGTCCGGATCCTGACGCGACACGCCGCCACTGCGCTGGATCGGGTGGAAAACCGCCGTGAGATCCGCGAGAGCGAGCGACGGTTCCGGCTCATCGCCGAACGGATCGAGGAGGTGATCTTCCTCTCGGAACCGGACTTCTCGGAGGTGTTCTACGTCAACGACGCCTACGAGGAGATCTGGGGCGAACCCGTCGAGCGGCTCTACGAGGAGCCCCGAAGCTTCGTCGATCGGATCGACGAGCGGGATCGGGAGACGTTCGAGTCGGAGTTCGCCGCGATGCTCGACGACATCGAGGCCGGCGAGGCCGACGACCGGTACGTCTTCGAGTACCGCGTCCGCCCCGACCCCGATGAGGTCCGGTGGGTTCGCGCGACGGGCTACCCGGTCGAGGTCGGCGATGAGACCCGGTTCGTCGGTGTCGTCGAGGACATCACCGAACGTCGCGAACTCGAGGCGACCTACCGCGGGATCTTCGAGAACGTCTCGGACGGACTCGTCGTCCACCACCCCGAAACCGGGGAGATCCGCGACGTCAACGAGCAGTTCTGCGAGATGAACGGCTACGACCGCCAGCAGCTGATCGGCGAGACCGTCGACGTCGTCACCGGCCCGGACCACGGGTACGAACAGGCCAGGGACCGTATCCGGGCGGCCCGCGAGGAGGGGCCACAGCTCTTCGAGTGGCGGAACCGGACCGCGGACGGCGAGACCTTCCCCGTGGAGGTCCACCTGAGCGTCGTCGAGATCCGCGGCGAGGAGCGCGTACTCGGGAGCGTCCGGGACATCACCGAGCGACGGAGCACCGAACGACGCCTCAGCGAGGTGTTGGACCGGATCGACGACGCGGTCTACATCACGCCGGCGGCGAACCTCGCGACCGCCGAAAGCGGGCCGGACTACCTGAGCGGGGGGTACGAGGAGATCTGGGGGCAGTCGCTCGACGACATCCGCAGGCGGTACGACGACGGGTTCTTCGACACCCTCCACCCCGACGACAGGGCGGCGTACCGCGAGTTCGTCGAGCGGGTCGCCGACGAGGTGACCGCCGGCGCCGACGCGGACAGCTACGACATCGAGTACCGGATCGAGCGGCCCGACGGCGAGGTCCGGTGGGTCCGCTCCGAATACTACCCCTTCGAGTGGGGCCAGGGGCCGGTCCGGATCGTGGTGGTGACCCGTGACATCACCGAACGGAAGCGGGTCCGGCGGAACCTCCGGACGATCGCCGAGCGGGTCGACGAGGCGATCTATCTCTCCTCGCCGGACAAACGCGAGGTGTACTACGCCTCGCCGTCGTTCGAGGACCTCTGGGACCTGCCGATCGAGCGGGTGTACGACGACCCGCAGGCGTTCATCGACCGCGTCCACCCCGACGACCGCGAGTGGTTCCGCGAGGAGTACGACCGGATCCGCGCGGACCTCACCGACCCCGACCGGGAGCCACAGGACACCTACGAACTGGAGTACCGGGTCCGTCACCGCGACGGCGAGGTCCGCTGGATCGACGTCCGCGGGTATCCGGTCACGGACGAGAGCGGCTCGGTCGACCGGTGGATCGCGGTCAACCGCGACGTGACCGACCGCAAGGCCCGGGAGCGACGGATCGCGTCGTTCGACGAGGCGACCGAGGACCTGACGACCGCCGACTCGACGGCGGAGGCGGCTGAAACGGCGGTCGCTGCGGCCAGGGAGACGCTGGAGCTGCCCGCGGTCGGCGCGTTCCTCTACGACGACGGCGCCGGCGTCCTCCGCCCGGAGGTGCTCGCGGGGGCGCTCTCGGAGACGGAGGCGAACCCGGTTGGGCCGAACGACGGACCGCTCTGGGAGGCGTTCGCGTCCCGGACGGTCGTCGGGCCCGACGACGCCGAGCGCGATGTCGGAGGCGACGACCGACCGGCAGCGCCCGGCGGCGTCGACGACCTCGCGGCGTGGCGCGCCATCCCGCTGGGGACGCACGGCGTGCTCGTGGTCGGCTCGCCGGACGGAACGCTGGGGTCGGACGTCGTCCAGACGGCGCACGTCCTGGCGGCGACCCTCGAAGCCGCGCTAGCGCACCTCCAGGGACAGAAGCGCGTTGCGGATCGGGAACAGCAGCTCCGAACCCAGACGGAACGGGCCGAGCGGCTGGATCGGATCGCCCGGCTCACCCGCCGGGTGGAGGCCGCAATCACCGAGGCGACGAGCCCCGGAGAGATCGAGCGGGCGGTGTGTGACCGGCTCGCCACCTCCGGACCCTACGACCTCGCGTGGGTCGGCGGCGTCGAGGTGGGTGCCGACCGCCTTTCCTGCCGGGCCGTCTCGGGTGAACCCGAGGAACATATCGACGCGATGCGCCTGCGGACCGGCGAGGAGCGGGCCGACCCTCACCCCGCGGTCAAGGCGTGGCGAACCGATTCGGTGCGGACCGCAAACTCCCTGGTCGGCGGCGGCCCGGCGAGCGAGTGGCGGCAGCGCGCGCTGTCGGCGGGCTACCAGTCGCTGTGTGCCGTGCCGCTGACCTACGACGGGGTGACCCACGGCGTGTTGACCATCGGGACCGACGCCCCGAACTCCTTTGAGGACCGGGAGCGGGAGACGCTCGCACAACTCGGCACGTCGATCGCGAACGCGCTGGCGGCGATCGAGCGACGGCGGGCGCTGGAATCGGACGAAACCGTCGAACTGGAGTTCCACGGGCCGGGCGAGGACCTCCCCTTCGCGCGGGCGGCCGAGCGGGCGGGCTGTCGGGTACGTCTCCAGCGGACAGTTGCGCGCCAGACGGGCCCGTCGAGCGTCTACTACAGCTTCGAGGGGGCCGTCCCCGACGACGTCCCGGAGGTGGCCCGCCGGACGCTGCCGGGATCGGTCGATGTCGTCGACGACGGGGGGACGACGCTGGTCGAGGTTCGGGCCGACGAGTGGTTCGGGGCGCCGATCGCGGAGTACGGCGGGATGGTGCGGGAGGCGTCCGCGGAGCCGGACGGCACTACCATCAGGGTGGAAGTTCCGGGGGAGACCGACGTCCGTTCGTTCGCCGATCGGCTCCGGGAGGTCGCCCCCTCGCTCGAACTCGCGGCCAAGCGACAGCGGACCCAGGGGTCGAAATCGCCGACCGAACTCGCGGGGACGCTTCGGGAGGAGCTCACCGACCGGCAGCTGGAGGTGATCGAGACGGCGCTGTCGGCCGGGTACTTCGAGTGGCCGCGGGAACACGACAGCAGCGAGGTCGCAAGCCGGCTCGGGATCACCCAGCCGACGTTCAACAAACACCTCCGGGTCGCAGAGCGGGAGACCTTCGAGTTCCTGTTCGGGCCCGACGGCTGAGGGAGCGGTACGGTTACGCCTTCCCGGCCGTGTGCAACGCTGTCGGTGCGGTCCCGAAGAACGGTTCGAGCCCGATTGCCCGCAGCGCGTACACCGATTCGAGCCCCGAGTCCGGGGGGTCCGGAGCGGCGGCCGCTCGGTCGCCGGCGGTGGCCGCACTCCGAAGGCCGGTGAGCCGCTGCGCCCGACGGGCGCTGTAACCGTCGACCGCCGCCCGCACCGCCGACTCGGTCCGGGCGAGCGCCCACACCACCCCGAGTGCGTCCGTGATCCCGAGCGCCGCCCCCATCCCGGCGGCCGAGGCGGCCGGACACGCGGCGGGACCGCACCGTGCGATCCGGCCACACCCCCACCACCGGTCCGGAAGCGGCGGCTCCGGAAGGGGGGCGAACTCGCTGCGTACCCCTTCGAGTGAGTCGGCGCCGGGAACGTCGAAGGGAACCCGGTCGTCGGCCGCGACCCGACGCCGGATTCCGTCGACGGTGGCCTCAGTCTCCGACGTCGTGATCCGGACGACTGCGTCGGTCCCCCCGACTCCGGGGAGGCGCCGAACCGCGACCGCCGGCCCCCGGACCTCCTCGACCGCACTCCCGCCGCTCCCCGCCGAGTGAGTCGCCTCGTACCGTACGAGCGACCGTCGTTTGACGCCGTGTTCGGGTCGCGTAGCCGCCCCACAGGCGTCGACGGCCAGGTCGAAGCACTCCCTGACGCCGTCGCCGAACGTCGCCGCCACGCCGTCATCGCCCGGCGAGAGCGATCCGACCGTGCGTCCGTCGGCCACGGCCGCGTCGTCGATCCCGTCGCGGAGGATCCGACGGAGTGTCCGTGTCGGGACGACGACCGGCGGTGCCCTGTCGGGCGTGCCGGGTTCGGATCCGCCCGGTTCTCCGCGCCGGTCGCCGTCGCCGCGAGCCACCCGAACCGTCGCCCGTGTGATCCGGCGAGCGCGGTCCAGCAGTCGCTCCCCGAGGTCGAGTGCGCCCACCACCTCGACCGCGGCCGGTGGGAGGTAGGTGATTCGAGCGGGGTGCGTCGCGTCGGACCC
Organism: Halobellus ruber; assembly: GCF_014212355.1. NCBI lineage: Archaea > Methanobacteriati > Methanobacteriota > Halobacteria > Halobacteriales > Haloferacaceae > Halobellus > Halobellus ruber. The sequence continues at coordinate 550,818 of NZ_JACKXD010000002.1, forward strand.
GCGTGCCAGTACCGGATCGTAACCCGCCGCACGGAGCAAGCGAGCGAGCGTGAGTCCGGTCGGCGTCGTCCCGACCACCAGCACCTGCCTGTCGTGGGACGGGGCGATCACGCCGTCGGTCGGAACCCAGGACGGCCGCGGGATCCGGTCTGTGGCTGCCGTCCCGTCGACTGGGTCGTTCGAGGAGTGCCCCCGAACGCGACGATCCGATTGCGCCTCCGAAGCGGTACGCTCCGGACCCCCCCTGTCGAAAGGCATCCTGATCGGATCAGTCGCCCGCCCTCGGCGGGGTCTCGACGGGCTGCGGTTCCGGCTCCGAGTCGGACTCGGTCAGGTCGCCGGCGTCGCCGACCACCAACACCAGCGACCCCTCCGGCGCGTACACGTCCATCTCGCGACCTTTCTCCGAGTACCACTGGTCGACGACGTCGACGAGTCCAGCGTCCACGAGGTTGTCGAGGTGGTAGCTGACGTTCTGGATCGAGGTGTCGGCGCTGTCTGCTAGCTCCGATTGCGTCGCGGGCCCATTGTGCAGCTCCGCGAGGAGCGTCCGGGCGACCTCCGAGGAGAGAACGGAGAACACCGCCTCGGAGCCGACGTCGTCGAGGCTGACGACCTGTGATTCGTCCGTGGTCGGTTCGACGGGCGAGCGTCGTGGGAGTAGCGCGCTCATACTTCTCCGGTCGGTCCCCACCCCCGGAAGTGGTTCCACTACACGTATCGACTCGGTCCGAGTCCGGGGCTATACATATAGCCCTGCCGTCCGGCGTCGGGCCGCGGCCGACACCAAAACAACAGCTTTGGGTTCGTCGGGCCCGAACCAACGGGTATCCACGTGATGACACTCGGTTTCGATCGGGAGTGCGGGCCCGGCACCACCCGCGTCGGGGCGGTGGTCCGGTGAGCGACGAGGACGGCGGGTTCAGCGGGATTCGTGAGTCCGTCGACGGTCACCCGATGCGGCTGCTGCTGGGGTACGCCGGAGCGTACTGGCCGCGGATCACGCTCGGCGTGTTCGCGGCGATGCTGACGCGGTTCGCCCGGCTGGTACCGCCTGTCATCGTCGCGACGACCATCGACCGGGTCGTCCTCGACTCGGCCGACCCCGGGCTGCTGACGGAGGCCGGACTCCTCCCCGGCGGCGCGATCACTGGCGAGGCCGCCCGGCTGGCGTTCCTCCAGCGGCTGATCGCCATCGCGGCGCTCGCGTACCTGCTCCGGTCGGTCACCCGGTTCGGGTCGCGGTACCTGCTTCAGTCGTCGGCACAGAAGGTCCAGCGGGACCTCCGGAACGACACTTACGACCATCTTCAGCACCTCTCGATGGACTTCTTCGCAAACCACCAGACCGGGGGGATGATGTCGATCCTCAACAGCGACATCAACCGGCTGGAGCAGTTCCTCAACACCGAGTTCCGACAGCTCATCCGCGTGGTCGCTACCGTCGGCGGCATCGCGGCCGTGCTGTGGTACTACGCGCCGACGCTGGCGATCATCGCGTTGGCGCCGGTCCCGATCATCGGACTCGCGAGCGCGGCCTTCCTCCGGTGGATCGAGCCGCGGTACAAATCCCTCCGGGAGACGGTCGCGCGGCTCAACACCCGGCTGGAGAACAACCTCGGGGGCGTCGCCGTGGTGAAGGCGTTCAACCGCTACGCCTTCGAACGCGACCGGGTCGCCGAACGGAGCGAGGCGTACCACGACGAGAAGGTGGCGGCGTTGCGGATCCGCCGGGGCTTCTTCGCCACGCTCCGGTTGCTCACGGGGGTCGTGTTCGTGCTCATCCTGTACGTCGGCGGACGGGCTATCATCACGACGCCGCCCGGGGAGGCCGCGCTGATCTCCACGGGAGCGTTTGCGGCCTTCTTCCTCTACCTCCGGCGGCTCTACTCCCCGATGCGACGGATCGGCCGGTCGGCCAACAAGTACCAGCTCGCGAAATCCAGCGCCGAGCGGGTGTTCGGGCTGCTCGGCCGGAAGCCGACGGTCACCGAGCCCGACGACCCGTACGTCCCCGACCGGATCGACGGCGACGTCGCCTTCGAGGACGTGTGGTTCAGCTACGACCAGCGGGAATCGGTCCTGAAATCCGTGTCGCTCGACGTACCGGCCGGGGCGACGATCGGGCTGGCCGGCGCGACCGGCGCCGGCAAGTCGACGCTTGTGAAACTCGTGCCGCGGCTCCACGACGTTGACGAGGGCCGTGTCACCGTCGACGGCCGCGACGTCCGGGCGTACGACCTCCAGGCGCTGCGGGAGGAGATCGCGGTGGTCGAGCAGAACCCCTACCTCTTTTCGGGCACCGTCGCCGAGAACGTCGCGTACGGCGACAGCGACGTGCTGGCGGGCGAACGCGGCGACGGCGACCCCGGAGCCGCGCGGGAACGGGTCGTCGCCGCCGCGGAGGCCGCAGCCGCCGACGGGTTCGTCTCGGAGCTCCCGGACGGGTACGAGACACAGATCGGCGAGCGGGGGATCAAACTCTCCGGGGGCCAACGACAGCGGATTGCAATCGCCCGGGCGCTGCTCAACGACCCCGCGATCATCATCTTCGACGAGGCAACGAGCGACGTCGACACCGAGACCGAAGAGGAGATCAAAGCGAGCATCGACCGGCTGATCGAGGACCGGACCGCGTTCGTGATCGCCCACCGGCTGTCGACCATCCGGGACGCCGACCGGGTCGTCGTGCTCGACGACGGCGAGGTCGTCGAATCGGGGACTCACGACCGCCTGCTGTCCGAGTCCGGCGAGTACGCCGCCCTGTGGGACGCCCAGGTCGACGATGCCAGGGCGGTCGACGCGGACGATTGAGCCGGCGGAGTTTTGCCTGCGCCCCCGATAACACGGATATGCCCCGTTCCCGCCGGGCGACCGTCGATCTCCTCGTCGTCCTCGCGGCGGTTTTCGGCCTCCAGCAGGTCGCGGGAGCGGTCGGGTTCGGGATCGAGTGGTTCGCGCTGGCGACGCCGGTGCGACGCCCCTGGACGCTGGTCACGACCGTCTACGCCCACGCGTCGCTGGGTCATCTGCTCGCCAACGCCGTCGGATTCGTTCTGGTCGGGCTCGTCCTCGAGCGGTCGACCTCCCGGATCCGATTTCACGCGTTCGTCCTGGCCACGGGGATGGTCTCGGCCGGCGTGGAGTTCCTCGTCGGAGCGGCGCTCGGAACGCCGGTCGCGGTACTCGGTGCCAGCGGGGCCCTCCTCGCGGGGTTCGGCTACCTGCTCGCCGGCAACCGCCTGGCCGAGGGCGTCCTCGCGCGGATCGAGATCGGCCGACGCGGGTCAGTGGCGCTGTTGCTCGGTGTCGCGGCCGCGGTGACGCTTCTGACCGCCGGCCCCGGCGTCGCGGTGGTCGCCCACTTCGTCGGGTTCGCAATCGGGGCCGTCGCCGGCCGGGTCGGGGTACTTCAGGGTGGGAGCCGACCGGGGACGGTCGGCGGCGTGCCGCGACAGTAGCGCGCTGTAGCCGACGGTACGGGCAGACAGCAGCGTAGCGGAGACTGTCGGACTCCAAGGTAGTCGATCCGTCCGTACTGATCTCCCTTCCCGAGCGGTCCCGGGGCCGCCTTGGATACCCGTGCGCCCGTCGTCTCCCGCGAGCACGGTCGACTCATACTGTCGGCTATAACTACGTGAAGATTTTCCACACCCCCGGGGTGTCGAAATCCGTCACGCGACTACAGCCGACGGTATCAACTCCGGGCAGACCACGCGGCCTCCCGGGACGGGTTCGCACGAGGCTGGTCGTGGTCTCGCTGCAGTCGGTGTCGCAGGTACTGACCCCGACACGTGGATCGTCACATACTCGCGACGGGATGCGATCATATTAAATATACTAAAAGTACAATTTTCAAATAATTCGATTTAGCAGTCATCCCTTCAGGTACCTTCAGTACCCTTTCAACGTTACGATAACCGAAACTCGAAAACACTATTCCCACCAATTATCTTATCAAAATTACTACTTACCAATTCAAAAGAACTACTGCGCTCGGAGCGGGCTTTACGCCGGTTTACACACGACGACATCCGTGCTTCGACCACGGGGTAGTAAACTCGGCGTAGCCCAGTCCTGGCGGTCAGAATTAACAGACGTACATCTGTTAGCTTTCTCCTGTTGCCGTCGAAGTACGGCGGTGCAGGGCGCCTCCTGACCTCACGGTCGGCTCCACGGCTCGCCCGTGAGCAAGCCGCCGGCCCCGATAGCCACTCGTTCAATCTGAATGAACGACCGCCGCCGACTGGACCGGCTCGGAGCGGCCTGGACCCACTGACCGGACCGTTCGGATAACTCGCTCAGTCCGCACGGTTCGAACCGAACCGTGGCAAACGTCCGGTCTCAGGAGAAAACGAAGTTCAGTTGCACGACGTTTGCGGCCTCCCTGACCGCCTCCGTCAGTTCGGCCTCCCGTTCCGCATCGCTGAACCGCTCCGACGGGCCCGAGACGCTCAGGGCGCCCAGCGGGTCGCCGTCGACGACGATCGGCGCGGCGATACACCGGAGCCCCTCGACGGTCTCCTCCTCGTCGAGGGAGATCCCGTCTTCGCGGATCTCCGCGAGCGTCCGGTCGAGTTCCTCGCGGGTCGTGACGGTGTTTTCGGTGAACTCCGGCAGCCCGTGTTCGGCGACGATTTCGTCGACGCGGCTGGGCGGGAGGTGGGCGAGAATGGCCTTACCGGTGCCTGTCGCGTGCATATGGTACCTGTCGCCCGGGCCCATATGGATGTCCATCGACCCCTTCGCGTCGGTCGTGTAAACGCAGGTTCCCATCCCGTCCTCCTCGATGACGAGGTTCGTCCGCTCGTCGGTGTCGGCGGCCAGGCTCTGAACCTCGTCTTTCCCCCGGCGGTAGAGTTCGATCCCGTACTGGACGTTCGATCCGAGTTCGAGGAACCGACAGCTCAGCCGGTATTCGCCGTTCTCTTTCACCGCGTATCCGGCTTCGTCCAGCGTGTGCAGGTGGGTATACGCCGTGCTCTTCGAGAGCCCGAGTTCGCGGGCGACCGCCGAGGCCCCCGCGGACCCCAGTTCGTCGAGCGCCGCGACTATCTCCAACGATCGCTCGACTGCGCCGATCGGTTTCGTACCGCGTCCCATACCCACGTGTGGATGGACTCGGGGCATATAGCTTTCGACGATGATGAACGGCGGTCGCTATCGGTCCCCGGTGTCGTCACGCCGCTCTCTTCACGCCGACCACCGAAGGACGTATAGTGGTCGCGGCGGAGATGGGAAGCGAAGATGGCACTCAAAGAGTTCGCGCTGCCCGACGTCGGCGAGGGCGTCGCCGAGGGGGAGCTCGTGACCTGGCTCGTCGAGGCGGGCGAGCGCGTCGAGGAGGACCAGCCCATCGCCGAGGTGGAGACCGACAAGGCGATGGTCGAGATCCCCTCGGCCTACGACGGCGTCGTCTCCGAACTGCGCGCCGAGGAGGGGGAGATGGTGCCGGTGGGCGAGGTCTTCGTCGTCTTCGAGACCGACGAGGACGACGCCGCGGGCGACGATACAGCAACGGCGGGGGCGGCGGATGAGGGCTCCGCCGGCGCCGTGGGTGGCGATCCGACCGACGACGCGGCGGTCCCCGACGGTCGCGTGTTCGCCCCGCCGCGGGTCCGCCGGCTCGCGCGGGCGGAGGGCGTCGACCTCGGGAACGTCGCGGGCAGCGGTCCGGGCGGGCGGATCACCGAGGCTGACGTGGAGGCCGCTGCGGGCGCCGGGTCCGGGGCGGCTGCCGATGACGGCTCCAGGGAGAGTCCTGGCGACGGAACGGTCACCGCCGGGGCGAGCACCAACGGCACAAGCGAGTCGATCCAGTCCGGCGCCGCCGGCCGCTCCCGTGCCGACCGCGACCGGACGCTCGCGATGCCCGCGACCCGGCAGCTCGCACGGGAGGAGGGCGTCGACCTCGACGCGGTGCCTGCAAGCGAGGAGCGCGACGGCGAGGCGTTCGTGACGCCCGCGGACGTCCGATCCTACGCCGACGCGGGGAGAGAGGCGACACCGGAGGGAGCGACGCTGCCGACAGCCTCGGCACCCGAGTCGTCGGCGTCGGCGGGGACGGAATCCACAGTCGACGGGGAGACGGCACCCGAGACCGACGCGGAGGCGACACCCGGAACCGACGTGGAGGCGACCACGGCCGCGGAGGAGTCCGGCCCTCGACCCGGCGATCGGGTTCCGTACACCGGCATCCGCCGGACCATCGGCGATCGGATGGCCGAATCGAAGTACACCGCGCCGCACGTCAGCCACCACGACGAGGTCGACGTGACCGATCTGGTCGAGACCCGAACCCGGCTCAAGGAAGTCGCCGACGACTCCGGCGTCACCCTCACGTACCTCCCGTTCGTCATCAAAGCGGTCATCGCGGGGCTGAGGGCGGAGCCGTATATGAACTCCCAACTCGACGAGGAGGCCGAGGAGATCGTCCTCCACGACGAGTACCACATCGGGATCGCGGTCGCAACCGACGCCGGGTTGATGGTCCCGGTCGTCGAGAACGCCGATCGGAAGGGGCTGCTCGAGATCGCCCGGGAGGTCCAGGACCTCGCGAAGCGCGCCCGCGATCGCACGATCTCGGTCGACGAACTCCGGGGCAGCACGTTCACGATCACGAACCTGGGCGCGGTCGGTGGCGAGCACGCCTCGCCGATCATCAACTACCCCGAGGCGGGGATTCTGGCGCTCGGCGAGATCAAGGAGAAGCCAGCCGTTCACGAGGGCGAGGTCGTGCCGCGGGAGATCCTCACCATCTCGGCGTCGGTCGACCACCGGATCGTCGACGGCGCGATCGCGGCGCGGTTCACGAACAAAGTAAAACAGTACCTTCACGACCCCGACCTGCTTCTGTTGGAGTAACGATGGTAATGGGAGACGTTGCGACCGGGACCGACGTACTGGTGATCGGCGGCGGACCGGGCGGCTACGTGGCCGCCATCCGCGCCGCACAGCACGACCTCGACGTCACGCTCGTCGAGAGGGACGCCTACGGCGGCACCTGCCTGAACCACGGCTGCATCCCATCGAAGGCGTTCATCACCGCCGCCGACCTCGCACACGAGGCCGGCAACGCGGAGGCGATGGGGATCCACGCCGACCCCGCGGTCGATATGGCCGGGCTGGCCGCCTGGAAGGACGACGTCGTCGACCAGCTGACAAGCGGCGTCGAGAAGCTGTGTAAGGCCAACGGCGTCCACCTGCTGGAGGGAACCGCGGCGTTCAAAGACGACCACACTGCCCGCATCGCCCACGGCGGCGAGGGCCAGGGGATGGAATCCGTCGAGTTCGAAGAGTGCATCGTCGCCACCGGCTCGCGGCCGCTGGAGATCCCCGGGTTCTCCTTCGCCGACGAGCCCGTGTGGGCCTCGAAGGACGCGCTCGCGGCCGAGGCGGTCCCCGACGAACTGGTGGTCGTCGGCGCGGGCTACATCGGAATGGAGCTGTCGACGACGTTCGCGAAGGTCGGTGCCGACGTGACCGTCGTCGAGATGCTCGACTCCGCGCTCCCGGCGTACGACGAGGACGTCACGCGGGTCGTCCGCTCCCGTGCGGCGGATCTGGGCGTCGACTTCCAGTTTGGCGAGGGCGCAAGCGAGTGGCACGAGACCGGAGACGGAATCGAGGTCGTGACCGAGACCGACGAGGGCGAAACCGCCAGTTACGACGCCGACAAGGTGCTCGTCGCGGTCGGCCGCGAGCCCGTCACCGACACGCTCGAACTCGATACGATCGGGCTCGAACCCGACGAAAACGGCTTTCTCGCGACCGACGACCGGGCCCGGACCGAGGTCGACCACATCTACGCCGTCGGCGACGTCGCCGGCGAGCCGATGCTCGCGCACAAGGCCAGCGCCGAGGGCGTCGTCGCCGCCGAAACGACCGCGGGCGAACCCGCCGCGCTCGACCACCAGGCCATCCCCGCCGCAGTCTTCACCGACCCCGAGATCGGGACCGTCGGGATGACCGAATCCGAGGCCGCCGACGCCGGCTACGACCCCGTGGTCGGGGAGATGCCGATGCGCGCCAGCGGCCGGGCGCTCACGATGAACGAATCGGAGGGCTTCGTCCGCCTCGTCGGCGACGGGGAGACCGGGTTCCTGCTCGGCGCACAGATCGTGGCCCCGGAGGCCTCCGAACTGATCGCGGAGCTCGGGCTGGCGATCGAACTGGGTGCGACGATCGAGGACGTCGCCAGCACCATCCACACCCACCCGACGCTGTCGGAGGCGACGATGGAGGCCGCCGAGAACGCGATGGAGCAGGCGATCCACACGCTGAACCGGTAATCAGCCGTTTTTCCGTCGGGTTTAGTCCAACATTGAATTGTACGACCGGAGACGTGAATATCCGGGAAGCCCCCGCGTTCTCGCTGACTGCGACTCGCTGCGCGCCTCGTCGCTCGCTACGCTCGCTCCTGCGGTGCTTGCGTCGTCTCGATCAGCGAGAACGCGGCCCCTTCCAGTCCCGCCCGCTACCGATCTGTTGACGGTATTCGCCGAACCAAACTCGTTCGTTCGTCGTCGAAGTCGACGAAATAGATCGAGCCCGCTGCAGCGGTCAGTACTCGATAACGTCCTCTATGGCCGCGGCGATCCGCGGCGGGTGCGGGATGTAGTAGTCCTCCATCGACAGCAGCGGCACCGGCACGTCGAAGCCGGTGACCCGCTCGATCGGCGCCTCCAGATACATCAGCGCCTCGTCGTTGATCGTCGCGACGAGTTCCCCGGCGAACCCGCCGGTCTTCGGCGCCTCGTGGACGATCACGCACCGGCCGGTCTTCTTTACGGACTCGAGCACCGTCTCCCTGTCGAGCGGCGAGATCGACCGGAGGTCGATCACCTCACAATCGACGTCCAGTTGATCGACCGCCTCCCGCGTCTGGTGCATCATCGCACCCCAGGAGATCACGGTCACGTCCTCGCCCTCCTCGCGGACGGCGGCCTCGCCGAGCGGTTCGGTGTAGCTCCCTTCGGGTACTTCCTCGCGGAACGAGCGGTAGACGTGCTTCGGCTCGAAAAAGAGGACGGGGTCGGGGTCGCGGATGGCCGAGACGAGCAGCCCCTTCGCGTCGTGGGGGGTGCTCGGGATCACGAGCTTCAGCCCCGGGATGTGCGCGTAGGCGGCCTCCAGGCTCTCGGAGTGGTGCTCGAGCGCCCGGACGCCCGCGCCGTACGGCGTCCGGACCACCATCGGCGCGGTGAGCTCCCCGCGGGTCCGCCACCGGATCCGGCTGGCGTTGGTCACCAACTGGTCGAACGCGGGCGGCAGAAAGCCCGAAAACTGGATCTCCGCGACCGGACGGTAGCCGAAGGTTGCCAGCCCGATCGCCCCGCCGACGATCGCAATCTCCGACAGCGGCGTGTCGAGAACCCGCTTCTCGCCGTACGTTTCAAGCAGATCCTCCGTGACGCGGAAGACGCCGCCGGACTCGGCAACGTCCTGGCCGAACACGATGGTCCGGTCGTCGTTGTCCATCTCCTCGTGCAGTGCGTCGTTGAGCGCCTCGACGATGGTTGCCTGCATGGATTACCCCTTCGGCCGCTGTTCGATGTAGTCGTCCATCTCCGGGTGGTCCTCCAGGAACGCCGCGTACTCCTCGTACTGCCGGCGGACCTCCGGCGGCATCTCCTCGTGGATGTACGCGAACATCTCCTCGACGTTGCGCTCCTCGAAGGCGTCGGCGGCGTCGACCGCCGCGGAGAACTCGGCTTCGACCTCCTCGCGGATGGCTTCCTCGTCGATCCCCTCCCAGAACCCGGCGTCCCGGAGGAACGTCTCGTAGCGCTCAAGCGGGTCGCGCCGCTCCCAGTCTTCGACCTCCTCGTCGCTCCGGTACCGCGTCGGGTCGTCGCTCGTGGTGTGGGCCGCCCGGCGGTAGGTGACCGCCTCGACCAGCACGGGGTCCCCCGCCAGCGCACGCCGCCGTGCCTCCGCGACGGCGTTGTAGACGGCCAAGACGTCGTTGCCGTCGACGCGGATGCCGTCCATCCCGTAGGCGAGCGCCTTCTGGGCGACAGTGTCGGCGGCGGTCTGTTTCTCGAAGGGCAGCGAGATGGCGTACTGGTTGTTGTGACAGAAGAACACCGCCGGGACGTCGAGGACGCCCGCGAAGTTCATCCCCTCGTGGAACGCGCCCGTCGAGGTGGCGCCGTCGCCGAGGCTCGCGAACGCGATCGAATCCCGGCCGTCGAGCTTCATCGCCCACCCCGCGCCGGTCACGACGGGGATGTGCGACCCGATGGAGATCGCGAAGCCGTAGACGTTCGCGCCCTTCATCCGGGAGGCGTCCTCGACCCCCCGCCAGTACAGCAGGATGTCACGCAACGACAGGCCGTGCATCAACAGCGTGCCGGCCGCGCGGCCGTACGGGAACACCCAATCCTGATCCTGCAGTGCGAACCCGCTGCCGACGATCGCGCCCTCCTGACCCTTCCCGGAGACGAACGTACCGAGCCGGCCGCGGCGCTGGAGTTTGGTCCCGCGTTCGTCGTAGGTCCGTTGCAGGAGCATCCACCGGTAGAGGTCCTGGAACTGCTCTTCGGTGAGGTCCGGCAGTCGCTCGGTGTCGTAGGACCCGTCGGCGTCGATCACCTGGTACGTGTCGACCGTCAGATCCGCCTGCGAGATCGACCCCACCTCGGGGTCGATCGAACCCGGCGGTTCCGGTCTGGGGGCCTCGTTCATACGTCGTTCGTTCGTCGCCGAAGCCGAACATAAATCTTGGTACTCCGCGTGCCCCGTCCCCGCGATTCCTGGCGCCTACTCGAAGATCTTCCCGGGGTTCAGGATCCCGTTGGGGTCGAGAGCCTCCTTCACGTCCCGCATCGTCGACAGCACCGCGGGGTCGTACTCGCGGGTGAGGTACCCGCGCTTTCCGACGCCGACGCCGTGTTCCCCCGTGCAGGTGCCGCCGCGGTCGATCGCCCCCCGAACGATCGTCTCGGCGGCCTCGTGGGCGCGGTCGACCTCCTCGGGGTCGTCGCGGTTCACCAGGATGGCGTAGTGGGCGTTGCCGTCGCCCGCGTGGCCGAACGCGGGGATCGGGATCCCGTATTCGTCTCCGACCTCGCCGATGAACCGGATCATCTCCGGGTAGGAGCCGATCGGGACGGTCACGTCCCCGACGACGTCGAGCACGCGGTCGGGGTCGTACTCCGGCAGCGCCCGGCCGATCTCCCGGCGGGCGCGCCACAGGTCGGTCATCTCCTCGTCGTCCTCGCTGGTTTCGATCCGTCGGGCGCCGTGACGCTCGAATATCCCCGAGAGCACCTCGGCCTCGCGGTCGACGCCGCGGCCGTGGAGCTCGAAGAACACCATCGGGACCGGGGGCAACCCCGCGTCGGTGTAGCTGTTCGCGATCTCGGCGGTCAGCGGGTCGATGAGTTCGATCGTCGCCACGTCGACGCCAGCCCTGACGGCCTCGGTGATCGCGGCCGCCGCGTCGTCGAGGTCGTCGAAGGTCGCGCGGCCGCCGAGCGTCCGTGCGGGCGCGACTGCCAGGTCCATCGTCGCCCGCGTCACGACCCCGAGGGTGCCCTCGCTGCCGACGATCAGGTCAAGCAAGTTGTAGCCCGCGGAGGTCTTCCGGGCTTTCGTCCCGACCTCGATCACCGTTCCGTCGGCTTTCACGACTTCGAGTTCGAGCACCCACTCGCGGACCTCGCCGTACTTCACCGCGCGGATCCCGCTTGCGTCGTTGGCGATCATCCCCCCGACCGTCGAGAACGCCGCCGACTGTGGGAACGCCGGGAAGAACAGCCCCTCGTCGGCGACGTGGGCGTCCATCTCCTCGCCGACGACGCCCGGCTGGACGTCGACCTGCATATCGTCCGGCCGGAACCCGAGGATCGAATCCAGCCGCTCCATCGACAGGGTGATGCCGCCCGCCACGGGCACCGCGTTGCCCTCGGTGCTCGATCCGGCGGCGTACGGCGTCACGGGCACGTCACGCTCGTTGGCTGCAGCCAGGGTGACCGACACGTCCTCCGTCGATTCGGGGTACACCACCGCGTCCGGCGGGCTGGCGTCGGCTTCGACGACGCCGTAGTCGGTCCCGAACTCGGCTCTGTCCTCCGTCGCGAAACTCACCTGCTCCGCCGAGAGCGGGAGATCACGCAGGAACGAGCAGTCGCGTGACATAGGCAGCCTTCCGCGACCCGCAATAAAATTCTGTCGTCGGGGGGCGGCTGCCTCCCCCGAGCGGTCAGTCCCCGTCGCGAACCCGTTCGGACAGCGTCGACCGGTCGATCTTGCCGACCGGCGTCTTCGGCAGCGACCCCGCAAAGCGGACCTCCCGCGGGTGTTTGAACGCGGCGTCGCGCTCGATGAACCACTCCGTGAGTTCCGCCTTCGAGAGGTCCTCGCCGTCCTCCAGCACCACGTTCGCCACCGGGATCTCCCCCCTGCGTTCGTCGGGGCGGCCGACGACGACGGCCTGCGCGACCGCCGGGTGCGCTGCAAGCGTCTCCTCGACGTCGGTGGGGTAGACGTTCTCGCCGCCGACGATCAGCAGATTGTCCAGCCGGCCCGTGATGTAGAGGTACCCCTCGTCGTCGACCCGGCCGAGGTCGTCGGTGTGGAGCCACCCGCTCTCGAAAGTCTCGGCCTCGGCGTCGGGCCGGTCGTGGTAGCCCGGGGTCACCTTGTCGCCGCGGACGAGGATCTCCCCGGCCGCGCCGCGCTCGACCGGATCGCCGGTCTCGGGGTCGACGATCCGGACCCGCGCGACCCCCTCGATGACCTCCCCGGTGGAGTCGAGCGGACAGTCGGTGTCGCCGAACTCGGTGACGGCGATCACCGCCATCGTCTCCGTCGGCCCGTACGCCTGCATCGGTTGGGCACCCAACTCCCGGAACGTCGCGGCCAACTCCTCGGTCACCGTGTCGGAGCCGACGATGAAGTATTCCGGACTGGAGAGGTCGTAGTCGTCGAGGTCGTGGTGGACGAGTTCGTATCCCATCTGCGGGACGACGGTGATCCCGTCGACGGCGTGGCGCTCGATCGTCGCCGGGGCCTCGCCGGGATCCCACCCGCGGCCGATCACGACGGTTCCGCCGCAGAGCAGGCGACACGGCGTCACGTCGATGCCGCCGGAGTGATACAGCGGGTAGTAGTGGAGGCTCCGGTCGGTTCCGTCGAGCCCCTGGCCCAACTGGGCCGCGAGGTTGCCGTGGGTGATCCGGACCCACCTGGGGCGGCCGGTGGTCCCGCCGGTGTGGAGAAATAGCGCGTCGTCGCCGTCCAGACGGGGCTCGACCTCGGTCGTGGCCTCCCCGGGGACGTAACTGTCGAACTCGTCGGCGTCGCTGGCCGAGCGCACGAGTTCGTGACCGGCGTCCGCGAACGCCTCCCGCCGGTCGGCGGAGTCGCCGTCGAGAACGACCGTACCCGCGCCGGCCGTACCGAGCAGCGCCGCCGCGGTCGCGTCGTCGAGCCGGGTGTTCACGGGTGTGGGGACCGCACCGCGCTGCCACCCGGCGAACAGGGTACAGAGCGTCCGGATCGAATTGCCCATCACGAGGCCAAACCGGTCGCCCGGTTCGATCCCCAGCCGTCCGAGGGCGGCGTCGTCCCGATCCACGCGGTCGTAGAACTCCTCGTAGGTCAGCTCCCCATCGACGCTTGCGACGGCCGTCCGGTCTATGGCGGCGTCGGCGACGTATCGGAGCCGGTGTAGGACGTTCGCTCCGTGAATGCGACAGTACCGCAGGTTAACTTTCCTCTCGAGGCGATGGGAGCGGCCCCATCCCGGGAATCTATCATTATTATACCCAAACACATATATACGTGGGTATGATCACCTCACGCATGCCTCGCAATACCGGTAGCGACAGGGGCGGTAGTCGACGAACGTTCCTTCGAACGGTCGGTGCGGCCGGCGCGGTCGCACTCGCCGGTTGTGCCGGCGGCGGAGGCGGCTCCGACGGCGATGGCGGTGGCTCCGACTCCGGCGGCAGCGGCTCCACGGAGACGGAGTCCGGCGGCACGGCCACCGACGCGGGGTCCAGCGACGCTGGGATCACCCTCGGCGCGCTCTACCCGCTGACGGGCCCCTACGGCGGGCTGGCACAGTTGATGCGGCAGGGCAACAACCTCGCGGTCGAACAGATCAACGGGAACGGCGGCATCAACGGGACCGAAGTCGAGATCGTCGGAGAGGACACCCAGGCCGACCCCCAGACCGGGAACCAGAAGGCCCGGAAGCTGATCGAGGACGACGGCGCCGACGTCCTGTTCGGCGCCATCTCCTCGGCGGTCGGGGCGGCGGTCGCCGACTACGCCGCCGAGGTCAACGTCCCCTACTATCCGGTGGTCGCCGCCGACCAGATCACCGGCGAGAACTGCCGACGGACCACGTTCCGCTACACCACCCGCGCGACCCAGATGGCGACCTCGGGGGCGCCGTGGGCCGTCGACCGGTTCGGCACGAACTTCTGGATCCACAACGCCGACTACCTGTGGGGGAACTCGGTCGCGAACGCCTGGGAACGGGAAGCCAGAAACGCCGCCGACGGCATCAACGTCGTCGGAAGCACGACCAGCCAACTCGGCGCCAGCGACTTCTCGTCGTACATCAGCGAGATCGCCGCTTCCGACGCCGAGTGGGTCCTGACCGGACTCAACGGCGGCGACGCGGTGAACTTCCTGAAGCAGGCCCAAAGCTACGGGTTGAAGAACAACACCACCATCGTCAGCCCCGTCAACTCCTTCCAGTTCATCCGGCGGGCCGCCGGCGAGGCCGCGATCGGGACCTTCGCGTCCATCAGATACTTCGAAGGCTTCGACAGCGAGGTCAACCAGCAGTTCGTCTCCGATTTCACCGAGATGCACGGCTCGGCGCCCGACGCGTTCGCCCACGACGGGTGGACCAACGTCCAGATGTACGCCCTCGCCGCCGAACAGGCCGGCGGCACCGGGACCGACGCCGTTATCGACGCCCAGCCGGACATCGAGTTCGAGGCGCCGATGGGGACCACCCGCTACCGGGAGTGTGACCACCAGGCGATCCACCCGGTCTCGATCGGCGAGATCGTCGAACCCGCCGACTACGAGTGGCCGAGTATGGACGTGCTCCAGACGGTTTCCTCGGAGGATGCGATCCAGCCCTGCAGCGACGTCGGCTGTGAGTTCTAAGGAATGAACCTCACTCTCCTCGCTTTACAACTGCTCAACGGGATCGCCCTGGGCGTCCTCTATCTGCTCATCGCCTCGGGGCTGTCTGTCATCTTCGGGATGACGGACATCATCAACTTCGGCCACGGGGCGCTGTATATGCTCGGCGCGTACGTCGGCCTGTCAGTGTTCAACTTCGCGGGCAGTTTCTGGGTCGCGCTGATCGTGGCGCCGCTGATCGTCGGCGTCGTCGGCGGACTCCTCGAACGGACGACGCTGCACCGCATCTACGACCGGGATCCGCTGTACCACATCATCCTCACGTTCGGCCTGGCGCTGATGATCGCCGACGCCGTGGAGTTGATCTGGGGGAAGGGGCCCCAGCAGTTCTCGGCGCCGGAGATCCTCTCGGGAGCGATGGAGTTGGGACCGATCTTCTACCCGCGGTACAAGCTGTTCCTGATCGTCGCGGGCGCGGCGGTCGCGCTCGGCATCTGGCTCCTGTTCGAGAAGACGGACTTCGGGCTGATCGTCCGTGGCGGCGCACAGAGCCCCGACACGGTCCGGATTATGGGGGTCAACGTCTCCAATTACTTCACGCTCGTGTTCGTCCTCGCGTCGATCCTGGCGGGGGTCGCGGGCGTGCTCGCGGGGCCGTTCCTCAACGTCTCCCCGACGATGGGCGATTCGATCCTGATCGTCGCGTTCATCACCGTCGTCGTCGGCGGACTGGGGAGCTTTCGGGGGTCGGTCGTTGCGGCGCTCCTCATCGGACTGCTCCAGTCGCTCGGGACCGTGTTTCTGCCACAGCTCACGGGCTTTACCATCTACATCCTGATGATCGGCGTCCTGCTGCTCCGGCCGCAGGGGCTGCTCGGGGAGTACGAGGTCCGCAGCGAGTCCACGAAGGTGACGTTCAGCGAGATCATCGACCCGGTTCCCGTGACCGACCGGCGCGTGCTCGGCCTGATCGCCGTGCTCGCGGTGGTCCCGCTGGGGATCGGCACGTTCTATTCCTCCTTTTTCGTGGGCCTGCTCTCCCTGATGTTCATCTGGGCGATCCTGGCGCTCAGCCTGGATATGGTGATGGGGTATATGGGGCTGCTCTCGTTCGGCCACGCCGCCTTCTTCGGTATCGGCGCCTACGTCACGGGGCTGACCGTGCTGAACGTCTACAACTCCTTCCTGCTTGCGGCGGCGGTCTCGATCGTGCTCAGCGCCATCGTCGCCTACATCATCGGCGTGATGTCGATCCGGCTCTCCGGGGTGTTCTTCGCGATGATCACGCTGGCGTTCGCTCAGATGTTCTACCAGCTGGCGCTGACCTGGGACGTCGTGACCGGCGGCAGCGACGGGCTCTCGATCCCGTCGATGGAGCTTTTCGGACTCGGGCTCGTCAACCTCGGCAACACGGTGATCTTCTACTACGTCTCGTTGCTCGTCGCGGTCGGCGTCTACGCCGGCGCAGTGCGGTTCCTCGACTCGCCGTTCGGCCGGATCGTCACCGCGATCCGCGAAAGCGAGCGGCGGGTCTCCTTTCTCGGATACGATACGAACACGTTCAAGCGCCGCGCGTTCGCCATCTCGGGCGCGATCGGCGGGCTCGCGGGGGCGCTGCTCGCGGCCTACCAGACGTTCGTCAGCCCCTCGACCCTGTTCTGGGTCGTCTCCGGCGACGTCGTCATCGCGATGATGTTCGGCGGGATGGGCACCCTGTTCGGGCCGATGATCGGGGGTGCGGCGTTCGTTGCGCTCAGCGAGATCCTCTCGTCGTACACCGACCAGTGGCGGTTCGTGCTCGGACTGCTGCTCGTGCTGACGATCATGGCCGCGCCGCGCGGGCTGGTCACGGTGTATCAGTCGCTGATCGAGCGGCTCCGCGACCGGGCGGGATCCGGCGGCGGCCCCACGGCCGCCCCGGAGCAGACGCCCGCCCGCGACGGGGGTGAGCCCGAATGAGCGCCATCCTCGAGACCGACGGGCTGACGAAGCGGTTCGCCAGCCTCGTCGCGAACGACGACATCGACCTCGCGGTCGAGGACGGGTCGACGCACTCTGTCATCGGGCCGAACGGCGCCGGCAAGTCAACGCTTTTCAACGTCATCACCGGAATGTTGGAGCCGACGGAGGGCACGGTGACGTTCAACGGCGACGACATCACCGGCCTGCCGCCGCACAAGGTGGCCCGTCACGGGCTCGCGCGGTCGTTCCAGATCACGGACGTCTTCGACGGGCTGACCGCCCTCGAGAACGTCCGGATCGCGGCACAGTACGGGGAGGCCGGCGCCGGGTCGATGTGGCGGTCGGCCGACCGCCTCGCGGCGCCCGAGGAACGGGCGGACGGGATCTTAGAGGACATCGGGCTGGCCGACCGGGCCGAACAGCGGGCGAGCGAGTTCGCCTACGGTGACCGCAGGAAACTGGAGATCGGGATCACGATGGCGACCGACCCCGACCTCCTGATGCTCGACGAGCCGACCGCCGGGATGGGTCGGGAAGACACCGTCTCGACCATCCAGCTCGTCCAGCGACTTTCCGAGGAACGCGGGTTCACACTCATGTTGATCGAACACGACCTCGAGATCGTGATGAGCATCTCCGATACGATCACCGTCCTCCAGGGCGGCGCGGTCATCTCCGAGGGGTCGCCCGAGGAGGTCAGCGCCGACGAGGAGGTTCAGCGGGCCTATCTGGGAGGTGCGGAGCTGTGAGCGACCGCCTGCTCGACGTCGACGGCATCGACGCCGCCTACGGCCAAAGCCGGATCCTCAGGGACCTCTCGTTGTCGGTCGACCGCGGCGAGGTCGTCTCCCTGGTCGGGCGCAACGGGGCCGGCAAGACCACGACCCTGCGGGCGATCCTCGGCATCCTCACGCCCACCGCGGGCACGATCACCTTCGACGGCGAGGACATCACCGGGTACCCCGACTACGAGACCGTGAACCGGGGGATCCGGTACGTGCCCGAGGAACGGCAGGCGTTCCCGGACCTCACCGTCGACGAGAACCTCCGGATGGGTCAGCTCAAAAGCGGCGGCGAGGGGACGCTCAGCCTCGATGAGGTGTTCGAGCTGTTCCCCCGGCTGGCCGACCGGCGCTCCTACAACGGGTCGCATCTCAGCGGCGGCGAACAGCAGATGCTGGTCATCGCACGGGCGCTCCTCGGCCGGACGAAACTTCTCCTGTTGGACGAACCCACCGAGGGGCTGGCGCCGCAGATCGTCGAGGACGTCATCGAGGTGGTCGAGACGATCAGCGAGGAGGGCGTCACGATCCTGCTCGTCGAGCAGAACGTCAGGGCCGCGATGGCGGTCGCCGACCGCCACTACGTCATCAACAAGGGACAGAACGTCTTCGACGGGACGACCCCGGAGCTCCGGGAGGCGGAGGACGTGATGGAGAGGCACCTCGGCGTCGGCGCCGGGATGAACCTCTCGGTGTAGGGGGGAGTCGCCGAGGGCGTTCACGGCGTCCGCCCGGACCGCCGGCGAAGCATTAAGGTGGGATGCGGTTGACCGTTCGCTTGGTAATTATGAACATCGTTAACAGGCTCCGCTTCGTTGCCGACGCGTACGCTGACACGCCCGCGGTCGTCACTGTCGAGGAGGAGGTCACCTACGGCGACCTCTACGACCGGGTGGACCGGTACGCGGCGGCGCTGGGCGACCTGGGGATCGGCGTCGACGACCGGTTCGCGCTGCTGATGGGCAACTCCACGCGGATGCTCTCGCTCATCCTGGCGGGGTGGCAGGTCGGTGCGACCGCCGCGCCCGTAAACGTTCGGCTCGGCGACGACACGATCGAGTTCCTCGTCGACGACGCCGAGGCAGGGACCGTCGTGGTCGACGAATCCAGGGGGGACCTGCAATCGGTCGCCCGGGGGATCGACGGGGTCGACGCGCTCACCTCCGGGCCGGACGGCGACGTCGAATCCCACCTGCCCGAATCGGCGGATCCGGGCGTGACCCCGCGGCTCGACGACGAGCTCGCGCTCCTGCTCCATACCGCCGGAACCACCGGCCGGCCGAAGTGGGTCAAACACACGAACCACACCCTCTCGGGGAGCGTCGGCGTCGCGGTCGGCCGGAAGATCGGCCCCGAGGACCGCAACCTGCATTACTTCCCGTTTTACCACTCCGGCGGGATCGATATGACGCTCAGTCGCCTCTCCTGCGGCGGGACGGTGGTCGTCGGCAGCGGGTGGGACCCCGGCGAGGCGCTGGAACTCGTCGAACGGGAGTCGGTGATGGGAATGGATCTGGTACCGCAGATGGGCTACGAGTTCGTCCATCACGACGACGTCGACGAGTACGACCTGAGTAGCCTGGAGTACATCTTCGTCGGCGCCGACACCGTCTCCGAGGAGCTGGCTGCGGAGTTCCGCGACCTCGGCGCCCAGCCGGTCCAGGCGTACGGGCTCACCGAGACGATGGCGGTGATCGCCATCACCGAGTTCGGCGACGCCGACGCGCCGCTGGACTCAACCGGGAAAGTGATCGGCGACCTCGCGGACGCGAAGATCGTCGATCCCGATTCCGGCGCGGAACTGCCGGTCGGCGAGATCGGCGAGATTATGCTCACCGGCGACAAGCTCACGCCCGGCTACCACAACCGTCCGGAGCGCGAGGCGGAGGTCTTCGAAGAGGGGTGGATCCACACCGAGGACCTGGGGATGTTCGACGACGAGGGCTACCTCCACATCACGGGCCGGCTGGACAATATGCTGATCGTCGGCGGCGAGAACGTCTACCCCACCGACGTCGAGGAGACGCTGAAGCAACACCCCGCAGTCTCACAGGCGGTGGTGGTCTCGATCCCCGACGAGCGGAAATCGGAGGTGCCGGTCGCAAACGTCGTGCTCGAAGACGGCGAGGAGCTCTCCGAGGAGGAACTGAAGGAGTGGTTCATCGAGACCGACGCCGCGTTCAAACACCCGCGACACGTCCGGTTCGTGGAACAACTGCCGACGACGCCGATCGGGAAGATCGACCGGGTGAGCATCACCGAAGCAGTCGAGTCGGAGGTCGGCAGCGGCGTCGGGGAGTGATCCGATTCGGAACGGCAGAACACCGCGGGGACCCGTCTCAGACCCACTCGGGCTCGCGGTCCTCGCGGAGGGCCGCCATCGCCTCCTCGAAGTCCTCGGAGCTCATCGACTCCCGCTGGAGCTTCATATAGAGGTCCATGAACTCCTCGTAGTTGTGGTCGAAGGCCGCGTTGGTGGCGTGTTTCGTGTTCCGCCCGCCCAGGGAGTTGCCGGCCATATAGTCCTCGATGATCTCGTCGAGCTCCTCGTGGCGGGTCTCCTCGTCGACGAGGTGGTCGACGAGCCCGATCCGGCGGGCCTCCTCGCCGTCGATGTGGTTTCCGAGCGTGTTCATCTTCATCGCACGGCCCAGCCCGATGTACCGGGGGAGCCGCCAGGTGCCGAGCCCGGGGAGGATGCTCTCCTCGATCGCGGTCAGGCCGAGTTCGGCGTCCGGCGTACACACCCGGATGTCGCTCGCCAGAGCGATCTGCAGCCCGCCGCCGATGGCGTAGCCGTGGATCAGCGAGATCACAAGCGCGTCCATCGTCTCGAAGCGTCGGAGCCCGTTCTCCCACGGCGGCATCATCTCGATGTCGATGTTGTCCTTCGGGAGTTCCTTGAGGTCGATCCCGGCAGAGAACGCCCGTCCGGCGCCCTCGATGACGACGAGTCGGACGTCCTTGTCGCCGTCCAGCAGTTGCGAGACCGCATCGAGGTCGCGCGCCATCTCGTGGCTGTTCGCGTTGAGGCGTTCCGGCCGGTTGAGCGTCACCGTAGCGATCCTCCCGTCCTTCTCGACTTTGACAGTGTCTAGTTCGGCTTCCATAGCTGGCTCTCCAGGAAGATTCACATAACCATTGTTAAATCTTCGGGTGGATCTATTACCCGGCGAAACGGCTAAGACCGATCGTTCGCACCAAAAGGTATGTCATCGGATTCCGTCGCCACCTTCGAACGGCGCGCCGCCGACCGGCGGGCGACCGTCGAGCGCACCACCGTCCCGGAGTTCGACCGGGCCCTCGCCGACTGTCTCGCCGAGCCGGCGGTGGGCGTCCCGCTGCCGTTCGACGGGGTTTCGCTCGCGAACCATCCCGTGGAAATCGACCCCTCACCGGCCACACTCGAGGCGGCCGCGACGGGCGTCACGCCGGTCGGCCCGGCGGTCGCGGAGTACGGCAGCGTCGTCGTCCCCTCGGACGAACGCGGGGCGGAGGCGATCAGCCTCTACCCCGAGACCCACGTCGCCGTCCTCGCCGCCAGCGACGTCCACGCGTCGCTCTCGACGGCCCTCGCGGAGGTAGGCGAAGAGATCGCCGCGGGGCTTTCGAGCGCCGTGTTCGCCACCGGACCGAGCGCGACCGCGGACATGGGGGCACCGGTCTACGGCGTCCACGGCCCGGCCGAACTGCGGATCCTCCTCCTGGAGGACCGGTGAGATGAGCGAGGAGCGACCCCGCTCCCGCGCCGGAACCGCGGCCCGACTCCGGGAGCTTCTGGACACCGAGGGCGCGGCGGTCGAGGAGAACGTCTCGACGTTCAACGCGGGTCGATACCGGCGGTACGCCGAGATGGACGCCACCGAGGAGTACCGCGAGGAAGCCCGTCGGATCAAGGAGGAGGCGATAGAGCGGCTGCCGGAACTCGTCGAGGCGCTGACCGAACAGGTGGAGGAAAACGGGGGAACCGTGTACCTGGCCGACGACGCCGCCGACGCCCGCGAGTACGTCCGCAAAGTCGCCGCCGACCGCGACGCGGAGTCGGTGGTCAAGAGCAAGACGATGACCAGCGAGGAGGTCCACCTCAACGCCGGCCTGGAAGCCGACGGGATCGACGTCACCGAGACCGACCTCGCGGAGTTCGTCCTCCAACTCGCCGAGGAGGAGCCGAGCCACATCGTCGCCCCCGCGATCCACAAGTCCCGCTCGGAGATCGCGGCCCTCTTTTCGCGGACCTTCGACCTCGACGAGCCGCTCGAAACCCCCGAGGAGCTGACCCGGTTCGCCCGCGAGCGACTGCTCGAACGGGTCACGGAGGCCGACATCGGGATCACCGGCGCGAACTTCCTGACCGCCGACACCGGGACGCTGGCGCTCGTCACGAACGAGGGCAACGCCCGAAAGTGTGCGGTAACGCCCGACACCCACGTCGCGATCGCCGGCGTCGAGAAGATCGTCCCCTCGATGGCCGACCTCGCGCCGTTTTTGGAGCTCATCGGCCCCGCGGGGGCGGGCCAGGACATCACCGCCTACGTGTCGCTTCTCACGCCGCCGGTCGAGACGCCCGCGATCGACTTCGAGGCGCCCGGGACGGCCGGGTTCGGCGACCCCGACGACCGGGAGTTCCACCTGGTGTTGCTGGACAACGGCCGAACGGCGATGCGCGAGGACGACGACCTCCGGGAGACGCTGTACTGCGTCCGGTGTGGGGCCTGTGCGAACTCGTGTGCGAACTTCCAGCAGGTCGGCGGCCACGCGTTCGGCGGCGAGACGTACTCCGGGGGGATCGCCACCGGGTGGGAGGCGGGGATCGGCGGCCCCGAGGCCGCCGCCGAGTTCAACGACCTCTGTACGGGCTGTTCCCGATGCGTCGACGCCTGCCCGGTGAAGATCGACATCCCGTGGATCAACACGGTCGTCCGCGACCGGCTCAATCGGGGCGAAGAGCCGGGGCGCTTCGACTTCCTCGTAGAGGGACTCACCCCGGACGCGGAGCCGGCAGGGCTGGACCTCGGAAAGCGGCTGTTCGGAAACTTCGGGACGCTGGCGAAGTGGGGGAGTCGGACGGCACCGGTCGCGAACGCGCTCGCTGCGTCGTCGGTGGCCCGCGCGGCCTTGGAACGGGTGGCCGGCGTCGACCGCCGGCGCGACCTCCCGCGGTTCGACCCGGAGCCGCTGACGGAGTGGTTCCGCTCCAGACCGGACGCGGGCCCGGCCGACCCGACCCGTGAGGCGGTACTCTATCCCGACGTGTACACCAACTACGTCGCAACCGGGCGGGGGAAAGCCGCGGTCCGGACCCTGGAAGCGCTCGGTGTCGACGTCACGGTCCCGAACGTCGGCGCGAGCGGCCGCGCCCCCCTCTCACAGGGGATGGTCGCGACCGCGACGGACCGCGCGGAGACGGTCGCCGACGCGCTCTCCCCCGAGATCGAGGCCGGGCGGGACGTGGTCGTCGTGGAGCCGAGCGACCTTGCGCTGTTCCGCCGGGAGTACGGAAAGCTGCTCGACGACGACCGCGCGGAGATGATCTCCGAACACAGCTACGAACTCTTCGAGTACGTGTTCGGACTGCTCGAAAAGGGCGCCGACCCCGACGCCCTCGGGTCGCCGGCCGACGGCGACGCGGAGGTCGCCTACCACAGCCACTGCCAGCAGCGCACCCTCGACCTCGAAGCGGGGACGGTCTCGGTCCTCGAAACCTGCGGGTACGACGTCGAAACGTCCGACGTCGAATGCTGTGGGATGGCTGGTAGTTTCGGATACAAGTCGGATTACTACGAGTTGAGTATGGCCGTCGGCGAGAGGCTCGAATCGCAGTTCACCGAGCCGGAGACCGAGGGCCGTCGGGTCGTCGCAAGCGGGGTCTCGTGCGTCGAACAGCTCGATTCGCTGCTCGAACGACCCGCATCACACCCGGTCCACCTCGTCGATCCCGGCGGCGGAACCGACCCATAAGCGCCAGCGGTGGTTTCGACGGTTCCCTAATATAATATTTCGTATAGTAACGTAAAGAATATACTTTATCGTCGAAGCGGACCCAAACCGGGTTGCTCACGACCAGGTGGCGTCCCTCCTGGCGGCGTTCGTCGTGGCTCCCGGGAGGCTTATTCCGTCGGTCCCCGAGAGGGTCCGTATGGAACGAGAGGTTATGGGGGCGTCGCCGTCGGTGGCGGATTCGGCGTTCGTCTCGGAGATGGCCTACCTCGTCGGCGACGTCGACGTGGGGGCGGACGCGAGCCTCTGGCCGTTCGTCTGTCTGCGCGGGGACATCCGCGACACCGTCGTCGGGGAGGCGACGAACGTCCAGGAGTTCTCGATGCTCCACGGCTCTCACATCGGCGACCGCGTCACCGTCGGCCACAACGTCGTCATCGACCACGCCGTCGTCGGCGACGACGCGTTGATCGGGATGTCGAGTACGATCCAGTTCGACGCCACGGTGGAGTCGAACTCGCTCGTGGCCGCCGGTTCCCTCGTCACCGAGGACACCGTGGTCCCGGAAGGACACCTCGCATACGGCGTTCCCGCCGAAACCAGGGAACTCACCCCCGAGCAGGCGGCCGTGATCGAGGACACGGTCGAACATTACCGGGAGAACCGGCGCCGATACAAGAAGGCCGGGGGGCTGGAGCAGTAGCCGTCGGACCTGCCCCATCCGGCACCTGTCACCGAGTACACCGCCCGAACCTCCCGTTATCAATAGTCGAAACGGAAACCAACATTAAAAAACGGGTATCCGTTACACAGACACATATGTCACGGGGCCATCAGTCCCCAGGGGTACGCGTCACACCGTACTACGATCGTGGGTACGAGGCCCGAACGGACGACCTCGAACGGACTCTGGAGCGACTCTCCACCGAGGCCGACATCGTCTTCGACGACCTCGCGCCGCTCGATCGGTTCGGTTCCGACGGCCCCGCGGCCGGCGGGACGCTCGTCTTCGCGACGCACGCCGACTCGGTTCCCGAACGTATCGACCCCCCGACAGTCTGGGTGACGCCGGATCCCGACGCGGCGGGCGAGGCCGTCGCCGCCGGCGCCCGGGACGCGATCACCTGGGAGCCGGGGTCGGACCTCGGCCTCCTCGAAACCAAACTCCCCCGAGCGCTACACCCGCCGGCGGTGCCCGACGGCTCGTATGCGGACCCCGACCGCGGGCCGCGCGCCGAACCGGCGCTCCGGACGGTCGAACGGGTCGACGACGGGATCCTCGAAGTCGACGGCGACAACCGGATCGCGTATCTCAACGAGGCCGCCGCGTCACTACTGGACGCGGACCGGAGGACGCTCCGGGGACGCTCCGTCTGGAACGTCCTCTCCGAGCGGGCGCTCAGCGACGTCCGGGACGCCGTCCGGCAGGCGCGGACGTCCGGAACCACGACCACTACCGAGGTCGTCGCCGGCGACGGCCGACGGCTCGACGTGACGCTGTACCCCGAGGAAGAGCGGCTCTCGGTCGCGGTCCGCGACACGGATGAACGCCGCGCCGAGACCGACCGCACGATGTACGAACACCTGGTGAAGACGGTCGGCGACGCGGTCTACATCCTCGACGAGGCGGGCCGGTTCACCTTCGTCAACGACGCGCTCTGTGAGATGACCGGGTACGACAGGGAGGAACTCCTCGGATCGTCGGTCCATCTCACCAAGGACGACCGAACCGTCGCGGCGGCGGAGGACGCACTCAGGGAACTCCTCCGGGAGAACGGCGACGCCGGGCCGGCAGAGATGTCGATCGCGAAGCTGGACGTGGAACTCGTCCGGAAGGACGGCAGCCGCATCCCCTGTACCGACCGGATGACGCTGCGCCCGCTCGAAAACGGCTCGTTCACCGGGACGGTCGGGACCCTCCGGGACGTGAGCCGGCAGCGCCGGCGGGAGCAGATCTTCAGCAACCTGCTCGAAGCGACCCAGGATATGGTCGCCGCCGAAACCACCGCGGACGTCGCCGGCCGGGTCGTCGACGTGGCGACGGATACGATCGACGCCGACGGAGCGGCCGTCCGGGAGTACGACCCCGCGGCCGACGCCCTGGTGCCGCTATCGGTCTCCGAGTCCGCCCGCGAACGGCTGGGGGACCGCCCGGTCTACGACGCCGACGAGGGGCCGGTCGGGACCGCGTTCACCGAGGGCCGAACGGTCGAGGTCGACGACCCGGACCACCTGGATGCCGGGGGCGTCGGCTCGGCGACGTACCTTCCGATCGGCGACACCAGAGTACTCAGCGTGAGCCACGAGGGGACCGAGTCGGTCTCCGACGACGAACGGCAGTTCCTCGAACTCCTGACTGCCACTGCGGAGTCGGTCTTCGACCGCGTCGAGCGCGACCAGGAGCGCCGCCGCTACGAGGCGGTCGTCGAGACCGCGGACGACATGCTGTTCACGCTCGACGCCGAGGGCACGTTCACACTCGTCACGGAGTCCCTCGCCAACCTGCTGGAAACGCGCCGATCGGAACTGGTAGGAACCCCGATCGAGGACGTCGTGATAGACGACGGCGTTGCGGAACTGATCGCGTCCCCGCCCGCCGGCTCCCACGTCACGGAAACCGAACTCCGGTCGCGGGACGACATCGAGATCCCGACGCGCATCTCCGTTTCGCCGATCTCGGATGCGGCCGTCGACGGCGTCGTCGGGACCGTCCAAGACATCCGGGAGCTACGGCTGGCCGAACAGGAGGCCTCCCGGCAGCGGCGCCGGTTCACCGAGCTTTTCGGGTCGCTGACCGACCCGCTGGTGGAGTTGTCCTTCGAACCGCCCGGCCCGACGGTCGTCACGGCCAACGACCAGTTCGTCGGGTTGGCGGACGCAAGCGGGAGCGAACTACAGGACGAACCGGTGGCGGCGGTGGCGGATCTCCTCCCGGAGCCGATCGCCGACGCCCTCGAAGCCACCGCGGCGCGACGGGAACAGATCGAGCGGGAGATCCGCGTCCGGACCGATGCCGGCGTCCGGTTCTACCTCGTCCGGAGCGTGCCCTACCGGAGCGGCGACGGCGAACGCGCGTTCGTCGTCCTGACCGACATCACCGAGGTCAAACAGCAGGGTACGCACCTCCGCGTCCTCCACCGCCTGTTGCGGCACAACCTCCGGAACCAGACGAACGTGATCCACGGTCGTGCGGAGCTCATCGCCGCCGAGACGGCCGACGACCGGATCGCCGCCCACGCCGACCGGATCGAGGACGCCAGCCGCGCGCTGCTCGACACCAGCGAGACCGCACAGTCGATTCAACGGATCCTCCGTGCCGACCAGGTCGACTCCGATCCGCTGCCCGTCGGCGACCTCCCGGACCGGCTCGAATACCTGGCAGCGTCGGTCGCGCCCGACACGGACGTCCGAGTGGATATCGATACCGACGAGCCGGTCCCGTACGACGAGCCGATCGAGCGTGCGCTCACCGAGCTACTGGACAACGCGGTCGAGTACGGAACGCCGGAGGACGGCGACACGGTCGTCGTCACCGTCACCGATCGGGACGACGGCGGTATCCGGATCGCGGTCGCGGACGACGGTCCCGGCATCCCCGACGCGGAGTGGTCGGTGGTCGCAGGCGACCGCGAGATCACGCAACTCCAGCACGCCTCCGGCCTCGGCCTGTGGCTCGCCAAGTGGGTGGCAGACAGATACGGCGGCGACCTCGAACTCGTCTCCGGCGGGGCTGACGGGACCACGGTCGCCATCGACCTCCCGGACGGCTGACCGGTCGCGCCCCCGCCGGGCCTCCGTCACTCGTAGGTCTCCTGGGTCAGAAGCCGGAGCCGCGTGCCGTTGTACGAGACGGTCACCCGCGAGACGTTGCGGTCGAACCGGAGCCCGTCGACGGTCACGGACTCGTTTTTCCCGGGGAAGGCCACAGTCTCGTTGCTCGAGCCGTTGTGGCGCGTGACCCGCAACCGGTAGGCCTCCCGCGTGGGGACGACGGTCACGTTCCGGCCGGCGAGCGTCGGCCCGGCAGTGGCCGGCTCGGAGGTGTACACCACCTGCATCGCGTCGCGGTCGCCGAGCCCGACCCGGTAGGCGGTGCCCCCGCCGAGCACCTGCCAGCCGTCGCGCTGTGCGTACACCGTCTCGCGCCAGCCGACCCCGCCGAGCCGGACGGCGACCCGGCCGGTGAACGCCAGCCGTCCCTTCGGGACCGCCGTGGTCCAGATCCCGCGGTCGGTGCTCCGCACGATCACGCCGGAAGTGTTGACCGCGGTGGTCTCCCCGAAGGCCTCGACGTCCACGACGGACACGAGCCCGTTCCGGACGTTCTCGGCGTACGTGACCTCGTAATCCCGGACCGTTCGCTCCTCGCCCGGAAGCTCCCCCGCCTCCGCGGTGAAGAGGTTCGCCGGGACCGCGGGCCCGGCGATCGCCGCGGTCGCGAGCAGCAGCACCCCCGCCGCGACCTGCCAGTTCCGGACCACGCCGCTGTCGGCGCCGAGTTCCCACTCGAAGAGGGGATCGTCGCGGGCGACGACCGCCACCACGACGAGAACGGCCAACAGGGCGACGAGCACCACGCCCACGGCGCGATAGAGCACGTACGTCTCTCCGCCGCGGAACCAGTACACCGCCCACAGCGACTGCTCGACCGCGACGAGCAGGGCGCCCAGCCAGAGCCGGCGCGCGCTCGGCCGGTCGCCCGCCAGGCGGGTTCGGACGATCCACAGCCCGAGGAGGACGCCGATCAGGAGCCCGAGGGCGTGGCCCTGGATCGCGATGTCGGCCCACCACGGCGAGATGTACGCGGGGCGGCCCATCGCGACGAGCGTGGGGGTTCGGAGCGCGTTGTACACGAGTCGGAGCGCGCCGCCGCCGACGAGTGCGATCACGGTCCCCAGCGGGTAGTTCACCAGTGCCACGCCCGCAAAGGCGAACACGACCCCCGAGAAGCCGATGATCGGGCCGACTGCGAACACCGAAGTCAGAAACCCGACGGCGATCACCGCCGCGGGGAACGCCACGAACCCGCGGACGTAGGGGTTCGTCCGGAACGAGGAGAACGTCTGTGCCCCCCGGCGTCTGGGGAAGTGGCCCCACGCGTACTCCGCCAGCGGGGCGAGCGTGAGCGTCCCGATCAGGTTCCCGATCAGGTGGTTCGCGCCGTTGTGGGAGAACGCCGCGGTGAGCATACCGGTCGGGTAGAAGTACGACCACGCCCGGAACGGGATCGTGACCGGCGAATACCAGTTCCGGAGCCCGCCCTGCACCAGGAGGTACACCGCGAGAACGAAGCCGGCCGACAGGAGCGTGCCCCAGGGGACCCCGAGCACGAACCGTTCGCGAAGACGGGCGCCGAACACCGACGGCCGATCCACGAGGAACGTCACCGCGAGGGAGACCAGAAGCGCGGCCACGACTGCGAGACGGGAGAGGAGATCGACCGGAAGCGAATCCATAGTTCCGAGTGAGTGAGCGAACCGTTAAGAAGCTACGCAGTCCGCAGGCGTTGCGTCGCGAGACGGAAGCCGATCGAAACCGGGACGCCTCACCGGCCGGGTCAGAGTTTGCTCTCGGCGTCCTCTGCCAGCTCCTCCATCCGCTTGCCCACGCGGCCGGCGTTGGAGAACTCCTCGTCGGTCATCGCCGACGCGAGCGCGTTGCCGAGGACGAACACGGCGTGTTTGTGCTCGCTCTTCGATTTGTGGACGTGTGAAGGGTCGACATCGAGGTTCTCGTACTCCTCGAAGATACTCTCGTCGACCTCCTCGCGCCCCGCGAAGTTGTCCTTGATGATCAGCATCTGTTCGTGGAGTTCCAGGAGCTCGTCCTTGTGCATACGGCAACGTACGCGAGAGGCGATGTTAAGGGTTTTTGCTGGAAGCTCACACGGTCGGGACTGTCGTCGTACGGGTCGGACGCCGTCCGAAGCCCCGAACCCGGCCGCTGAGTGGCTACGCTGTCAGAAGACGTACTCGTCGTCGTGTCCCATCATCCCGTCGTCTTCGAGGCGGTCGTCCTCGTCGATCGGGCCGCTCGTTTTGAACGCACGGAGGCCGGTCGAGAGGAGTTCCTCGATGGCCTCCTCCCGGTTGACGAACTCGCCTTGATCGACGAGTTGCGCGATCTGCATTTCGAGGTGTTCGGGGACGCTTATATTCACCTTGGGCATCTGATCGTCCGACGCTTTGAATCCGGGGTATTTAATTCCTGTGGCGTCCTTTCCCGGTTTGCGAAATATCGCTTTGAAAATTCGGGAATCTATTTTTGATCGAAATAAAAGTATTAGCAATTTCGGTAAAACCGCGGTTTTATACGTCCCGGACGGGCGACGAACCCATCCGAGCCAGGCAGCATATGAACCTGCGGCCGAAGTGAGGGTATGGCCGAAGACGTCACCGACCTCTACCGGGAGTTCGGCGACTCGCGGGTGCCGCCCGGGCAGCGTGCGAGCGACCGATTCCCGGTGCTGTCGAAGGGCGAAACGCCGTCGTGGGACCGCGAGACGTGGTCCTTCGAGGTGTGGGGCGCCGTCGAGACCGATCTTTCGCTTTCCTACGGGGCGTTCCAGGAGTTGCCGTCGACGACGCAGCGGCAGGACTTCCACTGCGTCACCGGCTGGAGCGCGCTGGACTGTGAGTTCACCGGGGTCCCGTTCACCACGATCGCCGAACGGGCCGGAGTTGGCGACGACGCCGTCCACGTGCTGTTCCACGCGCTCGACGGATACACCACCGACCTCCCGCTGTCGGACTGTCTCCACGAGGGCGTCCTGTTCGCGTACGGTCACGACGGCGACAGCCTGGCGCCGGACCACGGCGGGCCGCTCCGGGTGGTCACCCCCCACAAGTACGCGTACAAGGGCGCCAAGTGGATTGACGGCGTCGAGTTCCTGACCGAGCCCAAACGGGGCTACTGGGAAAAGCGCGGCTACTCCGCCACTGCGAACCCTTGGAACGAGGAACGGTACGGGTAGTCGGCGGTATAACGGAACCCACACCAAAGTTCACAGACGTTCTATAGTAGCGTTTGCAACTGGTTGCACATCCGATCGCACGACGGCGTGTGATCGAGTGAGCGAAGACTTGCAGACGCTACTATAGGTCCCATCAATTCGCTCAGTACAGGTGAACTACCGACCGCGAGCGAACGCAGTGAGCGAGCGGGCCGAGGAAGGGGCAAAGCCCCTGACGCAGGCTTTTGGCCGAGCTTTTGCCAGGGAGCGAGCAGGGCGGGACCGGAGGTCCCGCTGGCAGCCGGGCGAAGCCCGGCGACGAAGCGAGCGACCGCAGCAAAAGGTCGGTGCGCACATCAGTTCTATAGCCCAATTTGTCGAAATTAAACGTGAAAATAAGAATCAATTAATACGAGCGACTGCTGTACCGCGAGCGAACGAAGTGAGCGAGCGGGCCAAGGAGGCCCCGAAGGGGCCGACGCCGTGCTTTTGGCCGAGCTTTTGCCAGGGCGGCGAAGCCGCCCGCAGCAAAAGGTCGGTGGGATAGTCAAATAAAAGGCAGTGGGATCCCGAGGTTCGACAATGGAACCGTTGCGGACCGACGCGGCGGGCACGCACCTCGTCAGTCGGTCGGTCCCCGTCGAGCCGCCGTCGTTTCGGGCTGTGCTCCGCGCCGCCGACACCCCCCGGACGGTCTGGGGCGCCCCCGAGGAGGCGACCGTGGCGGGCGAGGGCGCGGCGGCAACGCTCACCGCGGACGGCGCGGGTCGGTTCGACACCATCAGGAACGCCGCCGAGGCGCTGTTCGCGTCGGGCGACGTCCACGCCGGCACCGAAGCCGCCAGACCGCGGCTGTTCGGCGGGTTCGGCTTCCACACCGACAGCACGACGGGGCCGCCGTGGGAGGATTTCCCCGGCGCGCGGTTCGTCTTCCCCCGCGTGCAGGTCACCTGGGTCGACGGCGACGCGTGGGTGACGGTGAACGCAGTCGGCCCGGAGGCGACCGCCGAGTCAGTCGAGTCACGGTTGGCCGAGGAGCGCGGCCGGATCGAGTCGCTCCCGGACGCCGGCGACCTCGCGGACCCGCCCGGCGTGCGCAACCGACGCCGGACCACCGCCCGCGAGGACTGGCGCGAGGGCGTTGAGGCCGCGGTCGATCGGATCGAGTCGGGCGACCTCCAGAAGGTTGTGCTCGCACAGGCGCTCGACGTCGACCTCGATGGCGACCTCCCGTTGCCGGACGTGCTCGCCCGCCTGGGGGAGCGGTACCCCGACTGCTACCGCTTCCTGGTCGAGCCCGAGCCGGGTGCGGGACGGTTGCAGGCGTCGCTGTTCGGGGCGACGCCCGAGCGGCTGGTGTCGGTCCGGGGTCGGACAGTCGAGACCGACGCCCTCGCCGGAACGACCGGCCGCGGGGAAACCCCGGAGGAAGACGAGTGGTTAGCCGCGGAGCTCGCCGAGGACGACAAGAACGCCCACGAGCACCAGCTGGTCGCCGACACGATCAAAGAACAGCTCGCGCCCTTCGCGGCGTCGGTGAGCGCCGGGCCGCGCCGGATCCGACGGCTCGCCACCGTCCAGCACCTCCGGACGCCGATCACTGCGACGCTCGATCGCGCCGAACACGTGCTGTCCCTGGTGGAGGCGCTCCACCCGACGCCCGCGGTCGGCGGGCTGCCGCCGGAGCGGGCGCTTGAGACGATCAGGGAGACCGAGCCGTTCGACCGCGGGTGGTACGCCGCGCCGGTCGGGTGGATCGACGCCGCGGGCTACGGCACCTTCGCGGTCGCGCTCAGGTCGGCCGTGGCCCGCGGCGACACCGCGACGCTGTTTGCGGGCGTCGGCATCGTCTCCGATTCCGACCCCGACGGCGAGTGGGACGAGGTTCAGCTGAAGTACCGGCCGATCCTCGACGAACTCGAACGGGAGGACGACGGGCGGTGAGCCGACGCAGCGTCCCCAGGACGCCCGACCGGGAGGAGCCCCACACGTGACCGACCCGAACCGGAACACGCTCTGGGGTCGCGTGCTGGCCGAGGAACTCGCTGCCGCCGGGGTCGACACCGTCTGTGTCTCACCCGGAAGTCGGTCGACGCCGCTGACCGTCGCGTTCCACCGCAACGACGACATCCGGGTCCTTTCGCACCTCGACGAGCGGTCGTCGGCGTACTTCGCCCTGGGACGGGCCCGCCGGACCGGCGAGGTGACGCCGCTCGTGTGTACCTCGGGGACAGCCGCCGCCAACTACCACCCCGCCGTGATCGAGGCGTCCCAATCGCGGGTGCCGCTGCTCGCCCTGACCGCCGATCGGCCGCCGGAGCTCCGGGACTCCGGCGCGAACCAGACGATCGACCAGGAGAAGCTCTACGGGGACGCCGTCCGGTGGTACCGCGACGTCGCCGAACCCGAAGCGACGCCCCGAAAGCTCCGGTCGCTGCGGACGACCGCGGCCCGCGCCGTTGCCCGCGCTACCGGCACTCCTGCCGGTCCGGTCCACCTCAACCTCCCGTTCCGGAAGCCGCTTGAGCCGACGCCTGTCGAGGGGGATGTCCCACTCGACCTCCCCGAACCCGCCGAGAGGGGACGTGACGGAGCGTTCGTCGACACGACGGCGGGCGTCCCCGACCTCGACGACGACCGCCTCAGGGAGCTGGCGTCGTCGCTGTCGGAGCCGCGCGGGCTGATCGTCCTCGGACCCGACGACGCGCCGGGCATAGACCCCGAGGCGGTCGCGGCGTTCGCCCACGCCACCGGATTTCCAGTCCTGGCGGACCCGCTTTCGGGGGTCCGCTACGGCGGCATCGTCCGGACCACACCCGTAATCGGCGGCTACGACGGCTATCTCGGCGATGAGATCAGAGACGCGTGGCCCGATCCCGACGTCGTCGTCCGCGCCGGCGCGTCGCCGACGTCGAAACCCCTCAGGAAGTACCTCGCCGCGGTCGAGGCCGACCAGTACGTGATCGATCCCGCCGGCGGGTGGCGGGAGGCGGCGTTCACCGCGACCGATCTGGTTGTGGCGGACCCGACGCGGCTGTTCGGCCGATTGTCGCGGCTGCTCGCCGGGCCGGGAAGCGACGACTGGCGACAGCGGTGGGTCGACGCCGAGGCAGCGCACGCCGGGGTCCTTGAGGAGTCCAACGGGTTCTGCGAGGGGCGGATTCTGGCCGACGTCGTCGACCTCGCGCCCGACCCCTCGACCCTCTTCGTCTCGAACTCGATGCCCGTCCGGGACCTCGACCGGTTCGGCGCGCCGACGACGGCGTCGCTCACGGCGCTGGGAAACCGCGGCGCTTCGGGTATCGACGGCATCGTCTCGGCCGCGCTCGGCGCGGGGTCGGCGACGACCGACCACCTCACGCTCGTCGCCGGCGACCTGGCGTACTACCACGATATGAACGGCCTGGCGGCGATCGACCGATGCGACGTCGAGGCAACGATCGTCCTGATCAACAACGACGGCGGCGGGATCTTCCATATGCTCCCGATCGAATCGTACGATCCACCCTTCACCTCGCAGTTCGTGACGCCCCACGGCCTGGAGTTCGAGCCGACAGGAGACCTCTACGGGCTCTCCTTTGCCCGCGTTGAGGCCGGCGACGGGGCGTTCCGCGAGGCCTACCGGGAGGCGACGGCGTCTGAGGGCTCTCACGTCATCGAGGTCCGGACGGACGCGGAAGCCAGCCACCGCGTCCGCGACCGCCTCCGCGAGCGGGCGGCCGATCGGGTGCTCGACGCGACGACGTGAGGGATGGGGCGGGGCCCGAAACGAATCTTTTTGCGCCCGCCGTTCCCCCACCCCGTATGGTTTCGGAGATCTTCGACGCCGACCGGTGGGAGCGGGTCGACGGCGCCGACGCGTTCGACGACATCACCTACCACCGCGCGATCGACGTCCCCGCCGTCCGGATCGCCTTCGACCGCCCCGAAAAGCGGAACGCCTTCCGGCCGGGCACGGTCGACGAACTCTACGCGGCGCTTGATCACGCCAGAAAGCAGGCGGACGTCGGCTGCGTGTTGCTCACCGGGAACGGACCCTCCGAGAAGGACGGCGGGTGGGCGTTCTGCGCCGGCGGCGACCAGTCGGTCCGCGGGGAGTCGGGCTACGAGTATCGCGACGACGACGAGGCCGACGCATCGGACGACCCCCTGGTTCGTGAGGCGAAGGCCGGCCGGCTCCACATCCTGGAGGTCCAGCGGCTGATCCGGTTTATGCCCAAACCCGTCGTCGCGGTCGTGCCGGGCTGGGCTGTCGGCGGCGGCCACTCGCTGCACGTGATCTGCGATCTGACGCTGGCCTCGGAGGAACACGCGAAGTTCCTCCAGACCGACCCCGACGTTGCCTCCTTCGACGGCGGGTTCGGGTCGGCGTACCTCGCGAAACAGGTGGGCCAGAAGAAGGCCCGGGAGATCTTCTTCCGCGGGAAGACCTACACCGCGGCGGAGGCCGTCGAGATGGGGATGGCAAACGAGGCGATCCCCCACGCGGAGTTGGAGCACGTCGCCTTAGAGTGGGCCGACGAGATGACGGATAAATCACCGACCGCGATACGGATGCTGAAGTACGCGTTCAACCTGGCCGACGACGGGTTAGTCGGCCAGCAGGTGTTCTCCGGGGAGGCGACCCGGCTCGCGTATATGACCGCGGAAGCACAGGAAGGGCGGGACGCGTTCTTGGAGGGTCGCGACCCCGACTTTTCGGAGTATCCCTGGCACTACTAGCACCCACCTTTTTTCGTACGGAGGGTTTCCTCGCTCGCTGCGCTCGCTGCGGGAACCCTCCGTACAAAAAATCTGGATCAAAAAATCCCGCCGAACTCGCGGCCTCCCGGCCGCTCGTCGGCGGTGAACCGCTCGCTCACTGCGCTCGCTCGCGGATGCTCGACATGAGAGTGGATCCGAACTTTGACACCGACGCCATACTGAGAGGACGGCAATGACCACGCAGGACATCTCCCGGCGGGAGGCGTGGGTGATCGCCGCCCGACCTCAAACCCTGCCCGCGGCCGCCTCGCCCGTGATCGTCGGCACGGGACTGGCGGTCCACGACGGCGTCTTCGCGGTTCTCCCCGCGATCGCGGCGCTCGTCGGCGCGGGACTCATCCAGGTCGGCACCAACTTCGCCAACGATTACTACGACGCGGTACAGGGCGCGGACACGGAAGCGCGGGAGGGGTTCACCCGCGTCACCGCCGGCGGCCTCATCGCGGCGGAGAGCGTCAAACGCGCGATGGTGCTCACCTTCGCGGCAGCGATCCTCCTGGGAACATACCTCGTCTACGTCGGCGGCGTTCCGATCCTGGTGATCGGGGTGCTGTCTGTGGCCTCGGGAATCGCCTACACCGGGGGGCCGTACCCGCTCGGATACCACGGTCTCGGCGACCTCTTCGTGTTCGTGTTCTTCGGGATCGTCGCCGTCGCGGGCACCTACTACGCCCAAGCTGCCGCGGTGATGGCCGCTCCGTTCCCGGTCGGGATCCCCCCGGGGACGCTCCCGACCGCGGCGGTCGTCGCCGCGCTCCCGATCGCGGCGCTTTCGACCGACATCCTGGTGGTGAACAACGTCCGCGACAGGGCGGAGGACGCCACGACCGGCAAGCGGACGCTCGTGGTCCGGTTCGGGTACGGGTTCGCGCGGGCGCAGTTCGTCGCGATGCTCGTGCTCGCGTACGCCGTCCCGCTGTGGTTCCTCCTGCGGCCGGGGTACTCCGCTGCAGTCGTGCTCCCGTACCTGACGCTCCCGTACGCACTCACCATCGCGCGGACGATGCTGACCGAGACCGCAGGTGAGGTGTTGAATCCGATCTTAGAGCGGACCGGCCGACTGCTCGCGGGGTATGCGGTCCTGTTCGCCCTCGGCCTCGCGAGTACGGGGCTCGTATGATCCGATACGACCCCTTCTCGCTGCGGTTGTCGTCGCCGCTCGGGACGGCTGCCGGCCGGATCACGGACCGGAAGGGGTTCGTGGTCCGGGTCGAGGCCGACGGCCACCGGGGGGTCGGCGAGGCGGCACCGCTGCCCGGGTGGACCGAGTCGTACGACGACTGCGAGGCGGCCCTCGCGGATGCGGCCGCACCGAACGGGGATGACGCCCCCGCACCCGACGATCCGGCCGCCGGAGTCGACGTCGCGACGCCCGCAGCGCGGCACGGGGTCGAACTCGCACGAGCCGATGCACTCGCCCGCGCGGCCGACGAGTCGCTCGCGGCGTGGCTCGCCGACGGGTCACCCGCGGGGTCGGTTCCGGTCAACGCGACTGTCGGCGACGCCTCCATCGAGGCCAGCGCGGCGGCGACCCGCGAGGCCGTCGACGCGGGGTACGAGGCGGTGAAAGTGAAGATCGGCGCGCGGAAGGTCGGCGAGGACGAGGAACGGCTGCGTGCCGTGCGGGAGGCTGCGGGCGACGGCGTCGAACTCCGCGCCGACGCCAACGGGGGGTTGGACGCTTCCGCGGCCGAGCGACTCGTCGGCGTGGCTGCCGACCTGGATTTCGCGTACGTCGAACAGCCGCGGCCGGCGTCGGATCTCGCCGGCAACGCCGCGTTGCGTGACCGGGGAATCGACATCGCCCTCGACGAGTCGATTGCGGCCGTCGGCATCGACGCGGTGCTCGAACGCGACGCGGCCGACGTTGTCGTCTGCAAGCCGATGGCCCTCGGTGGGCCCGTCCGGACTCGCGACCTCGCCCGCCGTGCCGCGGCCGACGGGGTCGAAGGCGTCGTGACGACGACGATCGACGGGGCCGTCGCCCGGACCGGTGCGTTGCACGTCGCGGCCGCGCTGCCGGACGTCCCCGCCTGCGGGCTTGCCACCGGAGAGCGACTCGAATCGGATCTCGCGGCCGACCCGGCGCCGGTCGAGGACGGCCGGATGGTCGTTCCGTCGGGGCCCGGACTCGCCGGGGCGGCGTTCGACCCGTTGCGGCGGGAGGGGGGGCTACCCGACAGCGAGTAAGGGGTTGCCCAGGGAGTATATTACGGCTGCCGCCGAACCGGCCGTATGGCCGACCCTTCGCCGAAGCAGCGCCGGCTCCTCACGGGACTGTTCGCCTTCGCCGCGGTCGTGTTCGTCGGCGGAATCGTCGTGGTTGCGTGGCTCGCCGGCGTCATCTGACCGCCGACGGGATCCCGCTACGACCCGTCGTCGCCGTCCGGCCGGTGGGTCACGCCGCCCCGGGCGTCGGCGTCCTTCCGCCGGATCGCCGCGGCCGCGTTCGACGCGTCGTACCCGAAGTAGACGTTCTCGGCGTACGTTTCGGCCACTTCCGTCGCGTGGACCAGGTCGTCTAAGTCGACATCGACGGCGTAGAGTTCGATCGCAAACGGCGTGTCGGTCGGCGCAAGCAGGCTCTCGAACCCCTTCGCGATCGTTTCGAGCCAGTAGGTCGTCGCGTAGTGGCTGTCGTAGAGAGGGACGACGAACTCGTCGATGTGGTCGGCTACTGCCGCCACGTCGATACCGGACCGCCGGTAGAGATGCTCCGGGTACGGATCCGGGTACAGGGTGAGATACGTCGTGCCCGGAACACGCCCGGCGGCGTCGACGACGAAGTCGGTGATCTCGGCGGCCCGCCACGCGACCCGGTCGTCGTGATCGCCCTCGTCGAACCGACGGTCGCACCTGTCGCACCGACAGTACCCCTCGCGCGGGAACCCGACGTCGTCGAGCCTGACGTCGGCGTTTGCGGTCGCACAGTCCTCGATGATCTCGAAGAGTCCCGCGCGGTACTCCCGGTGTGTCGGGCAGACGTACGACCAATCGAAGTACTGCTGTTCGCGGGTCGCGGGCGTTCCGTCGTCGTCGATCGGAACCAGATCCGGGTCGGCGTCCGCGGCCGCGGTGTCGCCGAAACACGAGATCATGTTCGTCGCGTTCGGGAGGGGTTCGGCGGCCCGGCCGGTCACGTCCTTGACCTCGTAGAACCCCACTCCGAACTCCGACCACTCGACCTCCTCGGCGTTCCGGGTGACGAGGCCGTACATACCTCACGTTCGCCGGCGACTCGTATCAGTCCGTCGGACGGCCTCACGGGAATCGGCCGGCTACGACGACAGTACGGGCCCTGCCGTCCGACACCCGTCGCTCGCGGTCGTCACGGAATCGCAGAAGCGGGGTTTTCGCGCGATGCTCGAACCGAGGAGGCCGGCGTCGTTACTCGTCGCCGCCGTCGACGTCGACCTCGATGGGGTCCTCGTCGCCGGAGACGAGGAAGTAGATTACCGCCACGAGCGCCAGTGCCAGGATGAACTTCGCCTTACTGGACATACCCGTGGATACTCGTTCTCGGTACAAAACCGTTGTCCTCCGGTCCCGGGTCCGGCTCCAGTCGGGCGATCGGCACCTCGCGGCAGTCGCGTCAGGTCACCGTGAGGTGCGAGGTGATCTCGGACTCCCTGACGATCTCGTCGCAGTAGTGACACCGGAGTCCCTCCTCGAGGACGGCAAACCGGGTTCGGATCGGCTCGTCGCCGGTCGTGATGCAGTTCCGGTTCGGACACGAAAGCACTCCCTCGACCGACTCGGGCCGCTCGATCCGCTGTTTTTCGATGACCTCGTAGTCGCGGATGATGTTGATCGTCGCCTCCGGGGAGATCACCGCCAGCACGTCGACCTCGGATTGGCTCAGTTCCCGATCCTCGACCTTGACGATGTCCTTCGTCGCGAGGGTGTCGGAGGGGACGTTCATCCCGACCGAGACTGTCTCGCCGCCGGACCCGTCGATCCCGAGCAGCGCGAGCACGTTCAGCGCCTGCCCCGCAGTCAGGTGGTCGATCACGGTCCCGTTCCGGATCTTCGAGACGCGGAGTTCGCGGTCGGTGTCGGTCATCGATCCCCCTCCGTGTCGGTCTCCAGCAGGGAATCCAGAAGCGCCATCCTGATCGGCACCCCATTGTGTGCCTGCTCGAAGTACTTCGCGTGGCGGGTGTCGTCGACCTCCGGCGCGATCTCGTCGACCCGCGGCAACGGGTGCAGCACCGTCAGCGAGTCCTTGGCGACATCGAGGTCCTCGGCGTCGATCCGGTACTCGCCGGCCACCTTGCGGTACTCGTTTTCGTCGGGGAACCGCTCGCGCTGGATCCGGGTAACGTAGAGGATGTCCAGGTCGGCCAGCACCCCGTCGAGGTCGGTGTGTTCCCGCACCTGTGCTCCGGACCCGTGGAGGTCATAGCGGACGCTCCGCGGGAGTCGGAGGCTCTCGGGGCTGACGAACTCCTGGCGCACGTCGAAGTTCGTCAGCGCCGACGCCAACGAGTGGACCGTCCGGCCGTACTTGAGATCCCCCATAATCCCCACAGTGATGTCGTCCAGCCCGGCGTTCTCGCGGATCGTATAGAGATCCAACAGCGTCTGTGTGGGGTGCTGTCCGGCCCCGTCACCGGCGTTCACGAGCGGAACGTCGACGAACTCCGCGGCCATCGCGGCCGCCCCTTCCGAGGGGTGTCGTAGCACGAGGGCGTCGGCATACCCTTCGAGTACCCGCATCGTGTCGGCCAGGGTCTCCCCCTTCTTGACCGACGACGACTCGACGGCGCCCATATCGGTGGTCCGCCCGCCGAGGCGTTTCATCGCGGTGTCGAAGCTCATCCGCGTGCGGGTGCTGGGCTCGAAGAAGCAGAGCCCGAGGATCGACCCCGAGTGTCGACCGTGCCACGCCGCGGGATCGGCGTCGATCTCCGCCGCGCGGTCGAGCACCGCCTCGATGTCCGCCCGCGAGAGCTGGGTCGCGGAGATGAGGTGGTCCTGGCGCATCGTCTGTCCACCCACGCGGCACGGACTTGAATCGCTCGGGTCCCATCGGCGGGCCGCCTCGCCGCTGCGGACTTCGAGTTCCCGTCTACGGCCAGGTTCCGCTGTCGGTGTAGGCGTCGACGACCCGCCGGATCGCCACCACGTACGCCGCGATCCGGAGGCTCGGGAGGTCCTGGGACTCGAATGCGGAAACGAGGTCGTCGAAGGCCCCGGTGATGGCCCGTTCGAGTTCGTCGTTCACGCGCTCCTCGGTCCACGAGAACCGCTGTCGGTTCTGGACCCACTCGAAGTACGAGACCGTGACGCCGCCGGCGTTTGCCAGGATGTCCGGCACGATGAGGACGTCGCGGTCGCCGAGGACGTCGTCGGCGCCGGGCGTCAGCGGTCCGTTCGCGGTCTCGACGATGACGTCGGCCGCGACGTCCCGCGCGATCTCGGCGTCGACCGCGTTCTCCAGTGCCGCCGGGACGAGGAGGTCGACGTCGAGGGTGAGCAGTTCCTCGTTCGTGAGTTCCGACGACGATCCGAACCCGGTCACCGACCCGGTCTCGGTCTTGAACTCCTTGACGGCGGTCGGATCGAGGCCGTCCGGATCGTAGATCGCCCCCGAGGAGTCGGAGACTGCGACGACCCTCGCGCCCTGCTCTGCGAGCAACGTGGCCGCGACCGACCCCGCGTTGCCGTAGCCCTGCACTGCCACTGTCGTCCCGTCAAGGTCGTCGCCCAGGTAGTCGAACGCCTCCCGGGCGGCCAGCATCGTCGAGCGTCCCGTGGCTTCGACTCGCCCCTCGCTGCCGCCCGCGGAGACGGCCTTCCCGGTGATGACGCCCGGCGCGACCGTGTCCTCCAGCGTCTCGTAGGTGTCTTTGAACCAGTTCATCTCCCGCTGGCCGGTGTTGACGTCCGGCGCCGGGACGTCACGATCCGGGCCGACGATGGGCCTGAGTTCCGTCGCGAACGACCGGGTGAGCCGCTCGACCTCGGACATCGAGAGCTCGCGGGGATCGACGACGATTCCCCCCTTCCCGCCGCCGTACGGGATGTCGACGACTGCACACTTGTAGGTCATCCACCCCGACAGCGCTTTGACTTCGTCCCGCGAGACGCCCGGGTGGTATCTGATCCCACCTTTGTAGGGCCCGCGGTCGCCGTTGAACTGCGAGCGGAACGCACGAAACCGCTCCAGCGACCCGTCGTCCATCTCTACGGTGAGGTTCGACTCCAGCACCCGCTCGGGGTGTTTCAACCGTTCGATCACGCCGTCGTTGACGTCGAGATACGCCGCGGCGTCGTCGATCTGCTCCTGCAGGCTCTCGAACGGGTTGACCTCGGACATACGCTTACCTCTTGCAAGTATAAACGTTATAATACTGATGGCGAACCCGACGTTTCGGGATCGCCCGGCGGCGAACGGGTTCTTTCCGCCTGATAGCATATAAACAGATATATAGTTTACAGTTCGAAGCAGACATTCGATCGAAAAGCGCAGGGAAACGATCGTATAGCATTCTGAAGTTCAGCACAATAATAAACTTACAGTTGGTTTACCTCGGGGCCCATTTTCACACTGAAAACACGTGCTTCCCCTCGACGAATCGGGCGTATGAAGCCGAGGGCGACCCCCCGATCCGGACGCCGGGGAAGACTCTCCGGCTGATCGAGACGCTCGACACCGACGAGGGGTTTCGGCCCACGGAACCGGCTGATCGCGTCGAGACGAGCAGAAGCGACGTCCACAACCACCCCATACTGTTGGCTATACCTACGTGAAGATTTTCGACACCCCGGGGTGTCGAAATCCGTCACGGGACTATCGCCGACAGTATCAGGAGTCGGTCCCCGCTGTACCGATACGGTCGACCAACTCGTCGAGGACACGAGGATGCTGGCGAACCTGGCGACCGAGGAGGCCGGCCAGGCCGTCTATCTGTCCCACTCCTGGAGGGGCTACGCGGTCAGCCTCGACGCCCGCGCGGGGTACCGGCTGCCGTCCGGATCCTCTCGAACGTCGAGGGGCGGCCGCTCGACGACGACCGGTTCCGGCCGCTCCACGAACGCGCCGAGGCGACCGACGCGCCGCTGTGGATCCACCCCCCAACTCCGGGAGCGGTACGAGTGGGCCTCGGAGTATATCGAACACCGGTTGTGCGGGTGGCGCTTCGACACCACGCTCGGGTTGTCGCGGCTGGTGTTCGGCGGGGTGATGGCGGCGTACCCCGACCTGGGGATCGTCCCCCACCACGGCGGGGGAATGGTGCCGTACTACCGACGTCGGGTCCGGATGTCCTACCAGCAGCGACAGGCCTACCCCGGGTTCCACGAACGCGCCGCCGACCGCTCGGAGCCCGCCGAGGAGTACTTCACGCGGGTCGACGCCGACACCGCAGTACCGGGGTCGACGCCGGCGCTGGAGTGTGTGGAGTCGTTCTTCGACGCCGGGAACGTCGTCTTCGGGACCGACTACCCGTTCAGCATAGAGCGGGGGCGCCGCACGCTCGAAGTCACCATCGACGCCGTCGAGGGGACGAACGTCGGCGTCGACACCCGCGAGGACATCTTCCCCGGGACCCGCTACGACTGATCGAGTAGCCCAGCCCCGTTTTCCGCATTCAAACCGCCTTGTACGGACGACCGCACGACGATAGCACGTGACGGAAACAGGTGTACGGCTGTTACGGCATCTTGAATCCACCGACAGCAGTCGGCTACGGACTACCTCGACCGCCCGTTCGCTTCGAAGTCGATTAAAAAACGCCCGGGTTATCCGACGCGGAGTTCCATCGACCCGGGATTGGCGAACTCGATCCAGTAAACGTCGCCGGGTTCGATGTCGAGTGCGGCCGTGATCCCGCCACTCATCACCAGTTCACCCTCCCTGAATCCGTCGCCGACGTCGGCGAGCCGATCCCCCAGCCACGCCGCGGGACGGGCTGGGTTGTCCGTAATGTCCCTGCCGACGCCGATGAACTCCCGCAGTTCCGCGTCGATGTTCTCCGTCCCCGCTGTCCGGTCGCCCGCGTCGACGAAAGCAGCGACCCGCTTGCGTGTAACGTCGTCCGTAGATACGCAAGTGAGTTGAAACATCCGTCGCCGCCCCCGGCGGATGTTGCGTATATATATGTAACTACTGGCCAGCGAGCGCCTGATGCTCGCGCGATCGTCTTCGATGGGGGCACGAGCGATCAGCATCGCGGGGCCTGCCGATCGGATGACCGACAGACAGCTCGACGACGGGATCGTCGACTAACTCCTCGGGGCCGCGACCGAACTGGAATTGAAGCTGGGGCAGGCGTGAACGTGGTCACACCTGGGGGGTCTGCCGTCGCCACCTGATCACGGCCCAGGACCACGGCCGGCCGTTCGGTACAGCAAACGGTATGTACGTCCGCGGCGGTGGGTGAGATATGCGACAGGCACGGCTCCGAACCGACGACGGGATCGTACGGGGGCGCTACACTGACGGACGGATCGTCGCCGCGGACGGCGAGTACGAAGTCGGTCGCGACGGGTCGCTCACGTACCCCTGCGCTCCCTCGGCGATCTACTGCGTCGGCCGCAACTACGCCGAGACCCTCGAACAGATGGACTACGACCGGCCCCCGGAGCCGGACTTCTTCATCAAGCCCCCGGCGTCGCTTTCGGGCCACGGGGATCCGATCCGGTATCCCGGGTGGACCGACGAA
This sequence comes from Halobellus ruber, assembly GCF_014212355.1. Lineage (NCBI taxonomy): Archaea > Methanobacteriati > Methanobacteriota > Halobacteria > Halobacteriales > Haloferacaceae > Halobellus > Halobellus ruber. Next base: position 595,001 of record NZ_JACKXD010000002.1, read on the forward strand.
CTCACCTACGCGGGGGAGCTGGCCGCCGTCGTCGATCGGCGGTGTCGGGACGTACCCGAGGCGAACGTCTCCGAGGTGATCAGAGGGTACACGGTTATGAACGACGTCGACGCGCTCGATCAGCAGGGCCGGACCGCGAGGAAGGCGTTCGACGGATCGGGGCCGCTGGGGCCGTGGATCGAGACCGACCTGAACCCCGAGGGGATCGGGATGGAGACGGTGATCAACGGCGAGACGCGGCAGGACGCGAACACCGAATTGATGCTGTTTTCGCCCGCCGAGATCGTCTCGTTTCTCTCCCGTCGCTTCACGCTCCGTCCCGGGGACGTGATCGCGTTCGGGAGCCCCGCGAACCCGGGGACCGTCGAGTCGGGCGACGTAATCGAGATCACCTACGAGGGCGTCGGAACCCTCCGGAACCACGTCGTCGGGCCGTCAGACGGCGACGCGGCCTGAGCCTGGAGGCCGTCGGCGCCGGGACTACCGCCTGTACGCCGTCACTCCCCGACTGCCACCGCGCGCTCGATGAGGTCCCGGCCGTACATCTCCGCCAACGCCTCGTGCTGATCGGGTCGGTGCTCGTAGACGTCCTGGAACAGCGCGATCGGGGTTCCTGCGGCCTGATACGTGGCTTCGTCCCACATCCGGTCCGCGGTAATTTCGACCTCGACGCCGTCGATGACCAGGGTGGCCGACCGCGACATCGCGATCGCGCCGCGCCCCGCCGCCTTCGCCGCCTCGAACTCCTCCATCGAGTCGACGATGTCGTCGAGGCTGGGGACGTAGGCGGTCAGATCCAACAGTTCCTCCTCGAGTTCCGGCTCGTCGAGCACATATTCGTCGTCGCCGACGCGGAGATGGTACTCCCGGTCGCCCGTCACCTCCAATCCCAGCTCGGACCCCTCGTACACCTGTTTTCCGTCCCGGGCTTCGAGTTCGACGTCGCGACCGCCGGCCTCGACGAGCCAGCGGCCGGTCTTCGGCGGGAGGGGTGCCTTGTTCGCCTCGACCACCTGGCCGGGGGTGAGCGACCAGATGCCGGTCATCCCCTTCGCGCGATTTTCGGTCATCCGCTCGCGGTACCCCTCCACGTCGCGGATGTCGTCGTAGGGGCCGTCGACGGCGATGAGTCCGGCCGCGGCCGCGCCTCGCGAGGTGTTGTGACGGAGTTCGGGCCACGCCGGGAGTTCGCCGGTCGGCGTCATCGCGCGCATATCCTTCGTGTAATCGACCTCGCCGTCGACCAGCAGGAACAGGCGTTCCAGGTTGTTCGCGGGCTTGCCCATCTCCGCTCTGAGGTCGCCCATCGCCAGTTCCGCCTCCCCGGACTCGACGATCACCGACATCGAGAGGCTCCCAGGTTCGAGCCCCGCCTCGTGTTCGACGATGGTGAAGAACTCGTCGGCCTTCTTCCAGTCGTCGACGTCGCCGACCTCGGGGATCACGAACCCGTCGACGTGGTTGATCGCGTCGGATTCGGCCACCCGGAGCATCTGCTGGAACCCCCGATACCGGGTCGTGGGGTCCTCCCGGTGCCAGACCACGCGCGGGTGGATCTCGCCGGGGAAGTCGCTTCCGTGCTCGGCGACGACCTCGATGATGTTGTCGATCCCCTCCGCGCGCATCGACGGGGCCGTCGCGTCCTCGTTGTCGGGCACCCACACGTCGGGGGCCTCCAGTCCTCGCAGTTTGGCCGCGCTCCGAAGCATCTTCGCGGAGTCGTTCTCGCCCTCCACGGCGGTCGGCGACGTGAAGAAGGTCCGAACGAACTCACGATCGTAGTGGCGGTTGACGCTCATATCGGTGTTTTAGACAGCCGTGGGGCGGATATTAAAACTACCGTGGGTTGGGTTCTCCCGGTTCGACGACGGACGGCCGACGGCTTCCGGTATCCCCGCTCGGAACTTGGGCACGCTCCCGTCGGCGGTCCCGGATATCATACGTGCGTCTGTTAGCGGTCGATACGACCAGGATTCGGACACTCCGGCGAACGCGCCGGCTCGACCCGGAACCTTTATTCAGCGATCCACGACCCGATCCACCGCTTCGATCGGGTGCGGCGGGGAGGCGTCCGCGACGTCGCCGTCGCCGATCTGGCTGCGGCAGGAGGCGCCGGGGGCGACGACCTCCGGCGCGTCGCTCGCACGGATCTTCTCGAACAGCCGCTCGGCGATCGACTTCGAGACGTCGTAGTGTTCGGCCTCGTACCCGAAGCTCCCGGCCATCCCGCAACACCCCGAATCCAGCGGGTCGACGTCGTAGCCGGCCCGGCGGAGCACGCCGACCGCGTGGTGGTCGGTGCCGGCGGCGTGCTGATGACAGTGGCCGTGGTACGCCAGGGCCCGATCCGTCGCCGCCTCCTCAACGGTGAGGTTCTCGACCAGCCGGTGGACGTCGAGGTACTCACACACCCCGTAGGCGTTGGCCGCGACCCGCTCGGCGGCCCCGGTGTCGAGGAGGTCCGTGTACTCGTCTTGGAACACGACCGCGTCGCTGGGTTCGACCGCGACGACCGCCCAGCCGTCGTCGATGTAGTCGTCGAACAACTCGACGTTGGTACGGGCCCGGTCGGCGGCGCGGTCCAGCAGGCCGACCGAGTACGCCGCGCGGCCGCTCGGGGCGACGTCGGTCGGAACGCGGACGTGGACGCCTGCGGCTTCGAGCACCCGCACCGCGGCCTTCCCCGGGGCGGGGTAGCTGTAGTTTGTGTAGGTGTCGGGGAACAAAAGCACCTTCCGGTCCGCGTCCGCGGCCGACACCGCCGGCGTCCTGTCCCGGGCCCACTCCACGAACGACTCCCGCGTGAACGACGGCAGCGACCGCTCGGGGGCGATCCCCAGCAGCTTCTCCAGCACGACCCGCGACCCCGGGATCGCCGTCGCCCAGTTCGACAGCGGCGCCAGCTTGGAGCCCCACGCCGACGCCGCGTCGATGTTGCCGAAGAGCGTGGTCCGCAGCCCCGGGTCGTCCTCCTGATGGTACTGGTGTTTGACTTCGGCCTTCAGCTTCGCCATATCCACGCCGGTCGGGCAGTCGGACTTACACCCCTTGCACCCGACACACAGGTCCAGCACCTCCTCCTGGAACTCCGTCGAGTACAGTTCCTCCTCGGGGAGCTCGCCGCTGATGGCCGCCCGGAGCATATTCGCCCGCCCGCGAGTCGTCGCCATCTCGTCGTCCGTCGCGCGGTAGGTCGGACACATCACGTCGTCGTCCTGCTGCCGACAGGTTCCACACCCGTTGCAGAGTTCCACCAGTTCGGCGAACCCGCCCTCCTCGGAGAAGTCGAGCCGCGTCTGGGGTTCGATCGTGGCGTAGTCCGCACCGTACCGGAGATCCTCGCGCATATCGGTCGGGTCGTCCTCGCGGTAGACCACCTTCCCCGGGTTGAGCAGCCAGTCGGGGTCGAACGCGGTCTTCAGCTCCTGGAAGGCGCTCCAGAGGTCGTCGCCGTACATCTTCGGATTGAACTCCGTCCGGGCGAGCCCGTCGCCGTGCTCCCCCGAGAACGACCCGTGGTGTTCGGCGACGATGTCGGTGACGTCGTCCGCGATCGACCGCATCAGCTGGATCCCCTCCTCCTGCTTCAAGGAGAGGATCGGGCGGATGTGCAAGGTTCCGCTGCCGGCGTGAGCGAAGTAGGCCGCCGAGGTCCCGTGGTCGTCGAGCACGTCCATAAATTTCTGCGTGTACTCTGCGAGTTCCTCGGGCGGGACCGTCGCGTCCTCGATGAACGGGTACGGTTTCGCGTCGCCGTCGAGGCTCATCAGAAGCGGGATCGCCGCCTTCCGGAGCTTCCAGAGGTCAGCCTGGGCGTCGTCGGTGTACGCCTCGATCACGTCGAAGGCGTCGCCGTCGGCGACGAACGCCGTCGAGGTCTCCGCGATCGCGGCCTCGAAGTCGTCCACCAGTTCGGAGTCGAACTCGATCATCAGCGCCGCGGCCGCGTCGTCCGGGATCGGCGCCTCGTAGCGGGCGTACTGTTCGGACTCCCGGGCCAGCCGGAACACCTCGTCGTCCATCAGTTCGACCGCGCTCACGTCGTACTCCAGCGCCTCCGGGACGGCCGACAGCGCCTCGATCAGGTCCTCGAAACAGTACAGCGCAAGCGCCGTCTCCGGCGGCCGCGTCACGAGCGACAGTTCGGCTTCGACCACGATCCCCAGCGTGGATTCGGCACCGACGAACAGTTTGGTGAGGTTGATGACGCGGTCGCCGTCGTCGTTCTCGTAGATCACCCGGTCGAGGTTGTACCCAGAGACGTTCCGCTTGAGGTCCGGATACCGGGCCTCGATCTCGTCCTCGTGGCGCTCCACGAGGCCGCGGACGGTCCGGTACAGTTCCGCCTCGCGGGTGTCGGCCCCGACGATCCGGTCCCACTCGGGGCCGTCGAGGACGACCTCCCGAGTCTCGATCAGGCTCCCGTCGGCGAGCACGACCTTCAGCCGCTCGGTGTAGGCGTCGGTGATGCCGTACCGCACGGAGTGGGCGCCGGTGGAGTTGTTCCCGATCCCCCCGCCGATGGTCGCGCGGTTCGACGACGCCGGGTCGGGCGCGAACTTCAGCCCGTCCGCGGCCAGCCGGTCGTCGAGGTGGTCCTGAACGACGCCCGGTTGGACGACTGCACGTTGCTCTTCGGGCCGCACGTCGAGGACCTCGTCGAAGTGCGTCGAGAGGTCGAGGACCACGCAGCCGGAACCGACTGCCTGGCCCGCGAGCGACGAGCCCGCACCCCGTGCGAGGATCGGCACGCCGTGGTCGGTTGCGAGGTCGACAGCGGCGCGCACGTCGGCAACGTCGCGAGGTTCGACGACGCCGGCAGGCTGGGCGCCGTAGATGCTGCCATCGGTCGCATAGAGGACGCGCGCGTACTCGTCGAACCGAACCGCCCCGTCGACGGCCGCACGGAGGTCGGCAGCGAGGTCGGCGTACTCGGAGTCCTGCCCACCCGGACGTACGGCGGGTCCCACGCCGGCCCGATCGACCGCGGGAGTCCGTGACATACCACCAGGGTAACGACGGTGAGGACATATTCTTTCGGGTGGCGGCCCCGCCGGTTCACGACGCGGGCCTCCCCGCCGACACCCGCTCACCGAAAGGTTCTCACTCCCGCTGGCAGTCGCACCCGCGCTCGTCGAGGAACTCCGCAACCGAGTACTGCTCCCCACAATCGCCACACAGCACCTGCACGTCGAGGAGGACCTCGAACTCCTCTACGTCGATCCGCCCGGTCTGTTCCAGCTTCTGGATCCGCTCTTCGGTCACCGACAGCGTCCGGGTCATCAGCCGCTGGATGCTCTGGAGGTCCTTCTCGACTTTCTCCTCGTCGGAGAGCCGGCGGTACTCCGCGTCCCGGTACTCGGTCAGGTACGACCGGATCGCCTGGTAGCTGACGAAGTCGGACTCGAGGCTGTCGACGTCGACGCCGTTGGATTCCAGTCGGTTGCGGGCGTCGGTCCGGACCCCCGTGCTCACGTCGTCGTCGGTGAGGTTCCGGTACATCGTCGAGACGTCGCTGTCCAGTGCGCTCATCCCCGCGTCGATGAGTGCCCGTTCAAGCAGGCGTTCGTTGAAGTAGTCCGCCAGATCGCGGAGGCTGGTCCGCTCGACGCCGTCGCCGGTCCAGCGGGTCTCCAACTCCTCACCGAGACCGTCGAGGCCGTACTCGGCGATCAACCGTGCCACCTTGCTCGACGGCCGGTTGTCGGACGTATCAGGCATTATCGATGTTTCGCCCAACAGCGGCAAAAACCTATTGGGGCCGGTCAGATCGAACGGACCCGGGTGAAGTCGTCGTCGAGGGCCTGTGCGTCCTCGGGCAGCAGTGCCACCACGAGGAAGTCGGCGTAGTCCGCGAAGTACTCCACGAGGGCGGCGATCCGGTTCGAGTCGATCGCCTCAAGCGAGTCCAGCAACATGAACGGCACCGTCTCGTGGAGGTCGTGGACCAGGTACCCCGCGAGCGCGAAGATCAGCCCGGTGACCTCCCGTTCGCTCTCCGAGAGGTGGTCGATGGTGTCCTCGTAGGCCGCGCCGTTGTCGGTCGTCCGGACGATGTGGAGCTCGAACCGGGTCTGGGCGTCGTCGGCCGCGGGGGTTTCGATCCGCTCGATCCAGATGCGCTCGATGTTCTCATACCCCAGCAGATCGAGGATCGACTCCATGTGACCGTTGAACGCGTCGACCGCCTCGGCCTCGATCTGGTCGATCTTCGTCCGCTGGTCTGTGAGCTGGTCGACCAGCTCAGAGCGGGTCTCGCGGAGCTGCTTGGCGCGTTCGATCTCGCTTTCGACCTCCTCGATCTCGCTTTCGACCTCCTCGAGGTCGGTCTCCAAGCTGTCGATCTCGAACTCGAGCTGGTTGGCCTCCTTGTGGAGCGAGAGGATCTCGTCGAAGTCCGCCGACTCGAGGCTGTCGACCTCGGCTTCGAGCGCCTCGACGTCGTCGGTCAGCGACTCGCGGTTGGACTTCAGCGCCTCGACACGGTCGTTCCGACGGTCGAGTTCCGCGTCGATCTCGTCGAGTTTCTCCTCGACCTCGGTCCGACGCTGCTGTTTGCGCTCGGCCTCGCGTTGTTCCTGCTTGCGCTCCTCGAGTCGGGTTTTGACGTCGTTCAGGTCCTCGACCTTCTCCGATCGGAGCGACTTCAGCCGCTCGATGGTGGATTCGATCTGTTCTCTGTCCACCGACGACCCGCAGGTCCAGCAGACCACGGTCTCGGCGTCGTCGCCGACCAGTTGATCCGTTACGTCCCCGTCGGCGTCGTCGCCCTGGAGGAGTTCGTAGTCCTCGGCTTCGAGCCGCTCCTCGTTGTACTGGATCAGGCTCCGGAGCTCGTTGATCTCGGTGTTCAGCTCCTGGCGTTGCGTCCGGAGCCGGTCGATGTCGGATTCCAGGTCGCGGTGGTCGCCCATCGGCGCCTCCGGCAGGTCCGCGAGGTCCTCCTCCAACTCGGTCCGTTCGCGCTTCAGCGAGGAGATGCTCTCCTCCTGGCGTTCGATCTTCCGGCGGATCGACTCCAGCTCCGACCGCGTCTCGCGGAGCTCCTGGAGCCGCGATTCGAGTTCGGCCTGTTCCTTCCGGCCCTCCTCGACGTTGCGGCTGCTGTCGTCGATCCGTTCTTCGAGTTCCGAAAGCTCCTCGCGTTTCTCCTCGATCCGCTCCTGGACGCTCGTCCGTTTCCGCTCGAGCTCCGGGAGGTCCCGCTTCCGGGATTCGATCCGTGCCAGCTCGTCGTTGATCTCGCCTTTCTCGGATTCGAGGCGTCGGATCTCCGCCCGGATGGCGTCGATGTCGACCGGCCGCATAATGACGTCCCGGAGTTCCTCCTCGCGGGCAGCCGCCTGCCGGGCGTCGTTCGTCTCAAGCAGGAACGCAAACAGGTCTGCGACCTCCGGGTCCTCCAGGTAGGCGTCGCCCTCGTAGGTGATGCCCTCACCCGCTCGGGAGAGCCGCCGTTCGTACGTCTCCCCGTCGAGACTCAGTTCGACGCCGCCCTCGTCGGCGTCGCCCTTCAGGGAAACGCGCTCGCTTCCCATCGCGCACATGATCGCCCGCAGGAACGAGGTTCTGTTCGTCGCGTTCTTGCCCGTGAGGACGGTTACCCCTGGTGGGATGTCGACCTCCGTCCGATCGATCCCGCCGATGTTCTCGACTGAGAAGCGTGCGGACTCCGCCAGCTGCTCCGAAGTGGCCATACGAATCATCACACCAGTCATCTATATATGTTTTATGTGTCTCGTCGGGATCTGAACGATCAGATATGCTATACCTCCCTCGGTTCGACGAATGCCTGCCGTTCGCGCTGAAAACGGCTATTCCGGAGACCGAGCGATCGAGTTTGGAAAAACTACTCGGATTTGTGTTGTTTTCTCCTCGGACCGTTCGCCCGTTCGAAACGTTGGCGCAGACGTTTGTAACAACTGTACTTTTGTTACACCAGCGTCGACAGTCGTCGCGCCAGCGCCCCCCCCACCCCGCGATGGATGACTGCGCGTATCTCGGACACGACTGCGCGTACTTCGAGGGATGTCTCCGACGGTCGCGACTGAGCCTCCGCGCTCCCGGAGACCCGACCCGGTCATCGGGCTCAGTTATCCTCGAAACCATCTGTGAGTGGCTCCCGAACCCGGTCCAGCCACGTCTCCGGATCCAGCCGGAGGTTCAGCGGGACGGGGACGCCGGGTCCTGATCCTGCCGAAGTGCGACTCGGGAAACCGGAGGGTGTTCGGGCGGGACGCCTCGACCCGGTCGCCCGGATCGAGACCGTTGTCGGAGACGACGGTGGCGACGCTTTTCGCCCGCGCTTCGAGGTCGGCGAACGACTACGTCCGGCCGGAGGCGATCAGCGCCCACCGGTCCACATAGCGCGCCGCCGGCATCGACGGCAGATCGCTATGTGCTGCAGTGGTTCGTCATCGATACTCCATACGCGTCTCCCACCGCCGACCGGAACGGAGGATCACGCGAGCCGCACCGCAGTCTGCCAGCCGCAGGGCCGGACCCGGGCTGTTTTGTACGGTCGCGACAACTCTCACGTATGACTTCGAGCACGACGCCGGTGGTCGTCGCCGCGGCCCGGACTCCCCAGGGAAAGCGCGAGGGCGTGCTCTCGGCGTGCCGCAGCGAGGACCTCTCGGTCGCGGTCGTCGACGAACTCCTCGCCCGAACCGGCCTGGAGTCCGACGCCGTCGACGACCTCTCGTGGGGGTGTGCCCAGCAGACCCGCGAGCAGGGGAACAACCTGGCCCGCGCGGTGGCGCTGCTCTCCGACCTCGGCGAGTCGGTCCCGGCGGCGACGATCAACCGGTGGTGCGCCTCGTCGGCGGAGGCGATAGCGCGCGCGGCCGACGCCGTCGCCGCTGGACAGCGCGACTGCGTCGTCGCCGGCGGCGTCGAGAGTATGAGCCGGGTCGGAAACGTCGAGAACCTCGACTCAGTCCACCCCGCAATCGACGAGCGGTACGGCGTCGATCGCCTCCGGATGGGAACCACGGCCGAATCCGTTGCGACGGAGTACGACGTCGAGCGTCGCGCGCAGGACGAGTACGCGCTCCGGAGCCACCGGCGGGCGGCCGAAGCGACCGACGCCGGCCGGTTCGACGACGAGATCGTGCCGGTGGAGACCGACGACGGCGTCGTGATCGAGGACGAGGGGATCAGGCGGGACACGAGCCTCGAAGCCCTCGGGGGTCTACCGCCCGCGTTCGAGGAGGGGGGAACGGTGACCGCCGGCAACGCTTCACAGATCTCCGACGGCGCCGCGGGGGTAGTCGTAACCAGTCAGGCGTTCGCCGAGGATCACGGGCTGGCTGTCCTCGCGGCAGTCGGCGCCCACGAGGTCGCCGGCGTCGATCCGACAGTGATGGGGATCGGGCCGGTGCCGGCCGTCCGCCAACTGTGTTCCCGGACCGGCCGCGACCCCGCCCACTACGACCTCGTGGAGCTCAACGAGGCGTTCGCCTCCCAGTGTCTGTACTGCAAGCGGGAACTGGGGTTCGACGACGACGTCTACAACGTCAACGGCGGGGCGATCGCCATCGGGCACCCGCTCGGGGCGACCGGGGCCCGGCTGCCGGTCACGTTGCTTCACGAGATGCGACGCCGCGGCGCCGACCTGGGGCTCGCCACGGAGTGTGTCGGCTTCGGGCAGGGGCAGGCGATCGAGTTCCTCGCGCCGTAGCGGACGCCGCGCCGCTCATCGGTACAGTAATGACCGATTCCCGATCGCAGCCCGATGGAGACGGAAATCGGCAGCGTCGCGGTTCTCTGAGCCGGCAGTATGGGCCACGGCATCGCCGAGGTGGCCGCAATCGCCGGCTAAAACGATGGGCCGCGATGGCGAAGGCAACCGGGACCGCCGCCGAGTGCGCGGAGACCGGGATGAAACCCCACGGCGGCCGGGAGTTCTCAGCAAGGAACGGATCGCCCGGGTCTACCGTGACGTTCGGCTTCCGATGACCTCCGAGGGCGCGAGAGCGGTCCAGCGTGATCCGATCTGTCGCAACTTCTGAGCGACCGGCCCCGTCCGACAATCCGGAACGGGCTCCCGGCGACAGCCGGGCTACGCCGCGGTCAGTAGTTCCCCGTCGCGGCGATCGGCGGCGCCTCGTGGGGGCCGTACGGCGCGTCGTCGAGGTACTCGCCGGCAGGCTCGAAGTGGTCGGCGAGCGACGCCGCGACCTCCTTCTGGAGCACGGTGACCGGGGTGTCGCCCTGGAGGTAATCCAGCGCCTGGCCGGCGGCGTCGAGGTTGTACTCCGCGGCCCGTTCGCGACGGGCGGCGTAGAGTTCGATCTCGTTGCGGGCGACGGCGTCGTTGGCCTGTAGCGCGACGGCGATCGCGGAGGCGGCCTCGTCGGCGTCGGCGATACACGAGTTCATCCCGCGGGCGCCGAACGGCGCGAGCAGGTGGGCGGCCTCGCCGGCGAGCAGGACGCGGCGGTGCTCGTCGACGAAGGTGTCGGCCATCACCTGGAGGAACTTGTACGTCGAGGTCCACTCGACGTTGCCGGCGTACTCCTCGCCCATAATCCGCGTGACGAACTCCTCCATCGACGTCTCGCTTGCGACCTCCTCGGGGTCGTCGTCGCCGAGACACTGGATGTCGAGCCGCCACCCGCCGGTGAACGGCACGAGCATCACGTTCCGCCCGCCGGCAGCGGGGTCGTCGTAGTGGAACAGCCGCTCGAAGGGGATCGGTTCCTCCTCGATCGTGTTGTCGTCGAGCGTCGCGACGTCCGCGATGATGAAGGAGTTCTCCGACTGTTCGCCGTCGAACTCGGCGCCGATCCCCTTGCGGACTTGGGAGCCGCCGCCGTCGGCGCCGATCAGGTACGGGGTCTCCCACTCGCGGCCGTCCTCGGTGGTGACGTGGACGCCGTCGGGGGTCGAATTGACGGTGTCGACGCCGGCTTCCCAGTGGATGTCGACGCCGAGATCGTCGAGGGCCTCGTGCATATAGCGCTCGGTGATGACCTGCGGGACGCTGCTGAAGTGGGGGAACTCGCCGTCGCCGCCGGGGTTGTCGTAGGTCCGGCGGAAGACGGTCTTCCCGCGCCATTTCGTGTGACGGGTCGGCCACACCAGGCCCTCGTCGACGAGGTCCTGTCCGAGCCCCGGGTAGTTCCGCCCGAGGGTCCGGAGCGTCGTCCCGTGGACGTAGATCGCGCGGCTGCCGTCGCGGTCGCGGTCGGCCGGCTCCTGTTCTAAGATCGCTGCCGGGACCCCGCGTGCCCGCAGCGCGAGGGCGGCGGTCAAGCCGGTCGGCCCGGCGCCGGCGATCAACACGGGTTCGGTCGAACTCATCGTACGTTGAAGATCGTATAGGGTCGTAATAACCGTTGCGGCCACGGGCTGCGACGGGGGCTCCCCGCGGCGTCGATCCGCCGGTCAGTCGAGCCCGAGCTGGGCGGCGACCCAGTGGTCCCGTGCGGCGAAGACGAACTCCTCTTCGTCCTCGAAAACAGTCGTCTCGGCCACGAACGCGTCCCACTCGTCGTCACCGACCTTCCCGAGTTCGTCGGCGTCGGCGGCGTCCGACGGGCTGGCTGCCACCATCTCGTCGAAGGTGTCGAAGTCGGTGTGTTCCCCGATGAACGCGTCGTCGAAGATCTCACCGAGCGGGATCTCCTCGTCCCGCCCGACGATGCTGTGGGGGTCCGGGAGGTCCTCGGCGGTTTCGGCTGCCCTCCTGAGGTCGGAATCGTTCACCATATTCGGGTCTGCCACGTCTCGTATTTAATCCTTTGTGGTCCGCTCCCGGCCGTGTTCAGTTAGGAGTGAAATCGGTGAGAACGGGAGGAGGACGGCCTTGGAAGCCCCCGCGCTCTCGACTCGATGGCTTCGCTGCGGTCCTCGTCGCTCACAAGTTCGCTCCTGCGGTCCTTGCGTCAGCCGTCTTCGTCGAGAGCGCGGCCCCTTCCAGTCCCACCCGTCGGTGGTTCTTCGGCCAGCATTCGCTTAACTAAACACGACCCCGCTCCCGGCGATGTGTATAGTAGCGTTTGCAAGTCTTCGCTCACTCGATCGCACGACGGCGTGTGATCGGATGTGCAACCAGTTGCAAACGCTACTATATGCGGATGGTCGCGGACCGGCCCGATCCACTCGCGGCGTTGGCCGGCGTGAGTGCCGACAGGATCCGGTGGCACGAGCGCGTCCGGCCGGGGATCACCTGTTTCTGCAATCGAAGGTGCTGGGGAGGCGACCGTCGAACACCTACGACGACCGCGGCTACGTCACCGTCGAATTCGAGGGAGTAAACCAGGAGGACACGGTCGTCGTCAGCTACGGATCGACCGCGCTGGTCAAGCGACGTGGGTACGAGGAGTAGCTCTCACCCCGTGGTTTCCGGGGCGGACGGAACCCCCGAACGCTCGGGACCGGAGCCGACGGCACACGGTGCCCCGACAAGGACCGAGGCCGAACGGAGTAGGTTCGGTTACTACTCCTCGGGGGCGCTCCCGCACACGAGCACCGGCCTGTGGGTGCCGAGGATCACGTCCTGTGTGACGCTGCCGAACAGCGCCTTCCCCGTCGGCGACCGCTTCCGTCCCCCGACGCAGATCTGGTCGACATCGTACTCGTCGGCGTACCTGAGGATCTCGTCTGCGGGGGAGCCGCTGGCTTCGAGCAGGTTGACCTCGACGCCGAGTTCCTCCAGCCGACCCGAAGCCTCCCGCACGGCCTCGACCTGGTGAACCGAGGCGCCTTCGGGGTTGTCGCCGAAGACGTGGAGCAGGTGGATCTCCGCACCGGTGGCGGACTGTACGATGTCGGCGATAGCGTTGGTCTGTGCGCGAGCCTGCGGAACGTTGTCGTCGAGTGCGAGTAGTATCCGAACCATACCCGAACGTCTCCCCGCCACCCACTTATATCTCCGCGGTCGTTTCCCGTCCGCGGGGAGCCGGACGCTGAGACGGTAGGTCGGATCGCGCGCCGGATTCGTACTGGATCCATCCGTTCGATATGATCGAACAGTATAGTAGCGTTTGCAAGTCTTCGCTCACTCGATCGCACGACGGCGTGCGATCGGATGTGCAACCAGTTGCAAACGCTACTATCGGCTCGCGTCCAGCCCGGTTCACCTCCCGGACGGCGGTACCGTGACCTGTTGGCCCGGGAATCGTCGCCGACGACTACGGCCGACGCGGACCCGACTCCGGTAGTAACATCCGTACAGTTGTTATTCGGTAGGGAGTCCCCCCTCGCGTTCGATCCTGTCAAACACGCTCGTACGGGCGGCGAACGCGAGTAACCGCCGACTCACCGCCCGAAAAGCTATCATTCGACCGGTCGGGAAACCCCGATATGAGCGGAAGCGCTGGCGGCGGAGGCGGGATCGACTCCGACGAGACGCTGTTCGATCCCGTCGAACTACTTCGGAGCCTCGACGGCGCAGGCGTCACGGAGTTGGCCCGGGAGCTGGGAATCGCAAAGAGCACCGTCCACGGTCACCTCACGACGCTACGGGAGCGTGGGTTCGTCGTCAAGCAGTCCGGACAGTACGAACTGGGGCTTCGGTTCTTCGAGTACGGGCAGTACGTTCGGAGCCAACTCGACATCGTCCAGTCGGCGACGTTCGCCGTACAGCGACTCGAGGCGGAGACCGGGGAGATGGTGTGGCTTTTCGCCCACCGGAACGAGAAGGCAATCCACGTCTACGGGCGCAGCGGCAAAAACGACATCCACGTGAACACCATACTGGGGACGCGGACGCATATGCACTACGGGGGCAAAGCCATCCTCGCGCACCTCTCGAAATCGGCGGTGGCGGACGTGATCGACACCCACGGACTCCCGGCGCGGACGGAGAACACCATCACCGACCCGGACCGACTGCTCGCCGAACTCGATCGGATCAGAGAGCAGGGATACGCGCTCAATCTCAGCGAGGACCTGAGCGGGATCCACGCGGTCGGCGTGCGCCTGACCGTCGACGGCGAGATACAGGGGGCGTTGAGCGTCGCCGGGCCGGCCCACCGGATGCCGAGGGAGCGGTGTGAAGGGGAGATCCTCGATCGGCTCCGGGCCGCCACCGACGAGATCGATCTCACGCTTGCGTACCGCTATAGTAGCGTTTGCAAGTCTTCGCTCACTCGCTCGCACGGCGGCGTGCGATCGGATGTGCAACCAGTTGCAAACGCTAGTATAGCCCCCCACCACGGGGAACGTAAACGTCGGCGGACGTACGCCAGGGCCCCGTGGATCGTCCGCGCCATATCCGGGGGCCGGTCAATGAAACGGGCGCGTTCGGGCCTGGTCACCGATTCCGCCACGAGACACCGGCGAGGATCACAATTATTAACAGGGCCGTTCGCCTGTCTTCCCGTCATAGACCCGTATGAACCTCAAGGATGCGCTCGACCGGACGGTGCGGTGTTACCCCGACAAGACCGCCCTCGTGACCGACGACGGACGGTCGCTCACGTACGCGGAACTCGACGCCCGGGCCGACAGGCTGGCGAACGCCCTCGGCGAGCGGATCGGCACCGACCGGTGTGCGATCCTCTCGGTCAACACGGTGGCCGCGATCGAGTCGATGTTCGCGGGGAACAAACGCGGGATCGCGACCGTCCAACTGTCGTACCGGGCAACCGTCGAGGAGTTGGCGAGTATGGCTGACACGGCGGGGGCGACCGCGGTCCTCTTCGACGATCACAACGCCGACGAGGCGTTGGAACTCACAGACAGGGGCGTCTTCGAGGTCGCGATCCACACCGGCGACCGGGAGATCGGTCGCGATGACGTCGAGTCCTACGAGGCCGTCCTCGATGGCGCCGACCCTGAACTCGAACCGACCCTGCCGGCGGACGACGAGTGTGCGGTGCTGTACACGAGCGGCACCACGAGCGTCCCGAAGGCGGTCCCGTTCGACCAGGAACAGCTGTGGTACGGCGCCATCCAGGGGATCATGGAACACGGTATCGACGAGACCGACGTCGCCCTCTGTACGTCGCCGTGGTACCATATGGTCACGACCGACGCGTGGCTCTACCCGCATTTCGTCGCCGGCGCGACGGTCGTGCTCCACTCGACGTTCGAGCCCGAGGAGGCGCTGGAGCTGATCGCGGCCCACGACGTGACCGGGCTCCTCGGCGTCCCAACGCAGCTGAAAGCGCTCAACGGCGTCCAAAAGGAGGTCGAGGACCCCTACGACACCGACTCGCTGCGGTACGTCCGGACCGGCGGCGCGATCGTGACCGAGACCCTGATCGAGGAGACCCACGAGCACCTCAGCGAGGCGGTCTACAACACCTACGGGATGACCGAGGCGGGGCCGGACCTCACCTTCGCACGCCCCAGCGCCCAGGCCGAGCACCCGGGGACGATCGGCAAGGAGGCGTTCTCCTGGGAGCTCCGCGTGGTCGAATCCCCCGGCCTCTCGGAGAACCCCGACCCCGAGGCCACGGTCGACGCCGGCGAGCGCGGGGAGATCATCGCCCGCGGGCCGGGGATGTCGACGGGGTACATCGACAACGACGAGGCCGAGGAAAGGAGCTACTTCGACGGGTGGCTCCGGACGCGCGACGTCGCCGAGATCGACGAGGACGGCTTCCTCTACATCGTCGATCGCGTGGACAATATGATCGTCAGCGGCGGCGAGAACATCTACCCCGCGGCGGTCGAGCGCGTCCTCGGCAACCACCCCGACGTGGCGGAGGCCTGCGTCTTCGGCCGCGACGACGAGGAGTGGGGCCAGATCGTTACCGCAGTCGTGGTCACCGAGGAGGGCGCGAGGGTGACCGACGACGACCTCGACGACTACTGCCTCCAGCACGACGGGCTCGCGAACTTCAAGCGCCCGCGAGCCTACGCGATCACCGACGAGCCGCTCCCGCGGAGCGACACCGGGACGGTACTGAGAGAGCAACTCGTACAGGAGTACTTCGCCTGAGCGGCCCTTCGCCCGCGGGCGGTGACGCCGTCAGAAGAACAGCACGAACAGCCCGATCTGGATCGGGAAGAGGAGAAGGAGCGTCGCGACCGTACAGGCGCTCGCCATCCGGCTGAGTTCCGCGGAGTCGACCACGTCCAGCCCCAACATCGCGACGAGCACCGCCGACTGATACGGGAAGAAGTAGCTGTTCAGGGCGACGCTCTCGGCCGCCGCGATCGGGAGAAGCGGGATCCCGGCGGTGTTCCCAAAGGACACGAACACGGGGGTGATCACGCTCGCGACCGCCAGCCCCTCCATCAGGAACGCCAACCCCATCGAGACTGCCGTCACGAACACCATCACGAGCGGCAGCGAGAGGTCCGCGGGGAGGTACGTAAGCAGGGTGTTCGCCGCGAGGTCGGTGAACGCCGTCCGCTGGAGTCCCTCCGCGATCGCGAAGATCGCGCCCATGAAGAAGATGATCGAGAGGTCGGTCTCGCCGACGGCCCCGTGGTCGATCACGCCGATCCGCGGCGCGAACGCGAGCAGGGCGACGACGGCGGCGCCGAAGAGCGGATGCAGCCCGTGGACGAAGTCGGTAGCCCAGATCGCCACCCCGACGAGCAGAAAGGCGAGCATCCGGCGCTCCCGCGGCGACGCCGCGGTCGACTCGATCACGTCCGGGGCCGTCATCGCGTCGCGGTCCGACGGGCGGTAGAGCAGGTACGTGACCCCGATCACGACGACGGCCCGGCAGATCGCCATCACCGGCCCTATCCACAGCGCCCAGAGGGTCCAGGAGATGGAGGGGCCGCCGCCGGCGTCGATCAATCCGGTGACGATGATGTTCGCGAGCGACGCCGTGAGGATGCCGGCTCCGCCGTAGTAGGTCACGAAAAGCGGGCCGAGAAAGAGCCCGATCGTCGCCGCCCGCTCGTCGAACAGCTCCCCGACCGACAGCACGATCGGCGCGAGGATCAACACCCGGACCAGCGACGAGGGAACGAGCACCGCGAGCGCGAGCCCCCCGGCCGACAGGACCACGAGCAGATACCGGTACGCCGACAGCGCGTCGCCGGCGACCCCGTCGGGCATCCGGTCGAGGGTGATCCACTCTACAAGCCCCGCGAGCCCGCTCTCGCCGGCCGCCTCGCCGATGAGCAGCCCCACGACCACGAGCCAGGTCGCCGGCGACTGGAACCCGGTGAGCGCGAGTTCCGGGGAGAACGCGACCCCGATCAACCCGATTCCGACCAGCGCAGTGAACCACGGATCCACCGGGGTGGCGATCCAGAGGGCGACACAGAACACCGTTATCGCAAGCATCCGGGCGGCGTCGGCGGGGAGCGGCGCGGCCCCGAGCACGATCCCGGCGGCCGCGACGCCGGCCGGAACCGCGAGCCACGCGGGATCGACAGGGAGGGCAGCGGCGACGCGGCCCGGGAGTCCGTCGGTCATACGTTACGGTATCGGGCGTCTCAGGCAACCCAAATGAGGGTACCGATGGCGACGCGGCCGACCGCCTCGGCATCACCCCCGGAGGGGCCGCCGTCACCCACGGTGATCCGGACCACGTGGGCGGGCTCGCCGGCCTCGCCGGGCGCTTCAGCCCGGAGACGTGGGTCCCCGAAGGCGCCGCGGTCGAGGTCCGGGCCGACTACCGCGTCGGCGACGGCGACGCCGTTGGACCGTTCACCGCGATCGCCGTCCCGGGTCACACCGACGCCCACCACGTACTGGTCGACGAAGCCGCCGGCGTGGCCGTGATCGGCGACGCGCTGTTCGGCGCCGACGCCCGTGGCTCCCGGCGGCACACTACTCCGTGGACCTCGCGACCGCCGACGACTCCCTGTCGCGGCTGCTCGAGTACGACTTCGAGGCCGGTCTCGTTTATTAGGGCTCCAGCCTGACCGAGGGGGCAAGCGGGAAGATCGACGCGTTCCTGGAGCTCGTTGGGAAACGCCGCTTCCCGGTTCCCCGCCCGTCTCCCGGCGGAGTGGGGCGGTGGGAAAACGCTTTGACACTCTTCGACGAAACCCGGGGTGTGAGTCTGACACAGCTGTTCGAGCCCTCGGGGGTCGCGGTCGTCGGCGCGTCGCGGACCGATGGCAAGATCGGATACGTGGCGATGGCGAACGCGACGCAGTTCGAGGGGCCGGTGTATCCGGTGAACCCCTCCGGGTCGGGGGAGCTGTTCGGCGCGGAGTTCGTTCCCTCGGTGACGGAGATCGACGGCCCCGTGGACCTGGCGCTGTGTTGCGTCCCGGGTCCGGCGATGCCGGACGTCTTAGCGGAGTGCGGCGAGGCGGGGATCGGCGCGGCCGTGATCTACGCCAGCGGGTTCGCGGAGGCCGGCGGCGAGGGCGAAAAACTCCAGGAGCGGATCGTCGAGGTCGCAGACGAGCACGACGTTTCACTCCTGGGACCGAACACCAGCGGCTTTCTGGTGCCCGCGACCGACCTCCGGTGCTCCTTCGCCAGCGGCGTCGAGGAGGTTCCGCCGGGGAACACCGCGGTCGTCGCCCAGAGCGGCGGTGTCGCCCACGTGCTGGGCTTCCAGTCCCGCCGGCAGCGACGCGGCGTCTCGGCGATGGTCGGCCTCGGAAACCGCGCCGACGTCGGGTTCGCGGAGGCGATCGAGTACTTCGACGGCGACGACCGGACCGACTCGATCGTGCTCCACATCGAGGGGACCGACGACGGCCGCCGGCTGCTCGAAGCCTGCCGGGAAAGCGACACGCCGGTGATCGCGTACAAGGTCGGCCAGTCCGACGTCGGGGCGTTCGCCGAATCCCACACCGGGGCCCTGACCGGTGACCACGAGCTCTACACCGCGGGGTTCGCCCAGTACGGCGTCCCGACCGTCGACGCCACCGACGACCTGCTGGACGCCGCGGCGGCGCTCGGCAACTCGCCGTCGCCGCAGGGCCCGAACGTGGGCGTCGTCACCGCCCAGGCCGGGCCGGGCATCATCATCACCGACCGGATCCAGCGGGCCGGCGGCCGGCTGCCCGAACTCACCGCCGAGACCAACGCCCGCGTCGACGACATCCTCCCGGGGATCACCTACGACGACAACCCGGTCGACACCGGCCGGCCGATGCCGGAGTTCGGCGACCTCGTCGCGGCGGTCGCCGAGGACGATCGGATCGACATCGTGCTCGTCTACGAACTGTTCGAGGAGGCGCTCGGCCTCCCGGTCGACACGCTGGAAGGGCTCGCAGAGCGGGTCGGAAAGCCGGTCCTGTTCGCGACCGAGGGGATCGAGGCGGAACTCGCAGCCGAGCGTGACGCCTTAGAAGCTGCCGGGATTCCAACCTTCGAGACGCCCGAGCGGGCCGCCGACGCCGCGGGCGTGCTCGCCCGATACGCCCGGCTTCACGCCGACGACGCGCCGGAGGCCACGGCGGACGGCGGGCGGTCGCTGCACAGCGGACCTCGCGGCGTGCCCGGGGAGGTGCCCCGCGATGAGTGACCCCGACCCGATCGCCGCCGCCCGTGCCGAGGGGCGGACGACGCTGACCGAGGCGGAGGGCAAGCGGCTCCTCGCCTCGGCGGGCGTCGAGACGACCGCATTCCGTGTCTGCGCCGACGCCGACGCCGCGGTCGAGGCTGCCGAGGAGATCGGCTACCCGGTCGTGGCGAAGGTCTCCGCACCGGAGGTGACGCACAAAAGCGACTGGGCCGGCGGCGTCGGCGTCGCGGTCGGACGCGACTCGCCGGAGGCAGTCCGGGAGGCTGCGGCCGAAGTTTTCGCCGCAGGCGACGAGCGCGGCATCCACGCCGAGGTGTTAATCGAGGAGGCCGCGGACCTCGATCGCGGTATCGAAGTCATCGTCGGCGGCGTCCGGGACCCCTCGTTCGGGCCGGTCGTGCTCACCGGGTTGGGCGGCGTCTTCACCGAGATCTTCGAGGACACCAGCCACCGGGTCGCGCCGATCGATCACGCGGAGGCTCGGGGCGCGATCGAGGAGCTACAGGCCGCGCCGCTACTGCACGGCTACCGCGGGAGCGACCCGGCCGACGTGGAGGCCCTGGCGGCGGCGGTCGTCGCGGTCGGCGACCTCGTGGCCGAGCACCCGATCGCCGAACTCGACGTCAACCCACTTCTGGCGACGACCGACGGAGTAATAGCGCTCGACGCGCTCGTCGTACTGGAGGACGCGTGATGTTCGAACGCATCTGGACCGTTCGGTTCTCCGACACCGACCCGCACGGCATCGCCCACTACCCACGGATCGTCGACGCCCTGCACGAGACCTCGGATATGTTCATGCAGGAGATCGGCTTCCCGTTCTGGGAGCTCGCACAGAACCGGGACTTCGGGTTCCCGCTGGTGGAGATGGACTTCGAGTTCGACGCCCCGCTGCACGCCGGCGACGAGGTCCGGATCACACTGACGCCGGACCCGAGTACCCGTGCCGTCCGGTTCGAGTACGAGGCGTACGCCGGGGACACGCTCGCGTTCTCGGGCTACGAACAGCGGGTCTGTGCGCGGACGGGTGGTGGCGGCGCCATCGAGATCCCCGACGGGATCCGCGAGCAGTTCCTCGACTACGCCGAGGAGTAAGGGGCTGTTCGTTACGTTTTTACTATCAACACGGCAACTTCGTCTATGGCCGAGTTCACGAACCCCTACGCGGAGGAAGACCCGTTCGTGGAAGCCCACTTCGAGTGCCTGGAGTGCGGCGGCAAACTCTGGGAGTACGGGATCCAACGCCGGATGGTGTGTGAGGACTGCCGGGCGCTGTTCAGGACCGACGAGATCCTCGAGGCGCAGACGAGCTGACGACGACCGCCGTCGCGGTCTCGACGCCGACGTTCGTCGGTCCCAGTACATTTATGCCCGCGTTTCACCAAGTAGTGGTATGGCACAGCAAGAGCCAGAAGACCTCTTAGAGATGAGCTCCGAGACGCGGAGCATCCTCGAAGAACACAGCCTCGAGCCGCTGTGGGAGGTCGAAGACCGGTTCGGGACCGTGATGGACGACCCCGAGGCGGACATCTGGAAGTGGGAGGACATCCAGGAGTCGATCGACGCCATCGAGCGGGACGTCCCGATCGCCGACCTCCCGCCGGGGTTCCAGCGTCGGGTCGCCGTTCCGATCGACACCGCCAACGCGATCTCGAACACCATCTACGTCGGGATCCAGACGGTCTCGCCCGGCGAGACCGCGCCCGCGCACCGCCACGGCGCCAACGCCCTCCGGTTCACGATCGACGGGGCCGAGGACATGAAGACCGTCGTCGCCGGCGAGGAGTTCCCGATGAAGGACAACGACCTGATCACGACCCCGCAGTGGGAGTGGCACGATCACGTCAACGAGAGCGACGAGACGGCGGCGTGGCTCGACGTCCTGGACCTCCCCTTGGTCTTGGACTCGCTCAACGCGAAGAACACCTTCGAGTACCACGAACTCGAGCGGCAGCCGGTGACCAAGACCCAGGGATACTGGGCCTCCCAGTACGGTCGCGGCCGTCCACAGGACGAAGTGGAGGACGACAGCATCCCGGGGCCCTTCGAGGGCACCAAGGAGCCGACGCCGCCATACCGGTTCCAGTGGGCGGAGATGATCGAGTCGCTCCGCCAGCGGGCCGACAACGGCGACCCCGACCCACACGACGGCTACAGCCTGTCGTACGTCAATCCCGCCTCCGGGGAGCCGCCGCTGTTCCCCACGATGTCGTTCCGGGCACAACTCCTCTTCGAGGAGACCGACCCGCACTTCCACAACGCCACCGAGGTGTACTTCGTCATCGAGGGCGAGGGTGCGACCCACGTCGGCAACGAGGCCTTAGAGTGGAGCCAGTGGGACGTCTTCGTGGTCCCGCCGGACGAGATCCACCACCACGACCCCGACGAGGAGGCGAAGCTGCTCGCGATGACCGACCGGCCGGTGTTCGAGTCGATCAACCTCTACGCCGAGGCCGAGCCGTCGTCGTAACTCCGGAGCCGACTCGAACGGCCCGCAGCGCTACCCTTGACCGCCCTTCCGGACGTTCGCGTCGGCGTAGCTGACGTCCCGACCCGTGACGTCGACGGTCATCGAGCCGACGTCCTCGATCTCTGCGTCGATGGTGTCGCCGTCGTGGAGTTCGCTCACGCCCTCGGGCGTGCCCGTCGTGATCACGTCGCCGACCTCCAGGGTCGCACCCAGGGAGGCGTACTGGACGATGTCGGCGCAGGTGTACACCATATCGCCGGTGTTCTCGTACTGCCGGCGCTCGCCGTTGAGGTGGAGTTCCATCCGGAGATCCTGGGGGTCGTCGATCTCGTCGGCGGTGACGACGCAGGGACCGATCACGCAGAACGTGTCGTAGGACTTCCGGTTCGAGCGGTCCTGGTCGCCGCGCAAGGAGATGTCGAGCAGGATCGTGTACCCGAAGACCTTGTCCCACGCCTCCTCGGCGGTGACGTCCTTGGTCTCCTCGCCCATCACGAACGCGAGTTCGATCTCGTGGTCCGTCCGGCGGTCGTCAAAAGGGAGTTCGATCCCGTGGTCCGGACCGACCACGCTGGAGGGCGCCTTCAGGAAGTAGCCCTTGTCCGTGATCGAGAACCACTCCTCGGTGGTGATGTCCTTGTCCGCGATGGCCTCCTCGATGTGTTTCTCGTAGTTGAGCGGGGCCGCGATGACCTTCCCCGGGCGGCCGACCGGCGAGCCGACGTGGACGTCCGCGACGTCGTGGTCGGGCTCGGCACCCTCGTACTCGGCGGCGTCGTAGTCGCCCTCGATATACTCGACGAGCGGTTCCTCGCTTTCGAGGCCGAGCCGGTCGGTGAGGTCGATCACGCCGGTACCGTCATCCGTGAGCAGTCCGAGCCGAGTGTCGTCGTAGCGGACGAATCGCATACCCGGACGGACGGCGGAATCACTGATAAAAGATGCCTTTCACACTCAACGATCCGGTGGCCGTCGACGGCCATGCGGGCGATCGGGCGGGATCGCGCGCCGTCCCGGCGGTATCGCCGCGCGGTCTACGACGACGGTCTACAGGTGGCTCCCGGTCCACCACATCAATAATGAAAGTTTGGTGGAGATCGGGTTTCACGCGCATAACCTGGTTACGCCGGTGATATCCGGGCGGTCGATCCGCGGCGGCGGTTCGCGGCCGCGTCGTCGGTGCGGTCAGTCCCGTTTGCCGCGTCGACCCGACAGTGCCGGCCTGCCCCGAGACGACAAGTTATAAATCGCGGCACGGGGTGAGTTCACCTAACGGGCCGGCTCGGGGGTCCGCCGTCCGCCCCCAGTCCGGTCGTACCACGATGAACGGGGAACCCGATTCTGAACTCGACTCGCTCACGAGCCGGCTCGTCGTCGCCTTCGGCGTGGTCGTCCTGCTTCTGGTGTGGGGAGTCATCTTCACGTTCACCGTCTACTCGGAGGCGCTGTCGACGGCGTTCGGGCTCTCCGAACTCCGGACCTCGACGGTGTTCTCGATCACTACGGCGGCGTTCTACGTCGCCGGCGGCGTGGCGGGCGTCCTCGCCGCGCGGGTGCCGCTCAGGCCCGTCGTCGCCGCCGCCGGGGGGACCATCGCCGCGTCGGTCGGCCTGCTACAGATCACGACCTCATACCCGGGGGTGGTCGCGGCGTTCGGGCTCCTCGGGACCGCCGGCGGGACGATCTTCGTCGTCGTCATCTCCCTGGTCCCGCAGTGGTTCGACGAGTACGAGGGCCGGGCGATGGGGATCACGTTCACGGGCAACGGCCTCGGCATCCTGGTGCTGCCGCCGGCGTGGGTGTGGCTGCTCGAACGGACCGGGATCAGGGGCGCGTTCGCCGTCATCGGCGGCGCGACGGCGCTGGCCGTCCTCGCGGCCGCGACGATCTACCGGCGGCCGACCGGGCGGCAGTCCGGCGGGGAGCTGGCGGTCGGGACCGAGTGGATCCGGCGGAACGTCCTCGATCCGCGGTTCCTCGCGGCGGTCGCGGGCTTCTCGCTGCTGTGGACCTGGTACTTCGTCCTCTCGGCGGACCTGGTCGGCATCCTCACCGGCAACGGGATCCCGCGGGGGGTCGCGGCGACCGCGTTCGGGGTCGTCGGCGGCGTCAGCGTCGTCGGCCGACTCGCCAGTGGGGAGTTCGCCGACCGGATCGGGATGCGGGTGACCCTCACCGGCGGCGTCGTCGTTGCGGGCCTCAGCCTGGCGGTCCTCCCGTGGATCGCCGCCACGCTCCCGATGTACGCGCTCCTTGTCGCGTTCGGGGCGGGGCTCGGCGCCGTCGCGCCGCTGTTCTCGCCCATCGTCATCGGCCGGTTCGGTCCCGGGAACGCCACCGCGGTCGTGGGAGCGTTCACCGTCGGCCAGGCGGTGACCTCCTTTTCGGCGCCAGTCGTATTGAGCCTGCTCCGGTCGGCGTCGGGGGGGTACACCGCCCCGCTCGTGTTCCTCGGCGGCGCGACGCTGCTCGGCGGCGTCCTGTTCTACCGCGGGACTGCGCCGGCCGCGGACGCCTGAACGGGACCCGACCGACCCGGCGGACGGATGCTATTCGAGCGCCGCGGCGAGCGCCTCGATCGGCGTCGGCGGCTCCGACCGGTCGCTTCCGGCGTCGGGGAGCAGCGCCCGGTCGACGCCCGCGCCCAGGTCCGAGAGCTGCGTCCGACACGACGCGCCCGGCGCGACCACCGAGGTCGCGTCGCTGTCCTCGACCTGGGAGCCGAGTTCCTCGCCGATCGCCATACTCATCGCGTGGTGTTCGGCCTCGTACCCGAAACTGCCGGCCATCCCACAACACCCCGAATCCAGCGGGTCGACGCGGTAGCCCGCCCGCCGGAGCACGCCGACCGCGTGGTGGTCCTTCTTCGTCGCCTTCTGGTGGCAGTGGCCGTGGTAGGCCAGCGACCGGTCGGGGGCGCCGAAGTCGACCGCCTCGTCCAGCCGGAAGGCGTCGAGGTACTCACACACCCCGTAGCTGTTCGCGCGGACCGCGTCGACGTCCGGCCCCGAGAGCAGGTCGCCGTAATCGGTTTGAAGCATCACCGCGTCGGAGGGTTCGGCGACCACGACGTCCCACCCCGCGTCGATCCGGGGCGCGAGTTCGTCGACGACGCTCCGGGCCGACTCCCGCGCGGCGTCGAGGTATCCCTTCGAGAAGGCGGGCCGGCCGCTGTCGGTGGCGTCGGCGAGGTCGACGGAGACGCCCGCGGCCTCCAGCACGCGGACCGCCGCCTTCCCGACTGCGGGGTGGCTGTAGTTGGTGTAGGTGTCCGGCAGGAGAACGGCCCGTCTGTCGGCGGTCGCGGCGTCGACCCGACAGCCGCCGCGCGCGTCGAACCAGTCCCGCAACGTCTTCCGGCGGAAGGTCGGCAGCGTCCGCTCGCCGGCGATGCCCACGGTCTCCTCCAACACTGTCCGGGCGCCGGGAACCTTCGCCGCCCAGTTCGAGACCGGCGCGAGCGCGCTGCCCACCTTCGCGAGGGTGTCGACGTTGGCGAACAGCTTCGACCGGAGCGAGGAGCCGTGCTCCTGGTGGTACGCGTGGGTCACCTCCGCCTTCAGCTTCGCGAGGTCGACCTCGCTGGGGCAGTCGTTGGCACAGCCCTTACACCCGATACAGAGGTCCATCACCTCGGTGACGAACTCCTCGTCGGTCGGGTCGTCGGGGAGGTCGCCGCTCATCGCCTGCCGGAGCATATTCGCCCGCCCGCGGGTGCTCGTGATCTCCTCGTCGGCCGCGCGGAAGGTTGGGCACATCACCCCGCCCTCCGACTGCTGGGTGCGGCAGCCGCCGCAGCCGTGACAGAGTTCGACCATCCCCTGCATCCCGTTGTCGTTGTCCCACTCCAGCGCCGGGTCGAAGCCCGCCTCGAACTCGTAGTCGGGGTCGAACCGCAGGTTCTCGGTGAGGGCGACGTCGCCGCAGACCTGGCCTGGGTTCAGGAGCCAGTCGGGGTCGAAGGCGGTCTTGAGGTCGCGGAACGCCTCCCACAACCGGTCGCCGTAGAGCTTCCGGTTCCACTGGGTCCGCGCGCGGCCGTCGCCGTGCTCGCCGGAGACGGACCCGCCGAGTTCCACGACGAGGTCGGTCACTCCGTCGGCGATCGCCTCCATCGCGTCCACCTCCAGCTGCGATTTGGCGTCGATGAGGGGCCGGACGTGGAGGACACCGGGGCCGGCGTGCGCGTAGAAGGCGGCAAACGTGCCGTGATCCTCGAGTACGGACTGGAACTCGGAGACGAACTCCGGGAGGTGCTCCGGCGGGATCGCACAGTCCTCGAGGAAGCTGATGTGCTTCTCGTCGCTGGTGCGGCTCAGGAGGATCGGCAGCCCCGACTTCCGGAGCTTCCAGAGCTCCTTGCGGTCGGCGTCGTCGTAGGCCTCCAGGGCACCGAAGGCGTAGCGATCGTCCGAGGGTTCGGCGACGACGCCGCCGTCGGTGCTCTCCGGGGCCCTCCCGCCCTCGTTTGCGGCAGTAGCGCCGCCGGATCCCGGCACCCGATCCGCCAGCAACCCGTCGACCATCTCCCGCCCCGCCGCGTCGCTGTCGGCGTAGAACTCGGTCAGGAGCGCCGCCTCGGTTCCCGCCGGGAGTTTCGCGACAACGTCCTCGAACTCGGTCGTCTCCGACGCCAACTCGATCAGCGTGTCGTCGATCAGCTCCACCGCCGCGGGGTCGTGATCGAGGACGTGGACCACGTCGCTGACGGCGTCGAGGACGCTGTCGTAGGTCAGAAGCGCCACCGACTTCGACCCGGGGAGCGGCTCCAATCCGACGGTCGCCTCCGTCACGACCGCGAGCGTGCCCTCGCTGCCCGCAAGCAGGTGAGCGAGGTTGACGACACCCGCCTCGCCGTACTCCCCCTCGGCCTCCGCGAGCAGCCGGTCGAGGTTGTACCCGGAGACGTTCCGCTTCAGGTCGGGATAGCGGTCGCGGATCTCCTCGGCCTGGTCGTCGAGGACCGAAATCACGCCCGCCGCAATCCGCGCCTCGATGTCGCCGTCGGGGTCGGCGCGTTCCCTCAGTTCCGACACCGACACCTCGCCGAAGGTGGTGACGGTGCCGTCGGCGAGCACCACCTCCGCTTCCTCGACGTAGTGGTCGGTCTTCTCGTAGACCAGCGAGTGGGCTCCCGTGGAGTTGTTGCCGATCGCGCCGCCGATCGCGCTGCGGTCGCCCGCGGCGGGATCGGGCCCGAACGTGAGCCCGTGCTCGGCGGCCCGGTCGTTGAGATCGGAGAGGACGGTCCCGGCCTGCACCCGCGCCACGCCGGCGTCGGGGTCGATCTCCCGGACCGCGTCCATATGTCGCGTGAAATCGAGGACGACTGCCTCGTTGACCGTCTGCCCCGCGAGGCTCGTCCCGCCGCCGCGGGGGAGCACCGGGATCTCCTCGTCGGCGCAGTAGGCGACAACGCTCGCGACATCGGCGGTCGACGTCGGGAAGACCACGCCGATCGGCGTCACCTCGTAGGCGGAGGCGTCTGTCGCGTACAGCTGTCTGGTGTAGGTGTCGAACCGCACCTCGCCGTCGACCCGGGCGTCGAGGGCGGCGACCAGCCCCGGGCGCTCGACGTCGTCTGAGGTGTACTGGTAGTCGGCGCGACCGTCGGCCGCGGTGGCGGAGGCCACGCCGCCGTCCGGAACGGTGTCGGTGTCGCGGTCGGGCATATGGCTACTGTTGGGGCAAAGACGCACTTATACCCCCCGCTGGCGGCGAGGCTCCTGGAGCGGGACAGGCGATGCATACGGGTTTTGCGCCGCGGCGGCAACCGAAACGGTATAGTAGCGTTTGCAAGTCTTCGCTCACTCGATCGCACGACGGCGTGCGATCGGACGTGCACCCAGTTGCAGGACGCGGGCAGTGACGGATCCGCGTCCGGATCCGAGGAGGACCCGGAGCGATACTTGGAGGACGACCACCTCGTCTTCGGGTTCGAGATCGACGGGATCCCGTATGCGGTCCCGCGGTGGGTGCTGTTCCCCCACGAACTCCTGAACCCGGAGTTCGGCGAGGGTCCGGTCACGCTGACGTACTGTAGCCTCTGTAACGCGCCGATCCTCTACGACCGCCGACTCGGCGACGGCGACGTCCGGACGTTCGGGAGCACCGGGATGCTCGCCTCGGTGAACAAGGTGATGTACGGCGAGGAGACCGAGACGCTGTGGGACCAACACTCCGGCCGGCCGATCGGCGGGGAGACGCTTGCGGCCGATCCGGACCTGTATCTCGACCAGTTCGCGGTCACCCGGACCGAGTGGGGCGAGTGGAAGGCCGAATACGCCACGCGCTCGCGCTTGACCTCGAGACGGGCTACGGGTACGACTACAGTCACTACGACGGGAACGTCGACTTCTTCGAACACTACTGGAACCGTGAGGAGATCGTCCAGCCGGGGGTTCGGAAGGACCAGGATCGGCTTCCGGAGAAGGAGTCCGTCTACGGGATCACCGGCAGCGACCCCGACGAGGTGTGGGTCGTCCCGATCGACGACCTCCGCGACGGGGCGGGCGTCCTCGCCGCCGAGATCGACGGCCGGCCGGTGGTC
Source organism: Halobellus ruber (assembly GCF_014212355.1). Taxonomy (NCBI): domain Archaea; kingdom Methanobacteriati; phylum Methanobacteriota; class Halobacteria; order Halobacteriales; family Haloferacaceae; genus Halobellus; species Halobellus ruber. Next base: position 623,376 of record NZ_JACKXD010000002.1, read on the forward strand.
GCCGCGCTGGACGCGACCGCTGACACCGCAGTTCACGAGGCGCCGCCGACGCCCGTCGAGCGGGTCGACGACGACGAGGGAATCGGCCTCGTCGACGCCGACGGGACCACGTGGAGCCTCTCGCGGAACGAACTCCGGTCCGAGGACGGCACGCGCGAGCGGATCCCGGGCCGCCACGGGCTGTGGTTCGCGTTCCGGACGCACTACGAGACCGCACGCGCTAACCCACAAATATATAGATTTCCCTGAGATTAGAATCTCGTTATAATAGCCTCATAAGCCGTAAAATAGCCGAACGAGTCGGACTGGAAAAAGTCTCCGGCGTGATTATATACTCGTCTGTCGGCTCACTCGGCGAACCGCGACTCCAGGTCGTCGATCAACTCCTGATTGCCGACGTACACCGGCGTCCGGGCGTGAAGATCGTCCTTCTCGACATCGAGGAGCGAACGGCGGCCGTTCGAGGAGGCCCCGCCCGCCGCCTCGACGATGTATCCCACCGGGTAGCCCTCGAACTGGAGGCGGAGCTTCCCTTCGGGAGCGTTCGACAGCGTCGGGTACGCGAAGATCCCGCCGTAGGTGAGCACCTGGTTGACGTCGCCGATCATCGCGCCGCCGTACCGGAGCTTCAGCGAGGGATCCGACTCGACGTCCGCGGCGAAGGCCTCGAACGGCTCGACCCAGTGTGGCACCCGACCCCCGAACCCGTACACGGTGGGGTCGTCGGGGAGCCGCACGTCCTCGGTCAGCACGTCGTAGTCGGCGTCCTCGTGGATCACGTACTCGGTCACCGACCCCTCTCTGGCGACCGCCATCGTGGTGATCGGCCCGTAGAGGACGTACGCGGCCGCGCGGATGTCGCGGCCGGCAGCCGGTAGCGGCCCGTCGTAGACCGCGACGATCGTCCCCATCGCGGCGTTGGGTTCGAGGTTCGAGGAACCGTCGAGCGGGTCGACGCAGACCGACACGCCCGACCCGACGTCGACTGCGGTCTCCCGCTCCTCGCTCGCGTACGTCCCGACGCCGTCGAGCGCGCCGAGCCGTTCGCAGAGGAGGTCGTCGGCGAAAACGTCGGCGGCCATCTGAGTCTCCCCCGAGGGGTTCTGCCCCTCCGCGGCCACCCGACGCCCCGGGAGGCCGGAACGGATCTCCGGGGCCGCCCGAGCGACGACGTCGACGACGGCGTCGATGGCCGCGGCGATCGATTCGACCTGATCGGTGGTGTCGGTGTCGGTCATCTGTGAGTCGTTCGTGAAACGGATTCGTCAGTTGGGACTGCGGTTACCGAGTACAAAAATTTGTTGCCACCTTCGATTCGGTCACTATCGGCCTGCAGTCCCGATTTCAGGCACTATAGGCGCTAAGAGTCCACTTCGGCTCCGTTGCGCTGATTTACTCGAATATGAACTAATGTCGTGACGGGCGGTCGCGCCCGCCGCCGGGTTTTACCTACAGGGGTCCGTGACGACCGGTGATGGGGATGATACGCGCCGACGGCCTCCGGAAAACCTACGGCGACTTTCCCGCCGTGGTCGGGAGCGACTTCACCGTGGAGGCCGGGGAGATCTTCGGGATCGTCGGGCCGAACGGGGCGGGCAAGACCACGACGCTGAAGATGCTCGCGGGACTGGTCGAACCGACCGAGGGGACCGCCGAGGTGGGCGGCCGTGCCGCCGACGACCCCGAGACCCGCCGGAACCTGGGGTTCCTGCCGGAGGAGTCGCCGCTCTACGAGGATATGACGCCGCGGTCGTATCTGGAGTTCTTCGCGGACCTCTACGACGTCCCCCGCTCGGAGGCCACCGAGCGCACCGAGTCGACGCTCGACAGGCTGGAACTCGAACACCGCGAGCGACGGCTGGGGGATATGTCGAAGGGTATGAAACGGAAGGTCGCCATCGCCCGCTCGCTGGTCAACGACCCCGACCTCCTGATCTACGACGAGCCCGCATCGGGGCTGGACCCGCTGACGACGAACTACGTTCTGGAGTTCACCCGCGAACTCGCCGATCGGGGCAAGACCGTCGTGTTCAGCGCTCACAACCTCTATCACGTCGAAAGCGTCTGCGACCGGATCGTGATCATGAACCGCGGAGAGATCATCGCCCGCGGGACCGTCCCCGAGATCCGCGAGACGTACGGCGAGACAACCTACCACGTGTTCACGACGGTCCCGGTGGAGGGAAGCGACTCCGTCGCCGGCGCCGATTCCGAGCGCCACCGCGCGGTCGTCCCGGATATGGACGCCGTCGAGGAGCTCAGGGAGCGCGCCGCGGCGGCGGGCGGGAGCGTCGTCGACATCCGGACCCGCGAGCAGAGTTTGGAGGACATCTTCCTCGACCTCGCCCGCGGCACGCCCGACACCGACACCGACCGGGGCCGTGTGCCGGTCGACGACGGCGACGGGGGGGCGCCCACGAGCCACGGTCCGAGCGACCGACCGGCGCCGTCGACGCCCGGATCCGGGGGCGACCGCCGGTGAAACGGTCGCCGTATGACCACCTGCGGGCCGTCCTGCGCATCGCCCGATGGGAGGTCGACCGCTCCGCGAGCGTCGTAGACCGGCGGACGGCGGCCCTGGGGGTGGTCGCACTCCTGGTGGCCGGCGGCGTCGTCGCCGCGGGCGCTGCCGGCGGCGGGGTCGCGCTCGACCGCGACATCTACCGGGTCGGGGTCGCACCGGACAGCCCCTACCGCGAACCCGTCGAACGGAGCGTCGCGCTCGACGCCCGGCCTGCTGAGCCCGACGCCTTTCGCGCCGGCGAGATCGAGGTGTTGGTCCGGGACGGGCGCGTTCTGGTCGCGAACTCCCCGAAGGGCCGGGCCGCGGCCTCGGCGTTCCGATCGGCGGTGCGGGCCTACAACGTCGGGCTGATGCGCGCCGAGGAGAACGGCTCCGCGGCGTTCCCGGTCGTCGTCGTGGTGCAGTACGCCTCCCAGTCGGCCGCGCTGCCCGACTCGGTGACCGCAGGGGACGGTGACGGGGGAGCCATCGGCGGCGACGACGGCGGCAGCGGCGGTGGCGGCGACGGAACCGACGGCAGCGACGCCGGGTCGGAACCGGACGACGGTGGCGGCTCGACGGGTGGCCCGCTCGGCGTCCCGGCCCTGGAGGGTCTGAACCCGCTGGGCGGCGGCGGGTCCGGGTCCCCGGCGGAGATCCAGCCGCCCTTCCCGTTCGGCTCCTTGGTGCTCGCCTTCGCCTTTCTGGTGCCGATGAACTTCGTGATCCAGGCGTACGGCTCGACGATGCTGAACGAACGGATCAACCGCCGGGGGGAACTGCTCTTGGTCGCGCCGGTGTCCCCCGGCGACATCGTGGCCGGGAAGACGCTGCCGTACCTCGGACTCCTCGTCGGACTCACCGCGCTCGTCGCAGTCGCCGTCGGCGGAAGCGTCGTCGCGGTCGCGGCTGCACTGCCGATCGCGCTCCTGTTTCTTTCGGCCACCTTCGCGGGTGCGATGTTCGCCCGGTCGTTCAAGGAACTCACCTTCGTGACCGTCACCGTCTCCGTCTTCCTGACCGCGTACACGTTCGTGCCCGCGATCTTCGCGAACGTGACGCCGATCGCACTGATCTCCCCGCTCACGGTGGTGGTCCGCGACCTCCAGCCCCTCCAGTCGGTCGCGCCCCTGGAGTTCGCGTTCGCGACCGTGCCGTTCACCCTGTGTGCGGGCGTCCTGTTCCTGCTCGGGACCGGGATCTATCGGGAGGAGGACCTCTTCACCCAGCGGCCGGTCCCGCTGAAGCTGCTGGACGCGCTCGCGGTCCGGGTCACAAAGCCCCGACACGCCGCGGTCCTCGCGGGGCTTACGGTCCCGTTCGTGTTCGTCGCTGAACTGCTCGTGGTCGCGGTACTGTTCGCGCTGCCGGTGTCGGTCACCGTGCCGATCGTCCTGCTCGCGGTCGCGGTCGTCGAGGAGGTCGCAAAGAGCCTCCACCTGTTTGCGGCCTTCGAGGCCGATCGGTTCCCGGACACACGTCGGACTGCGGTCCTCCTCGGAGCGCTCTCGGGGCTGGGCTTCTTCGTCGGCGAGAAGTTCACCGCGGTCGTGCAGGTGGTCGGTCTCCCCGAACTGGTGCTGGGACGGGCGGCGTTTGCGCCCTCCGGGATCGGCGTCACCGAGGGTGCGGCACTGTTTCTCGCGCCGCTCGTGCTCCACGTGGTCACCACGGGCATCGCGGCCCTCGGTGCGCGGCGGACCCTCCGGTGGTACGTCGCTGCCCTGGTCGGGAGCGTGCTCCTCCACACCGCGTACAACCTCACGGTGGTGACCCGCCTTGCGTGACCGCACCGACCCCCGCGTCACGATCGCCCGCCGGGAACTCGGACAGCTACGGAAGGAGAAGACCATCGTATTAGCGCTCGTGCTCCAGCTTTTCATCGCGGCGTTCTCGTCGTTCCTCGTCGTCGGGCTGGTGTCGCTGTACGACCCCGGACAGGTCGGCGGTACCGAAGTCGACGTCGCGGTCACCGGCGACGCCTCGGAGGAACTGATCCGCGCCGCCAGGGAGGTTCGCGGGGTCGACGCCCGGTTCTACCGGAGCGAGGCGTCGGCGATGCGGGCGTTCCAGGAGTACCGCGCGACCGGGATCGACGCCGTACTGGTGGCTGAAACCCGCGACGAGCGGGTGTTCGTCAGGGCGGTCGCACCCGACTCCAACGTCCAGACCACTGTCGTGGTGGTGCAGTTGCGCGACGTCCTGCGCGCCTTCGAGCGCGCCGAACGGGCCGACCGGGCGGCGTTCCTGGCGTCGACGCCGCTTGAACTCCCGCCGGAGACCGACTCCAGTCCATACCTCGGCTTCACGTACACGATCCTGCTGCCGCTTCTTCTGGTGTTGCCGGTGTTCATCTCCGGGTCGATCACGGTCGACTCCGTCACCGAGGAGATCGACCGCGGGACGCTCGAACTCCTCCGGGTGGCGCCCGTGACCCTCCACGACGTCGTCGACGGCAAACTCGCGGCCGCCGCGGGGCTCGCACCGGTCCAGGCCGGCCTCTGGATCGTGCTCCTGGAACTCAACGGCACGAGCGTCGCCAACGTGGTCCCGCTCGTCGCGCTCGTCGCCGGGCTGGCGCTCACAGTCTGTGGGCTCGGCGCGGCGGTCGCACTAGCTGCGCCGGACCGCCGGGCCGCGCAGTTCCTCTACTCCGTTGGGGTCCTGCTCGTGATCGGCGGGACGACGCTGCTGCCGCACGGGCCGGTGACCGCCGCCGCCCGGCTCGGCATCGGGAGCCCCACGACGGGGGACTACTTCGCGGTCGCGGGCGTCGTGGCCCTCGCGGTCGCGGTCTACGTCGGGCTCCATCGGCTGGTCGACCGCGTCGACGCCGACGCGCTCTGAGGGGCGGGGGTGACTTCGATCACCCGGTCGCGACCAGCGCCACGCCGGCGACCGCAAGCACCGCAGCCGCCAGCCGCCGGGACAGGTGTCCCTCGTCGAGGAGCAGGCTCCCGAGCAGCACCACGATGATCACCTGCGTGTTGATAAGCGGCGAGGCGATGCTCGCCGGGGCCAGATCGAACGAGGTCGTGGCCAGGTGGACTCCGACCGCGAACACCGAACTGAGCGCTACCAGCCCCGGGAGCACCTCACGGAGACGCGGCCACTCCACGCGGGTCACGGCAAAAGGGACCGCGACGCCGGCGACCGCGACGAACGAGAACAGCGCGGTGGTCTGGGTCGGGATCGGCGTGGTCGAGAGGACCGCCCGGGTCCCCACGTCGCCGAGGGCGAACAGTAGCGCCCCGCCGAGTGCGAGTTGGGCCGGACGGTAGGTGACCGCCCGGCGGAGCGGTTCGAGGGCCGACGCCGTCTCGTAGTTCGCGACGTAGATCGCGGTGACGGCGAGCACGACCCCGCCAACCTGGACGGCCCCGATCGCCGTCGTCAAAAGCAGTAGCTCGATCGGGAGGACGAACACCGGAACGAGCTTGTTCAGCGGCGCGACGTAGGAGGCGTCGCCCAGCTTCAGCGCCCGGATCGAGACGATGTTTGCCGCCGCCACGGTCACCCCGACCGCCCCGAGAAGCGCCAGGTCGGCTGGCGTCGTCGCGGCCGGGAGCACGGCCGTGTCGGCCGGCCAGGTGAGCGCGGCGATCGGCAGATACCAGACGAAGCCGGCCACCTCGTTGACCGCCGTGTACACCGTCGCCGGCAGCACGTCGAAGTGCCGCTTGTAGAGGTAGAGGTAGCAGCCGAACAGCACGGCGGCGGCCAGCGCCGCCCCCACACCCGGAGAGAGCATACCCCCACTCGGGAGGGGGCCCCCCTGAGGGTGTCGTTTTCGGCTCCGTCACGCGGCACCGAATCCGGAACGCACACAAACCCGGACCGACGAACGGAGGGTATGGGACTCGGAGGCACGGCGAAGAAGCTCCAGAAAGTGACCGATATGGCGGAGGACGTCTACACCCGGCTGAACGACCTCCGCGATCAGGTCGTCGAGATGCGCAAGACGACCCAGGAAACCAGCGACCGGGTCGACCGGCTCGAACGCGAGACCGCGGAGATGCGGGCGGTGGTGGAGGCGCTCGCGGAGGCGGAGGGGATCGACATCGAGGCCGTCACCGCCGACGTACACATCTCGGAGGCCGAAGCTGAGGGGACCGACGCCGCGGAATCCGACCCGGATCGGGCGGCCGCTGACTCCGCCGAACAGGACTGATCGGGGCGATCCGGAACCCGCGACGCTCCCGCGCCGACGCCTACCCGCGGAGCCGCCGACCGCCCCGGACGGACGCTTACCCGCGGAGTCGTCGGTGTTCGACCTTCATACAGTTGTCCTGGACGAAATCCAGCCCGGCGTCGGCGGCGCGCTCGGCCGCCTCGCTGTCGGTGATGTCCAACTGGAGCCACACGGCCGCGACGTCGCCCAGCCGCTCGGCCCGTTCGATCGCGCTGTCGACGATCCCCCCGGCCTCCTCGCTCGGGCGGAACACGTTCACCACGTCGACGCCGATCGAGTCCGGCACGTCGGCCAGTGAGTCGTAGGCGGTTTCGCCCAGGATCTCGTCGGCGAAGGGGTTCACCGGAACGATCCGGTAGCCGTGGCGCTGCAGGTACGCGGGGACGTCGTGGGCCGCCTTCCCGGGCGTGGTCGAGTTCCCCACGACCGCGACCGTGTCGTGGTTGAGGATCCGTTCGAGTCCGTCGTCGTCGGAGACAGACATACGGGTTTCGACGCACCAAAGCGAGAAAACAGTGGTGTTGCGGTCCCGGCAGGTACGACCCGGGACTCCGGGATCACGACAATCATCGGACGACGCGCGTTCGGGTTGGGAGGGCGTATACGACCGAGTCGGTCCCGAGGGCTTCAGAAGTTCTGCTCGATCATCACGCGGATGTATCGCCCGTACAGCACCGTCACCCGGCAGCCCTGAAAGCGAAACACCGCCGACGGAAGCCACCTACTGTCGTCCGTGGCCTTCGTCTTGAACAGTCCGTTGAGCTTCTCTACGTCGACGAACTGGCTAAGAGGCGGGGTCTCCGACAGCCGCGGCCACGACGCGGCGGCCTCGGAGACTGTCGAGGTAACGGCATCGGCCACACTAACCGGGCGGGGAAACTCCCGAACCAGCTTCGTGTCCGTCTCCCATCCCTGTGCTCGCTCCGAGGACGTCCGCTGTCGCTCGCTCATATTTGATCGACTGCCGGAGGAGGTATAACACCCGTTCCGCTGTTATTCGGGTCCTCAGGTTGAAATACCGATTCACATCGGCTCTGTGCATCTGCCCGGGCGTCGCGCGCAAGCCGACGCCGGACGACGGGGGACCGGAGAGCCGCCCGCGGTGGCTCGGTGTGTCACGGCAGCCTCCCGGGCGCCGCGCGTCCGGCAACCGACACGGCCGGGGTAGTAGCCGCGGCGCGACGGGTCGTCGCCCGGCCCACGACGCCCTCCAGGCCTTCGTCAGCGGAGCCACCCATCCCACGCCGTCGGGTGCGGCGTGGGTCCTCCGTCGCTGGTTCGATCGGTCGGGTCGGGCGTGACCGGTGCCGAACCGCAGTCGGGCGGCGCGGATCCGGCCACGCCGTCGGGCCGGCGTCGCCACACGGGGCTCGGTGCCGCACGTCTCGACAGGTCAGCCCGCGCTGACCAGCCCGGGACGTCGACGTGAATCCAGGCCTCCCGGGACATCGCGGCCGCGTATCGGACACGAATCACGAAAACAGCTCCGCGAGAAGCTTGCGTTCGGCCGTGCGGAGGTGTTGGCTGAACGTCGACTGCACGATGCCGAGTTCCTCGGCGACCGCGTCCGCACGGACGCTCCGCGGCCAGTCGAAGTAGCCCGCATGGAACGCCATCCGAAGCGTCTCACGCTGCCGCTCGGTCAGGGTCGAATCCACCGCGGCGGCGACCGCCGGTTCGGACTGCCAGTCGACCGACAGGTACCGCTTCGACACCAGCTCGATACCGGTGAGCGCCTCGGTGACCGCGTCGACGTACTCCCGAACCCCGGTCTCGTACGGTATCGTCACCGTCACCACCGAGGCTCCGGAGTCGGTCTCTACCTCGACATCCCGAAGCGCAGCCCCGTGGCTGATCAGTTGCTGAAGGGGCGACTCCGCGTTGAGCGTCACGACGCAGGTCACACGGCCCGGATCCGCACGGATGACCGATACGCCCGGGTGGTCTCCGGTTCGGGCTCCGATCCCGTCGGGGTTTTGATCCGGACCGAGGTCGAGCGTTACGAACACCGCACAGGTCCCGCTATCGCGGCGCGACACGTCCGTGGCCGACACCGGGGCGTCGACGTCGGTCACGAACCGCGACAGCGTCGACTCCGAGTCGATACGAAACGTGAGCGCCGTCGATCCGCCGGTCAAAAGCGCGTCGCGCCGTCGCAACGCCCCGATAGCGTGACCGATCGTCGCGCCGAGCTCGCTGAACGCATCGACCTCCTCTTCGACCATCCCTCCGGGCTGATCAAGGTGCACTTCGACCACGCCGAAACACACTGACTCGTGGACGATCGGGACCGCGACAATGCTGTTCGTGCCCCCGTTCAACCCCCGGTCGCGCCACCACACGCCGGGGTCGACGGTCAGGAGGTCCGTCACCGACACCGGCGACTCCGACTCGTAGGCGCGCCTCGCGGGGACCGCCGGCGTCGACGGAGCCGTCTCCGCTGTGGGGGGCTCAGACCCTGCCTGTGGGACGTTCGCGAGATAGGCGTCGAGGTCACCCGCTGACGCCCTACAGACCGTCGCACCGGTCGACAGATCGACGTCCGCGATCCAACTGCCCCTGACCGTGGCGACATCGAGCACCCGGCGACAGACCTCCGCCTCGACCTCGGCGTGGGTGTCTGTGCTCACCACCGCCGGGGTGATGGAACGGATGAGCCGGTTGATCCGGTCGAGCCGGGAGAGCTGCTCGTTCCGCCGTTCGAGCTCCCGGTCGCGGGCCAGGAGTTTCCGCGTCCGGGCGGCCTGTTTGAGCGCTTGCCGGGTGTTCGCCGCCCACGTCTCCGCGAGGCTCCGCCTCGCGCCCGAGAGCGACCGCCCGTCCGCCGCCGCCAGGAGAAACACGCCCTGCTGACCGAGCGGGCAGAGGAGCCAGTCACGGAACGCCGCGTCGAGCCACCCGTCGGCCCCGTCGTGCGCCCGGTGCGTTTCGGCGTCCAGCGGCTCCGTCCGACCGACGAACGTGGTCCAGACGGGGTCGTCGCCACCGGAGAGCGTCGGCAACTCGGGGTCCAGGTCGGGCGTCTCCCCCTCGTGTGCGGTCGGGACGAGCGTTCCCGTCGCCTCGTCCCTGGTAAACACGGCGGCGTACGGAAACTCCAGGTCGGCCGTCGCCGCCGCGACCGCCCGTTCGGCGACCGCGTCGATCGTGTCCGCGGCCATCAGGTCCCGCGTCGCGCGGTGGAGCGCCCTGAGGTACTGCTCACGCCTGTGTCGGATGGAGATGTCGTGGTAGTGCTCGACCCAGCCACCCGCGTACAGCCCGGTCCGGATCGCCGTTCCCCGGTACTCGAGCCACCGTTCCGTCCGCTCCCCGTCCGCGGGCACGTGGACCGTCGCCTCGACCTCGTCTGCGCGGCGCGACAACCCGTCCTGTACGAGAGACACGAGCGACTCGTCTCCGGCCTCGACATCGGCCAACCGCTCGCGCGCGACCGCGCCGTAGTCCCGGCCGTGGATGTCGTCCCGGTCGACCCCGAGTAACCGCTCGGTGGCCTCGTTCGCCCACACGACCGACCCGTCGGCGTCGACAACGACCGTCGCCTCCCGTGACTCGTCGAGGACGTCCTCGGTGAGCGACTCGTACCGCCGCTCGTTCGTCCGCTCGGCGACCGTCCGCTGGAGGCGCTCGACCGCGACGCGGAAGTCCTCCCCGGGAAGGTCGACCAACAACGCCTCGACCTCGGTCTGTACCGCTTCGAGGCGCTCGGTGAGCGACTGATACTCCTCGCTTTTGCGTAGCACCTCCGCGCTCTTGACCGCTTCGAGCGCGTCCTGCCGCTCGATCAGCGAGAACAACTCCCGGAGCTTCTCGTCGTACTCCGCGCGGGTGAGCATCCGGTCGAGCGTCTCCCGCAGCACCGCGGCGTCGACCGGCTTCTCCAGATACGCGTCGAACCCCATCTGCACGACGTCGAGGTCCGGTGTGACCGCCGACACCATCACCACCTGCGGGTCGAACTCCGAGGCTCGGATCGTCTCAAGGACCTCCCCGCCGGAACGGCCGGGCATCATCCGGTCCAACAGCACCACGTCGACGGTCGAATCGAGCCGTTCGAGCGCCGCAGCCCCGCCGTAAGCGGTCGCAACGTCGTACGTCCCCTCCAACCACTCGGCGTACAACTCGGCCAGACTTCGGTCGTCCTCGACGATTAGCACCCCCGCGACGCCCGACTGCGTCACCGTCATACCGCTCCCCCGGCGCCCGCCTGCGCCCGCTGGGTCCGGGTGGCCGGAAGCCGCAGGCGGACCTCCGTTCCGCCGTCGGACGACTCGACCGACACCGTGCCGCCGGCCTGCGTGACGACCATCCGGACCAGCCAGAGCCCGAGCCCCAGCCCGTGGGCCAACGGCGTCTCCTCGCCGGTCTCGAGAACCTCCGATTCCATCTCCGGCATCCCCGGGCCGTCGTCTCGCACCCGGACCTCGATCCAGTCCTCGTCGGGGCGTGCGAGTTCGACCGCGACCGTGGCGTCGTCGCCCGCCTGCAGCGCGTTCTCCACCAGTTCGCGAACCGCGTTTCCGACGGTCGTCGGCACCTGTACTGATCCGTCCGCTTCGGCCTCCGTCCGGACCGTTCCGCCGTCGTATCCGTCACGGACCGACTCGACGGCGTCCCGGACGACCGTCTCACACTCCGCTGTGCGGCTGTGCGTGCGCTGCCCCCGGAGGAGTTGCGAGATCTTCCGCATCTTCTCCGACATCGCCACCCACTTGTCGACGATCCCCTCGATCGTTTCGAGCTTCTCGGCCCGCTCGTCGGCGCTGTCCTCCTCGGCCAGCAACTGCGCCCACCCCCGGACCTTGGTCAGGTCGTTCCGCATATTGTGGCGCACCACCCGCTGCATCACTTCGAGGTGGCGTCGGTACTGCTCCCTGCTCGTGATGTCACGGCCCTCGGCGACGAGCAGGGACACGTCGTCGTCCTCGTCGGTCACGGGTTTCAGCGAGAAGTCGATCGTCGCGAGCCCGTCGGCGCCGCGAACCTCCGTCTCGTAGCGGACGAACTCGCCGTCCGCGGCCCGGTCGATGGCGTCCACGACGTTGTCGCGAACGGCCTCGGAGTGCGCCCACCACTGGGCGTCTCCCAGCCGGGTCCCGACGATGGCGTCGCGGTCGATCCCGCCGAACTCCAAGGCGGCGTCGTTGACTTCGAGGACGGTGCCGTCGGGATCCAGCAGGCCGGTGAACTGGAACGTCTGGTTGAAGATGCTCTCGAACCGCCGGGCGCGTTCCGTGCGCTCTGTCACGTCCCGGAGGTACAACAACATCCCGCCGATGGCGTCGTCGTCCAGCATGTTTCGGCACTGTCCCTCGACGTTGCGCCACCCGCCGTCCCCCGACCTGAAGCGACACTCGGCCTGAAAACTCCCGCCGGGGTCGTCTACGCCGGCGAAGAACGCCTCCATCGCCCGGTCCCGGCTATCCGGGTGGAGGTAGTCGAAGAGGTTCTCGCCGACGAGGTCGTCGGGGTCGTACCCGAGAACGCGGGTCGCCGACCCGCTGGCGTACGTCACCGTCCCGTCAGGATCGACGACGGTGATCACGTCGTCGGACTCCTCGACGAACCGCTCGGTCCGGCGCCGCTGTCGCCGACGGTCGGTCATGTCGCGGACGACCACCGCGTACCCGCGGAACTCCCCGTCGTCGGCCTCGAGCGGGGCGTGTCGGACGTCGGCGTAGAACTCCGACCCGTCCGCTCGGACGCGCCACCCCTCGTGGGCGCTCTCACCGGCGATCCGCGCCTGCTGGAGCAGCCGGCCGGGAAGCCCCGACTCGCGGTCGGCTTCCGGGTGGAGTTCGGCGATGGACGTTCCGACCGCCGCCTCCGCGTCGTACCCGAAGGTGTCCGCGGTCCCGTCGTTCCACGTCCGTATCACGCCCTCCTCGTCGACGATGAAGAAGGCGTACTCGTCGACGCTCTCGGTCAGCAGGCGGAACTGCTCGCGCTCCTCGTACAGCGCCCGCTCGCGACGCGCCTCCGCGGTCACGTCCTGGGCCAAGAGCAGCCCGCGGGTCTCGGCCGACCGCCCCTCCCCGTCGCCGTCGTCGGTCGGGACGATGTGAATCCGGAGCGTGCGGTCCCCGAGCTCGACCCGACGGTCCGTGCGTTCACCGTCGAGCGCCGCCCGGAAGCGCGGGAGCAGGTCGTCCGTAACTCCGGCGTCGGGGAGCAGCGACCCGACCGCCGCACCGGAGACGTCGGACGGGTCGACACCGAACTCCGGGAGGAGCTCCCCCGCCGCCACCCGGTAGTTGAGATCCCCATCGAAGCTGACGACCGCCCCGTTCGGGATGTTCCGTGCGAGGCGCCGGTACTGCCGCTCGCTGCGGCGCCGCTCGCGCTCCGCCCGCTTTCTGTCGGAGATGTCGGTCCCGGTCGCGAGCACACGGACCGGCTCCTCGCCGCCGTCGTAGACCGGCGTCGCCCGCGATCCGATCCACAGCGTGTCGCCGTCGCCGTCGAGCATCCGGAACTCCCCGGTACAGGGGGTGCCGGTTTCGAGCATCGCCTCCAGCTCCCGCTCGACCCGGTCGCGGTCGTCGGGGTGTACCGCCGAGATAAACTCCTCGGCGGACTCGACCTCCCGTCCGAGAATTTCGATAAGCGTCTCGTTCCACGTCACCGCGTCCGTCTTCAGGTCCCACTCCGCGAGGCCGGTGTTCGTCCCCGACAGCGCCAGTTCGAGTCGCTCGCGCTGCTCCCGCAGTTCTGCCTGGGTCTCCCGGCGGTCGATCTCGTAGCCGACCCACCGCCCGACCAGCCGGATGAACGACCGCTCGAACTCGTCGAAGGAGCGATCGCGGGGCTCCATCGAGGCGAAACACAGCGTCCCGTACAGGTCGTCGCCGGCAACCACCTCACTCCCGATGTACGCCTCGAGTCCGAACGTCTCGTGGGCCGGGTCGTCCGCCCATCCTTCCTCGACGGCGTGTGTGAGCGTCAGCGGACCGTCGTTCTCCACCGCCTTTCGACAGTACGACCGCTCGAGCGGGTCCGATTCGCCCGGCTGGAGGCGTTCGTGCGACCCGACAGCCTCGACGATGGTCTGGGCGTCGGACCCTCCGTGTTCGCCCCGATCGATCCGCGTCAGGAAGCCATACGGCAGATCGAGGTGGTCCCTGCCGGCCCGGAGGAGCGCGGTGATCTTCTCGTCGAAGGTGAGCCCCGGGTCGGTCGTGACCTCGTAGATACGCGTCAGCAGGTCGTTTCTGGACTCGGTCCGTTTCTGGCGCCGCTTCCGTTCCGTGATGTCCTGCTGGATGCCGATGTAGCTCCGGACGGCCCCACTCGCATCAGTGACCGGCGTGACGGAGAGGCGGGACCAGTACGGCGACCCGTCCTTTCGCTCGTTCCGGACGTCGAGCGAGACGGGGTCCTCGGCTTCGATCGCCCCGCGGAGTCGAGCCACCGTCTCTGGGTCGGCCGCCTCGCCCTGCAGGAACCGTGGGTTGTTACCGAGCACCTCCTCGCGGGCGTAGCCGGTCATCCGCTCGAACCCCTCGTTGACGTAGACCAGCGGGTTGTCCTCGCGGTCCGGATCCGTGATCTGGATCCCGACGTTGGCCTCGTCCATCGCCCGCTCTTTCAGTTCGAGTTCGCGCTCCCGGGCTTTGCGCTCGGTTTCGTCACGCACCGTACAGACGAGACGCCCGTCACCGACGATCGTCAACGAGAGCTCGGCCGGGAACGTCGACCCGTCGGGTCGGCTCCCCGTCACCGACCCGCGCCAGTGGCCGTCGGCTTCGAGCGCCGGGAACGCCTCCCGTTCCAGGCGTGCGACCTCCTCGTCGTCGTACAGCCTTCGCCAGGTCTCCCCGAGGAGATCGTCCGTGCTGTCGAAGCCGTACATATCGACGTGTGTCCGGTCGACGTAGGTGTACTCGCCGTCCTCCAGGATCGCCACGCCGTCGGCCGCCTCTTCGACAGCCCGCCGGAACGACTCCAGCTCGTGGCTTCGCTCCCGGAGTTCGCGTCGTTGCCGTTCGCGCTCCGTTACGTCCACGAACAGGGCGTTCGTCCCGGCGACCCCGTCCCGGCGGGGGACCGCACGCAGAAGCGTGTGAACCGGCTCCCCGTCCGCATCCACGAGTGTCCGCTCGGTGACCTCGAACGACCCGGCGAGCGCGTCGTCGTACCCCCCGTCCCGCAGGTCAGCCGCGGAGTCGGCGGTGTACACGGACGCAAGCGGTTCGCCCGCCAGTTCGCCCCGGTCGTACCCCAGCCGGCGCAGGAACCGGTCGCTACACGCGTCGATGACCGCCTCGTCGTCGACCCGGCGGGTCCGGACGAACAGCAACGGCCCCTCGTTCAGGAGTTCCTGTGGTTCGACGCCGGCCCGCTGTTCCCGTCGGTCGTCGATCCGGTCGAGGGCTGCCCCGAGGTTCGCCGCGATCCCCTCGACGACCGCCACACCCGCCTCGTCGAACCCATCGGCCTCGGCAACGCCGAGGCGCAGTACCCACCGGGACCCGGCGGGAACGAACGCCTCCGCCCGGAGCGGTCCCCGGGGATCGGTATCGATTGTCGCGTCGGCGTCGACCCCAGCCGGCTGATCGTCGCTCCGGGTGCGGACTTCGGCGCGTATCTGCTCCGGGATCGCTTCCGGGTCAGCGTCTGTCGGGGCCGACAACGGGTCGAACGCGTACATAGTATCGAACGCTCCGGTCGCCGGCTCGTACGCACAGACGGAGACGACCGGCTGCTCGAACGCCGTGTTCGCCAACTCGGTCGCGTGGTCCACGGCGCTGTCGACCGTCTCAGCACGGTCGAGGGCCGCCGACAGGGAGAGAAAGCGACCCGAGGACGGGTGTGTCGCTGACATAACTAAACTGATATTACTGTCATATTAATCTTTTTTCTCTCCGCCCGCCGCACCGGCGACCCCTCGCCCGTCATCGTGCGATCCAGTGTCGTTCACCAGCGCCAGGACGGTCCCTCCCTCGGACCCACCGTCGGCCGAGAGACCGGCCGCCGGTACGCTGACGGCCGACAGGTGGGCGACGTAATCGCAGGTGAGAACCGACGGGTTCCGGCCGAACTGGATCCCGACGGCGTCGCTCGTTCGGCGGTACAGCGTCGACCTGTGGGAGTCGCCGTGCTCCGGGTCGCACTCCTCCAGCAGGCCGGCCGACGAGAGCTGGTTGACCCGCCGGTAACAGGTCGCAGGCGGGATGTCGAGCGAGTCGCTGAGTTCACCCACCGACGTCGGGGTGTCGGTCGCTCCGAGAATCTCGATGCTGTACGTCGCGCGGAGGGCCTCGATGAAATCCATTATGCGTTTTCCTCTGACACGCGCTACTCTCACTATTGAGAAAACGGTAGCCCCGTTACACATCGATGTGACCACAAACAGTACCGATACACATCGGTACGCGCGGACGGACCGGCCACGAAACGCCGCCCCCGGTGGTTCAGGCCTCTCCCCCATCGTCGCGGCCGATGGCCTGTTATACGTAGTCCCGAGGTATATCCGCCGGCTGCCGCCCACAACCTCGGTCGATAGGTCAGTCGGCGGCGGACCCGCCCGTCTCCGCCCCCGGCCCGAGCCGCTCCTCTCTCGTCAGGTAACACTGCGGATCCGGAGCGAACACGTCGCCTTCGGCGGCCAGCCCGCGGAGCCGGGAGCCGCCCCGACAGATGTCCTGGTGCCGGCAGGTCGCACACCGGCCGGTCAGGTGCTCCTCGCGGGTCCGGAGCGCACGCAGAAGCGGGTTCGACTCGTCGTCCCAGATCGCGCCGAACGGCCGATCGCGAACGTTGCCGAGGCTGTACCCCTGCCAGAACTGCGTGGGGTGGACGTTCCCTTGGTAGTCGACGTCTGCGACCCGCTCGCCCGTCGGATCGCCGCCGTTGACTTCGAGATACCGGCGGACCGCGGCCGCCCGCTCCTCGCCGAACCGGTCGCGGGCGTACTCCACGAGGAACGCGGCGTCACAGTAGTTGCCAACGAGCAACGTCTCGATCTCCTCGCCGGCGTCGTGGTAGGATCGGGTCAGTTCACACAGCCGTTCGACGGCCTCACGGCGCGCCGCCGGCGTGAGGTCCGCGTCGGCGATGTCGCCGCCGCGGCCGCCGTAGTCCAGGTGATAAAAGCAGAACCGGTCGACGCCGACCTCCGAGAGGAGGTCGACGACGCCTTCCATATCGGCGGCGTTCCGCTCGGTGATCGTGTACCGGAGCCCGGTCTTCAGCCCGGCGTCGAGGAAGTTCTCGATCCCGCGGACCGCGGCGTCGAACGCGCCCTCCTCGCCCCGGAACGCGTCGTTGCGCTCGGGCAGCCCGTCGACGGAGACGCCCGCGTATTTCAGGCCGGCGTCCCGGAGCGCGGCCGCCCGTTCGGGCGTCACGAGGGTACCGTTGGTCGAGAGGACGGGCCGGATCCCGACGTCGGCGGCGTGGGCGACGAGCGTCTCCAGATCCTCGCGGACCAGCGGCTCCCCACCGGAGAACAACACCACCGGAACGCCGTAGTCGGCGAGTTCCTCGAGCAGTCGTTTGCCCTCGGCGGTCGTGAGTTCACCCGGTGCCGCATCGAGGTCGGCGCCGGCGTAGCAGTGGTCACAGTAGAGGTTACACCGGCGGGTGAGGTTCCACACCACCACGGGCTTTGTCGTCCGCTCCTCGGTGATCTGTTCCCGGGAAGAGTCGCGGCCGTCGTCGTACCGAAGCCCGTCGCCCTCCGCGTCGAGTTCACAGAGGAGTTTGCTGATCGAGATCACGGCCGTTCACCTCCCCCCGAACTCCTCGCCGGTTCGGCCTCGCTGTCCTCAGGTTCCCCTGCGTCCCCGAGGTCCCGCTCGGTGAACCGCGCGACCTCAGCGGCCGGACAGAGCCACAACGTGTCCGCGGCCCATCCGAACAGCGACGACGCCTGCTCGTGCGCCACCGACGCGGTCGGCGCGGAGACGCTCCCGACGTGACGCAGCGGCTCGGCGGGCTCCTCGCGGAGGAACACTTCCCACTCGGGGGTCCCGTCGCCGCGGGGGTCGTCGACGCGTTTCACGTTCGAGTCGGTCATCGGGTCATCCGTATGGGTCTCCCCCCGAACGCGTTCCGTCGATTTTCGGGAACTGGGAACGACTGTGGTTCTCTTTTGTACCGGAACAGTAAGGCAGGTGATGTCAGAACAGCGCGTCACGCGGCGGACGGTCCTCGGTGGCACAGCCGCGGCCGCGGTCGGATTCGCCGGCTGTTCCGGCGGTGGCGGCACCGCGTCGGGCGAGAGCGGGTCGACCGACGAACCGACCGGCACCGCCACCTCCGGGGGGTCGACCGACGCGGTCGAGGAGTACCTCTCGGACGTCGACAACTACGACGGCATCGTCGATGAGACCGGCGCCTCGGAGGTAACGGTCACCGTCGGGGCCGAAGCCAACGGCGGGAACTTCGGGTTCGGCCCCGCAGCGATCCGCGTCTCTATGGGGACGAAAGTCGTCTGGAAGTGGAACGGGCTCGGCAGCACTCACAACGTCGTCGCCGAAGACGGCTCCTTCGAGTCGAAGCTGGTCGCCGAGGATGGTCACACCTTCTCACGGACCTTCGAGGAGCCCGGAACGGTCGAGTACTACTGTACGCCCCACAAGACGATGGGGATGAAAGGCGTCGTCGTCGTCGAGTAGCCCGGCGTCCTCAGCTTTTGGCGCGCCGGCTGCGGCCGCCGTGCGGGGAGTCGAGATCCCACGCCTCCAGCAGTTCCTGGTACCGGTTCCGGATCGTGACCTCGGAGATGTCGGTCGCCGCACTCACGTCCGCCTGGGTGAGGTCCTCGTTGGTCAACTGCGCGGAGGCGTAGAGCGCGGCCGCCGCGAGGCCGACCGGGGACTTCCCGGAGTGGACGTTCTCCCGTTTGGCGTTCTCCAGCAGTTCGCGGGCGGTCCGCTCGGTCTCCTTCGGGACCTCCAGGTCGGAGGCAAAGCGGGGGACGTACTCCTCGGGGTCCGCCGGCTGGATCTCAAGGGAGAGTTCGCGGACCACGTAGCGGTAGGCCCGCTCGAACTCGTCTTCGTCGACCCGGGAGACGCGGGCGACCTCGTCGATGCTCCGCGGAACCTGCGCCATCCGGGCGGCAGCGTGGAGCGCGGCCGTCGCGATCCCCTCGATGGAGCGGCCGGGGAGCAGATCCTCGTCGAGGGCGCGGCGGTAGATGACCGAGGCGGTCTCCCGGACGTTCTCCGGCAGTCCGAGCGCCGACGCCATCCGGTCGATCTCGCCGAGCGCCTGCTTGAGGTTCCGCTCCTTCGAGTCGCGGGTCCGGAACCGTTCGTTCCAGGTCCGGAGCCGCTGCATCTTCTGTCGCTGGTTCGACGACAGGGAGTTGCCGTAGGCGTCCTTGTTCTGCCACCCGATGTTGGTGGACAGCCCCTTGTCGTGCATCAGGTTCGTCGTCGGCGCGCCCACGCGGGACTTCTCGTCGCGTTCGGCGCTGTCGAAGGCGCGCCACTCCGGCCCGCGGTCGATCGAGTCCTCGTCGACGACCAGCCCGCAGTCCGAACACACCGTCTCGCCACGTTCGCTGTCGGTCACCAGGTCCGTCGAACCGCACTCCGGACACTGGAGCTCCTCGTCGGCCTGTTCAGACCGCTCGGCCGCGTCGGTCTGCGTCGTGGCGCCGGACTCCTCGTCGTGGTCACGCCATTTTCGATCGTCGTCTCGCGTGCGCGCGTGAAGGGCATCACTCATTTTGTGTTGCGGGAGAACGATGAGAACCGAACCATCGCCTCGCTCTCGACAAAGTATTGTTGGTCTCGCGTAAAAAATCTGTCGGCCGTTCGCGAACACAATATTCCCTCCGGGGGTGTCGGCTGGCCGGCGTCAGCCGCCGGAGCCGTCGGAACCGGACCGCGGCCGGGACGCCACTCCGGGGTTTCTGCCGGCCGTTTCGCCGTCGCCGAGCGCCGTGACGGACACCGTACCCGTGACTGGGTTCTCGGAGACGACCGCGTCGGCACCGAAGACGTCCCGGAGCACCGACTCCGTGAGCACCGATGCGGGTGGACCGGCGGCGACGACGCGGCCCCCGGACAGCAAGAGCAGGTCGTCGCAGTACCGGGCCGCGAGATCGAGGTCGTGAACCGCGGCCAGCGCGGTTCGTCCCCCCGAAACGAGGTCGGAGACGAGATCGAGGGTCCTGACCTGGTGGTTGATGTCGAGGCTGCCGGTCGGTTCATCGAGGAGTAAAACCGGGGCGTCCTGTGCGAGCGCCCGAGCGAGGAGCACCCGCTGGCGCTCGCCGCCCGAGAGGGAGGTGACCGGCCGGTCGGCGAACTGCCGCGTGTCGGTGCGGTCGAGCGCCCGGTCGACGGCCGCGGCGTCGGACTCGGTCCAGCCGCCGAACCGCGAGCGGTGCGGGTTTCGCCCCATCTCGATCACCGTCCGGACATCGAACTCGAAGGCGACGGTCGTGTCCTGGGGGACGGTTGCGACGAGGCGGCTCGCGGCCTTCGAGGACAGGTCGTGGATCCGCTCGCCGTCGACGGTGACCCGGCCCTCGTCGGGGGTGATCGCGCCCGCGATCGTCCGGAGGAGGGTCGTCTTCCCCGCGCCGTTCGGACCGACGAGGCCGACGAACCGGCCGCGGTCCGCCGTCGCATCGACGTTGTCGAGAACGGTCGCCCCGCCGAGTCGAACTCGGAGTCCGTCGACAGCGAGGAGCGGATCCCCGGGAGGCGAGCGGTCGGCGGTCACAGCTCCGTCACCTCCCGTGAACGGAGGAGGTACAGAAAGAAGGGAGCGCCGAGCGCCGCGGTCACGATCCCAACCGGGATCTCCGCGGGACCGGACCGCGCCAGCGTGTCGGTCGCAACGAGGAACGAGGCTCCGGCGAGCGCGCTCGTCGGGAGCAGGATGCGGTGGTCGGGGCCGACCAGCAGGCGCATCCCGTGAGGGACGATGAGGCCGACGAACCCGATCACGCCGGTCACCGCGACCGCCGCCGCGGTGACGACGCTCGAGACCGCAAGCAGGATCCGCTTCGTGCGTTCGACCTCGATGCCAAGGCCGTGGGCCTCCTCCTCGCCGAGCAGGAGGACGTTGAGGTCGCGGGCGTAGAACAGGAGCACGAGGAAAAGCGGCGGGAGCGCGACCGCGATCACCCGGACCTCCGCCCAAGTCGTCCCGCCGAGGTGGCCCATCAGCCAGTAGACCACCCGACGGATGCTCTGTCCGCTGTGGAGCAAAAGGAGCGAGATGACCGCGCCGAGGAAGGTCTGGACGGCGACCCCCGCAAGGAGCAGCGTCGCCGTCGGCGTGTGACCCCCCTGCGTCGCGACGAGGTAGACCCCGAACGCCGTGAGCACCGCTGTGACGAAGGCGGCGCCCTGCAGCTCCAGGCCGAACGGGAACGCGAACGGGAGTACGATTGTCGCCACCGCACCGACCGCAGCACCCGAGGAGACGCCGATGATCGAGGGATCAGCCATCGGATTGCGGAAGAATCCCTGCATAACGGTCCCGGCGGAAGCCAGGGCGACGCCGACGAACGCCGCCAGCGCGATCCGCGGGAGTCGGATGTCGAGGACGATAATCCGGCTGGTCCGGGGCGCATCGAACGAAAGCGGGAGCGGGTCCGCCGAGAGGAGCACCTTTGCGACTGTCGCCGGCGGAATGGACTCGGCTCCGACGCCGGCGCTGATGGTCAGGACGACCACGAGGACGCCCGTCAGCCCCGTCGACCACGCGAGGGTGCGGGTTCGGAGGGTCACGGTACGTGCGCAAGTCCAGTTGGATTAGCCAAGTACTTGTTGCATTACCTCCCAGGTGACGTATGCAACGCTACGCCTTGCTCCTCTCGCTCCTGCTCGTCGTTGCCGCGTTCGCCCCGGCTATCGGGGGCGTCGCGGCCGTCTCACCCGCCGCGGACCACGTCGCGCCCGGTGATGACGAGGCGTTCGGGGCGACCGCTCCGGACCGGCAGTCGGCCGTGCAAGCCGACGCGTGCTCGTTCCCCTACGTCGCCACCGACGCCACCGGAACCGAGGTGACGATCGACGCCGACCCCGAGCGGATCGTCACGCTGAATCCCAGCGCCGCACAGACGATGTGGGAGATCGGCGCCGAGGACGAAGTCGTCGGCGTCTCGCAGTACGCGTCGTACCTGGAGGGCACCGACGCGACGGAGAACGTCTCCGGCCCCAGCGGCCCGAGCGTCGAGGAAGTCATCGGTGCCGACCCCGACCTGGTTCTCGTCCCGAGCAGCTCCTACGGCGCTGCCGAGGACCGTGTCGAACAGCTCCGCGCACAGGGAATCCCGGTGTACGTGTTCGGCCCGGGAACGTCGCTCGAGTTCGTCGCGAACAAGACCGAGCTGATCGGGCGACTGACCGGCAACTGCGAGGCGGGCGCGGAACGCGCAGCCGAGATGCGGCAGTCGGTCGCGCTGATGGAGCAGGCGCTCGACGACGAGGAGCGGCCCGTCGGGTTGAACGTCTTCTTCGGCTACACCTCCGGCGCGAACACGTTCATCGGCGACGTGATGGGGACCGGCGGGCTACGGAACGGCGCCGCCGCTGCAAACATCTCGGGGTTCAAACCGATCAACGACGAGGTCGTGGTAACGCTGGATCCGGAGTGGATCGTCGTCCCCGAGAACAGCCCGGTGCCCGAGACGCCGGCCTACAACAGCACGACCGCCGTCCAAGAGGGTAACGTCGTGGTCGTAGACACGAACTACCTCCAGCAGCCCGCCCCGCGGGCCGTGATCGCCGCGGAGACCATTATGCAGGCGGTCCATCCCGAGGCCTACGACGAGTACCGTCAGCTCCAGGCCCAGGCGGATGCGGATTCGATTACGACGACCCCACCGCCGGAGACGACGACGGCGACGCAAACCCCCGACTCGCCGGCGACGACCGCCACCGGAACGCCCGGGTTCGGCGCGTCGGTGTCGGTCGTCGCGGTCGCCGCACTTGTGATGTTGCTGGCGAGACGTCAGTAACCACCAGAGCGGCCCGGGAAGGCACAGAGAGCGAACAGCCGGCACACACCGCAGCCCGCGCCGACGTGCCGGACAACCGCGGCCCGACGCGGGGTCGACCTCACGTCACGGGGGCGGTGGTCCCGGCTTCGGATATAAACCTCCGCGACGGCAGCCTCCCGCGTCCGCCCAGATTCGTTCCGGAAGCGGTAGTTTCAATCGGCGATCCGACGAACGCCTCCGGTGTGAGCATCCCGACACACACGCTCCCGAGCGGCGACGAGCTTCCCGCCCTGGGGCTCGGCACGTACGGCCTCGACGACGAACAGACCGCCGAGAGCGTCCGCACGGCGCTCGACGCGGGCTACACCCACATCGACACCGCCGAGGGGTACCGCAACGAGGACGTCATCGGCGACGTGCTCGCGGAGTACGACCGCGACGGCGTCTTCCTCACCTCGAAGGTACTTCCCAAGCATCTCGATTACGAGTCGGTGATCCGGTCGTGTGAGGCATCATTGGACCGGCTCGGAACTGACCACCTCGATCTATTCTTGATCCACTGGCCCAACCCCGCGATCTCGCTCCGGGAGACGCTGCAGGCGATGGCGGCGCTCCACGACCGGGGGCTGGTCCGGAACGTCGGAGTCTCCAACTTCAGCGCCTACCAGCTGAGCTGTGCCCACTACATCTCCGAGGTCCCGATCGCGGTCAACCAGATCGAGTTCCACCCGTGGTTCCAGCGCCCCGACCTGGTCGAGTACTGCCAGAAGTCCGACACCGTCGTTGAGGCGGCGGCGCCGCTGGCCCGGACAGACGTCCTCGACGACGCCGTCGTCCGGGAGCTCGCCGAAAAGTATGACAGGAGCTCCGCGCAGATCATCCTCCGGTGGGCCATCGACCGGGATATCGTCCCGCTTCCGCGGTCGTCGTCGCCCGAACACGTCCGGAATAACGCCGATCTCGACTTCTCGCTGGACGAGGAGGACCGCCAGCGGCTCGACGACCGCGACCGCGACGAGCCGGTGTACGACTTCCCGGCACGGGACTGGACGAGCGATGTCTACGGAATCACGCAGTAAGCCCCTCAGCGGGTACGACCGTCACTCCCCGTCGAGCTCGACAGGCTCCCCGGTCGACGCCGACTCGTAGATCGCATCCAGCGCCCACATATCGGTGAGCGCGTGCTCGCCGTCGGGGTAGAACGGCTCGTCGGCCAGCAGTTGGTGGCCGAAGTAGGCGAACTCCTCCTCGATCTGGTGGACTTGCTCGAAGTCGATGTCGACGCGAACCCCGTCGCGGACGACCGCGAAGCCGCGGTCCTCGCGCTCGTAGAAGGCCGGATCGAGGATCAGCCGGGCGTCGGTTCCGGTCACCTCCAGGCGACTGGCGTGCTGGGCGTTCTGGCTGACCGTACACGTCGCGTCGATCCCGCCGGGGAACTCCAGCCGGTAGGTCGCGTGCTCGTCGACGCCGGCGAAGGCGTCGTGCTCGGTGCGGGTGCGACCCGACACCCGGACCGGGTCGGCACCGAGCGCGAACCGGATCGTGTTCAGCGGGTAGATGCCGATGTCCATCAGCGCACATCCGCCCGACAACTCGGGGTCGAGCCGCCATTGGTCGTGGTCGCTCCCGAGTTCGCCGAGCATCGTCTGGGACATCGTCGCGTGGACGTGAACCACGTCGCCGGCGACCCCGGCGTCGAGGAGGTCGCGGAGCCGCCGGGCCGCGGGGTCGGTCTGCATCCGGTAGCCGACCATCAGCGGGACGCCGGCGTCCTCGCAGGCGGCCACGAGGTCCCGGGCGCGCTCGGGCGTCGATTCCAGCGGTTTCTCACACAGCACGGCTTTGCCCTGTTCGGCGGCGGCCGCGACGTACTCGAGGTGGGTCGCGTTCGGCGTCGCGACGTAGACCGCGTCGTACCCGTCCGCCGCGGCGCCGTCCCGGAGTTCTTCGGGCGTGACGCCGCGGAGGTCGCGGTCGGCGGCGACCGCCGCGACCGCTTCGTTGTCGATGTCGGTGACGACCGTGGCCTCGGTGAACGCCGACCGCGCGATCCCGGGGAGCGCCCACTCGCGGGCGAACCAGCCGAGGCCGACCACCGCGACCCGGACGGGGTCGTCGACGTCGTCGGGGGCGATCGTCTGCCAGTCGCGGCGCGTGAAGTCGTCGAGGTACTCGGCGAGCGGACTCGTCATACGCCGAATCCGGACGTGTCCGGAATAACTCCGGCGGCGTGCGGCCGACCCGCCGGGCCGCGACAGTAAGGATGATACCCCACCCCGCGTCACCAACGGGTATGGACGTCACGATCCCGGAGTCACGCGTCGCCGGCCGCGTTCGCGCCCCGCCCTCGAAGAGCTACACCCACCGTGCGATCCTGGCGGCCGGCTACGGCGACGACGCCGTCGTGTCGGAGCCGCTTCTCAGCGCCGACACGCGGGCCACGATGCGAGCGGTCGAGGCGTTCGGCGGCACCGTCGACCGCGGCGACGACCGGCTCGACGTTTCGGGCTTCGACGGGCGCCCGGCCGTCCCCGACGACGTGATCGACTGTGCGAACTCCGGGACGACAACCAGGATCGTGACCGCCTGCGGCGCCCTCGTCGACGGGCTCTGCGTGTTCACCGGCGACGAGTCGCTCCGGTCGCGCCCGCAGGGCCCGCTGCTCGATGCGATCGGGCAGTTGGGCGGCCGCGCGGAGTCGACGCGCGGTAACGGGCAGGCGCCGCTCGTGGTCGGCGGACCCGTAGAGGGCGGGACCGTCTCGATTCCGGGCGACGTCTCCTCGCAGTACGTCACAGCCCTCCTGATGGCCGGCGCGGTCACCCACGGGGGGATCGAGATCGAGCTGGAAACCGAACTGAAGTCCGCGCCGTACGTCGACATCACCATCGAGGTCCTCGACGATTTCGGGGTCGACGCCGAGCGGACGGACGCGGGCTTTGCTGTCCCCGGCGGGCAGTCCTACCGGCCCGAGGGCGGCGAGTACGCCGTTCCTGGCGACTTCTCGTCGATGTCGTACCTGCTCGCGGCGGGGGCGGTCGCGGCCGCCGACGGCGACGCCGTCGTCGTCGAGGGCGCGCGCCCGAGCGCCCAGGGCGACAGCGCCATCGTGGAGATCCTGGATTCGATGGGCGCGCCGATCGAGTGGAACCAGGAAGCGGGCGAGATCACCGTCCCGCGGGCGTCGCTGTCGGGGACCGTCGTCGACGTGGGCGACACCCCGGACCTGCTCCCGACGATCGCCGCACTCGGCGCGGTCGCCGACGGCGACACGGTGATCGAGAACTGCGAGCACGTCCGGTACAAGGAGACCGACCGCGTGGAAGCCATAGCGGCGGAACTCACCAAACTGGGGGCGTCGGTCACGGAGGACCGAGACCGGTTGGCGGTCCACGGCGGCGAGAGCGACCTCTCGGGCGCACGGGTCGACGGCCGCGGCGACCACCGGATCGTGATGTCGCTGGCAGTCGCCGGGCTCGCGGCCGACGGCGAGACGACCATCCGGGGCGGAGAACACGTCGACGTGTCGTTTCCGGGCTTCTTCGAGGCGCTGGAATCACTCGGCGTCGAGGTCCACCGAAGCCGATGACGACCGGTCGACCGCGCGAATCCGACGGTCCGGATCCGGCCGGTCGTCGAGCCGTCGTCGATCGGACCACCGACCTCGTGGCCGGTCACCCGACGAACTCGACGAACGCGACGATCGCGGTGAACACCGCGAGCGACGCAGCCGACAACAGCACCAGGCGCACCACCGACCGCCGGGTGAGAACGCCGATCTCGACTCCGACCCGTCGGCTGAGCAACTTGGCCGCACCGGCCCCGACGGCACCGACGCCGAAGACCCCGGTGGCGACGAGCGACCCGAGGACGGCGAACGCGACACCGGGTCCGATCCCGTCGTCGCCCGACGCGGCACCGTCGGCGTCGCCGGACGCAGTTCCCTCGGAGTCGCCGGCTTCCGGAGCGGGCTCCTCCGATTCGGTCCGTCTGGGGGAGTCGTCGTACGACAGCGGGTCGGTTCCGCGGCGGAGTTCCTCGCCGTCGTCGAACCCGTCGCCGTCGGTGTCGGCCGCGAACGGCTCCGTCCCGTTGTCGAGTTCGGCCGCCGTGTGCAGGCCGTCGCCGTCGCTGTCGACGCCCGACTGCACGGGCGCGTACAGCGACTGATCGAGCGGCACGGTCGGGGCGTCGGTGGTCGTGAGGTGGCGGTCGAGCCAGCCACCGAGCCGACGCCCCGACACCGCCGCGACGGCATTCTTGAAGTCGGCGTACGACACGCGACCGTCGTGGCGGTTCAGCCGCCGGACGACGTCGGCGAGCGACCTGTTCCGGTCGGTGGCGGTCCGGATCTTCGCGTCGAGTGCGGCCAGCACGCGGGCTCCCTTGGAGTAGTCCACCGGGAGGGTGTCCGCGGTGCGGGTCTCCGGCGCGAGCCGCCGGGTGGCGTTTTCGGCGGTCGAGACCTCCGAGTGGAACTCCCGGTAGCTTTTCGTGCCGCGGTACAGCGGCAGTAGCTGCCCGTAGTACGACGCCTGTGCTTCGACGAGCCAGTTCATCCGGTCCGTGGTTGAAAACTCCTGACGGGTGTGGACGTACTCGTGGACGTACGTGGTGCCGTCGGCGGGAGACTCTGCAGAGACCCAGATGCTGTCGACGCCGCTCCCGTTGACTCCGCCCACGCTCGCTCGGAGTCCGCCCTCGCGCAGCGGACTCGGGCCGACGAACGCGACCACTCGTTCGTCACGTCTCGGGACGTCGTACAGGCGGTTCGCGGCACCCAGGGTGTCGAGCACCGCCGACGCGTTCGTCGGCGCCGCCGCCGCAGGCGTGACGACGACGAACTCCTGGCCGTGGCGGGTTCCGTTCGTCCGCTCGTGCTGCCCGAGGTAGACCATTCCCGGGGTCGCGTAGCCGGACTCCCCGTCGGCGACTGCGACCGCCCGGTCGAACGCCACCTCCCCCTCACTCGACCGGTACCTGCCGAGCACCGGACGCGGCGGACCGAACAGCGCCCACTCCCCGGTGTCGACGTAGTCGAACCCGCCGAAGACGGTGCTCGACTCGTTGACCGCGTACCGCAGCCGGAGCGACGGCGCTTCGACCGCGGAGTCGTCCCGCTCCCACCGCCACCGGTCGCCCTCGGAGGTCTCGACGAACCCGGTCGTGTCCGTGACGGTGAGTCGGTCCGCGTTGCGAGCCGCCGGATCGACCACGAGTCCGGTGACGGACCGCGGAACGTCGTAGGTGACGCGAACCGCAACGACGCCGGGGTCGGGGGCCCGCTCGAACGCGTGGGTCGCGTTGATCGTCGGCTGCTCCGGTCGCGCCACGGCCGAGTCGCTCGTGTCCCGAACGTCTCCCCCGTCCGCGACCGACCGATCGGTCCACACCGCCGCGGCTCCGTCACCGCCCCGGCCCGTCGCCCCGCTGGCCCCGTCGGCCGCAGTCGGGGCGGCCGAAACGATCAGGATCGTGACGATGGCGACGACGAGGAGCGCCCTGCCGACCCGGGACGTGGGGCGTCGCATCTCCGTCCGCAGCTACCACTCACAGCGTGTTAAACGCTAACGGTATAGTAGCGTTTGCAAGTCTTCGTTCACTCGATCGCACGACGGCGTGCGATCGGACGTGCAACCGGTTGCAAACGCTACTGTAGGGGAGGGTGCGCTGGGACGCGGCTTCGGTCCGGCGTACGGGCGGCGCTCGCCCGGTTGCGACCGGGAACGAGCGGTGCGTCCTGCAACGTATTTAACCCCGGAACCCCGACGACGGCGTAATGAACGGGAACCGATTCGGGCGGCTGTTCCAGGTCACGACCTACGGCGAGAGCCACGGCGACGCGATGGGCGTGACCGTCTCGGGGTGTCCCGCCGGACTCGAACTCGACGAATCCGACGTGCAGGCCGAACTCGACCGTCGGAAGCCGGGCCAGTCGATGATCACCACCTCCCGCGGGGAACCCGACGCGGTTTCGATCAACTCCGGAACCCAGGACGGCTACACCACCGGCACCCCGATCGGGATGGTGATTGAGAACAAGGACGCCCGCTCGGGGAAGTACGAGCCGTTCGTGACCGCGCCGCGCCCCAGCCACGGCGACTTCACCTACTCCGCGAAGTTCGGGACCCGCAACTGGGGCGGCGGCGGTCGCTCCTCGGCCAGGGAGACGGTCAACTGGGTCGCCGCCGGCGCAATCGCGAAGAAGATCCTCGAACGCGAGGGCATCCAGGTGAAGGCGCACGTGAACCAGATCGGCGACATCGAGGCGCCGCCGGTGACCTTCGAGGAGATGCTCGAACACACCGAGAAAAACGAGGTCCGGTGTGCCCACCCCGAGACCGCCGAGAGGATGCGCGACCGGATCGACGAGTACCAGAAGGCGGGCGACTCCATCGGCGGGTCGATCTACTTCGAGGCCCGCGGGGTCCCGCGGGGGCTCGGCGCCCCCCGGTTCGACTCGTTCCCCGCCCGGCTGGGCAAGGCGATGTTTTCGATCCCGGCGACCACGAGCTTCGAGTTCGGGCTGGGCCGGGAGGCCCGCGAGTGGACCGGGTCGGACAGAAACGAGGACTGGGAGTTCAGTGAGGACGGCGACCCCGTCCCCGAGGGCAACACACACGGCGGCCTCCAGGGCGGCATCACCACCGGCCAGCCGATCTACGGCGAGGCCACCTGGCACGCCCCCACGTCGATCCCGAAGACCCAGAAGACGGTCGACTGGGAGACCGGCGAGGAAAAGGAGATCCAGGTCGTCGGCCGCCACGATCCCGTGTTGCCCCCGCGGGCGGTTCCCGTCGTCGAGGCGATGTTGAACCTCACCATCGTCGACTTCATGCTCCTCGGCGGCCGGATCAACCCCGACCGGCTCGACGGCCGTCCCGGCGAGTACGCCACCGAGTACCACCCCTCCAGCCCCGACAACGAGTAGGCTCCATCCCGTTCGGTACCGGGAGATCGATCGGCTGATTTGATCAATCGGTCGACGTATGGTGGATAAATAAACGTTTGCTTAGAAATAGCATATTTTTAGCCGGAATTTGGGTATTAAATCCGGTTTAAGGTTAAAAACATACACATATTAGGACTTTCATCATCTTTCCTTGGTAACTTATAGCAAAGGCTTTAATCGACTCGTAGCGAAAGTATTCGGTAGTGGCCCCCTCGGGCCGTGAGCTCAAACTATGACTACCGACGAACTCATCTGGCGGATCGCGGGCGGATCCGGCGACGGGATCGCCTCGACCAGCCAGAACTTCGCGAAGGCCCTGATGCGGTCGGGGTTGCACGTATTCACGCACCGGCACTATCCGTCGCGCATCCGCGGCGGTCACACCTACACCGAGGTACGGGTCTCGGCGGACCCGATCCGATCCCGTGGCGACGGGTACAACTTCCTGCTCGCGCTGGGCGATTCCTTCGCGCGGAACCCCAAGGAGGGCGCCTACTACGGCAACGAGGAGGTCAAGCCCCTCGCGGAGAACCTCGACGACCTCAGGGACGGCGGGGTCATCGTCTACGACTCGGGGCTGCTCGACACTGACGACATCCCCGACTTCGACGAGCGCGTCGAGGAACACGGGTGGCACGTCTACGACATCGACCTCCGGTCGATCGCCCGCGAGCACGGCCGGGAAGTGATGCGAAACACCGCCGGCGTCGCGGTCACCTGCGCCATCGCGGGGATCGAACCGCAGGCCATCAAGAGCCTGATGGACGACACGATGCCCGAGAAGGTGTTCGAGCCGAACATGTCCGTGTTCGACGATGCCTACGACGTCGTCACCGAGGAGTACGACGCCGACGCACCCGACGTGTCGGTTCCCACCGGCTCACACGACGAGGAGCAGGTGCTCATCTCGGGATCCGACGCCATCGCGTACGGCGCCCTCGACGAGGGCTGTCGATTCATCGCGGGCTATCCGATGACGCCGTGGACGGAGGTGTTCACGATCATGTCCCAGAACCTCCCGGAGGTCGGCGGGATCTCCGAGCAGGTCGAAGACGAGATCGCCGCGGCGGCGCTGGCGATCGGCGCCTCCCACGCCGGCGTGAAGGCGATGTCGGGCTCCTCGGGCGGCGGGTTCGCGCTGATGTCGGAGCCGCTGGGGCTCGCGGAGATGACCGAGACGCCGGTCGTCCTCATCGAGGCGATGCGGGCCGGTCCCTCCACCGGGATGCCCACCAAGACCGAACAGGGCGACTTAGAGCACGTCCTCTACACCTCCCAGGGCGACTCCCACCGGGTCGTGTTCGCGCCCGCCGACGCCGAGGAAGCGTACCGACAGACCCGGCGGGCGTTCCGGATCGCCTACGAGTACCAGCTCCCCTCGATCATCCTCTACGACCAGAAGAACGGCGGGGAGCTCCAGAACGTGCCCGCGAGCGTGTTCGACGAGGAACCGAACCCCGATCTCGGGTCGGTCCTCACCGAGGCGGAGCTGGCGGACGCCCCCCACGACGCATCGGGGAAGTTCAACCGGTTCCAGTACGACGTCGAAGGCGACGTCAGCCCCCGGTCGATCCCCGGACAGGAGGGCGGTCGGTACCTCGCCACCGGCAACGAGCACATGCCCGCCGGCCACATCTCCGAAGACCCCGAGAACCGCGTGAACCAGGTCAACCGCCGGATGTCCAAGATGGACACCATCCGGAAGGAACTCGACGGCGACGACGGCGAGCGCAACTTCCATTACGGGCCCGCCGACGCCGACTACGGGATTATGACCTTCGGCTCCCAGCAGGGGACCGCCGCCGAGGCCGTCGACACGCTGAACGAGGCCGGCGAGTCGGTGAAGCTGCTCGGCGTCTCCGAACTCGCGCCGTACCCGGTCGACGAGGTGGCGGGGTTCATCGAGAGCGTCGAGGAGGTGTTGGTCGTGGAGATGAACGCCTCCGCGCAGTTCCGCGGCCTGACCCAGAAGGAACTCGGCCGGTTCGGCGAGAAGCTCTCGAGCCTCCTGAAGTACAACGGCAACCCCTTCGAGCCCGGCGAGATCGTCGAGGGGTTCCGCACGAGCATCGTCGAGGACGGGACGCTGCCCGGCCACGAGACCAAGTTCGTCCCCGCAGCAGGTGATTAACAATGAGCACATTCAGTGCAATCGGCGAAGACGTCGAACGCGACCGCAACGAGTACACGCCCGGTCTGGAACCGCAGCCGACGTGGTGTCCGGGCTGCGGCGACTTCGGGGTTCTGAAGGCCCTGAAGGGCGCCGCGGCCGAACTGGGCCTGTCGCCCGAGGAGATGCTGGTCTGTACCGGCATCGGCTGCTCGGGCAAGCTGAACAGCTACTTCGAGAGCTACGGCTTCCACACGATCCACGGCCGCTCGCTGCCGATCGCGCGGGCCGCGAAGCTCGCGAATCCCGGCCTCACGGTCGTCGCCGCCGGCGGCGACGGCGACGGCTACGGGATCGGCGGCAACCACTTCGCCCACTCGGCCCGGGAGAACCACGACATGACCTACATCGTGTTCAACAACGAGATCTTCGGGCTGACGAAGGGCCAGACCTCGCCGACGTCGCCGAAGGGCCACAAATCGAAGACCCAGCCGCACGGGTCGGCGAAGGACCCCATCCGGCCGCTGTCCCAATCGTTGACCGCGGGGGCGTCCTACATCGCCCGGACCGCCGCGGTCAACCCCAACCAGGCGAAGGACATCATCGTGGAAGCGATCGAGCACGACGGCTTTTCCCACATCGACTTCCTCACGCAGTGTCCCACCTGGAACAAGGACGCAAAGCAGTACGTCCCCTACATCGACATCAACGATTCCGACGACTACGAGTTCGACAGGACCGATCGTTCGGAGGCCTCCGAGATGATGTACGAGACCGAGACGGTCCTCCACGAGGGGACGGTCCTGACGGGTCGGTACTACGTCGACGAGGAACGCCCCTCCTACACCCAGGAGAAGCAGGCCATCGGCGAGATGCCCGACGAGCCCCTCGCGGAGCGGTACTTCGACGACGATTACGAGTGGGAACGCGTCTACGACACGTTCCTGGACCGGCACAAGTAGGCCGTCGGCCCCAGTTTTTACCAGTCACCGCCGACACAGGGACGTATGCACAGACGACGATTCATCGTTGCGTCCGTAGCCGCGGCGGCCGCGCTCGCCGGCTGTGGGAGTCCCGACGACGACGGCGGCAGCGAGGAGGACGACGAGGGCGGCGGCGGTGGCGGGTACTCGATGGACTGTCCGCAACCCGCCGAGAGTCCTCGACAGTAGCCCGCCTCGACCCTCCGGCGAGAAGTCCACGCACGTCATCCACCCACAGCTCCGGACGCCACCGACGCCGGGGGTGACCCGTCGGCTTCGGAGGTCGGAAGCGTGGTTTTCAGGTTCGGAAGGTATTTTTTCCGCCACACGAAAGATATCAGTATGGAAGCCACATCGACGGAGGGGCGGATCCTCGATATCTTGGAGGAGGACGCCCAGGCGTCGTACGCCGAGATCGCTGACCGGGCCGACGTGTCGAAGCCGACGGTCCGGAAGTACATCCGGAAGATGGAGGAGGAGGGGATCATCGTGGGGTACTCCGCCGACGTCGACCCGAAGAAGCTCTCGGAGACGTCGATCGCCTTGGTCGGCCTCGACGTCGCCTCCGAGCGGTACGTGGAGGCAACCCGGGAACTCAAGCAACTCGACGAGATCGAGTCGCTGTACACCTCCTCCGGCGATCACATGCTGATGGCCGAGGTCCGCGCGGCTGACGGCGACGCACTCGGCGACGTGATCTCCGAGACCCTCCTCTCGATCGAGGGGATCACCGCGGCGCATCCCTCCTTCCTCCAGGAGCGACTGAAGTAGCCACGCCGTCGGCGATCGTCGGTCGACGTTCCACTTCCGCCCCGGTTTCCGAAGCGTATAGTGCCCCGCCCGCGTACCGTCGCGCCACGGTCGAACCGTCCGATGATACCGCCGAGCCCGCGTTCCGACCGCCGGTCGCTCACCCGACGATGAGCGGCGAAACCCTCCCCGGGGTCGACGACCCCGACCCCTCCCGGATCGTCCTCCACGTCGATATGGACTGTTTCTACGCGTCCTGCGAGCGACTCCGGGAGCCGGCGCTCCGCGGCGAACCGGTGGTCGTCGGCATGGGCTACGAACCGGGGGAGACCTTCGGCGCGGTCGCCACCGCGAGCTACGAGGCCCGGGCGTACGGCGTCGAGAGCGCCCAGCCGATCTCCCAAGCGTTGGAGGCGCTGCCGCGGGTCGGCGACGCCGACCCCGCCGAGGGGGCGGCAAACGGTACCGACGCCCGGGGCCACTACCGCCCGGTCGATCTGGACTACTACCAGTCGGTCGCCGCCGACATCGCCGGGATCCTCGAGGACTGTGCCGACGTGGTCCGGAAGGTGAGCATCGACGAGGCGTACCTCGACGTGACCGACCGGACCGCCTGGCGCCACGTCGACGGCGGCGACCGGACCCTCGCGGAGGGGTACGCCCGACACGTCAAAGGGCGGATCGTCGACGAGGTGGGCGTGCCCGCAAGCGTCGGCGTCGCCCCGAACATGTCGGCCGCGAAGGTGGCCTCCGATCACGACAAGCCCGACGGCCTGGTCGTCGTAGAGCCGGGTGAGGTCGCGTCCTTCCTGGAACCGCTCCCCGTCGACGAGGTTCACGGCGTCGGCCCCGTGACGGCCGATCAGTTCGCCGAGATGGGGATCGAAACCGCCGGCGACCTGGCTGCGGCGGACCCGGCGGCGCTCCGGGAGGCGTTCGGCTCGCGAGGGCCGGAACTCCGCGACCGGGCCCGCGGCGTCGACGACCGGGAGGTGACGCCGACGGGCCGCCCGAAGAGCCTCTCGCGGGAGTCCGCGTTCGGGGAACCGGCCGACGACGCCGAAAAACGCGAGACCGTGTCGGCGCTGGCTGCGGACGTCGCCGCCCGCGCCCGGAACCGCGAGGCGACCTACCGCACCATCGGCATCAAGATCGTCGTCCCGCCGTTCGACGTCAACACCCGCGAGCGGTCGCTGTCGGGGCCGGTCGACGCGCCCGGTCTGGTCGAAGAGGTCGCCTTGGAGTTGCTCTCCGAGTTCGAGGGCGACCCAGCCCGGAAGGTCGGCGTCCGCGTGTCGAACCTCTCGTTTGCCGCCGGGGAACAGGCCCGCCTCGACGGGTGGGACGACGAGGGGTCCGACGGCGGGGTTGTGGGATCCGACGCTAACGGCGGCGTCCCCGACGGCAGGTCGGTCGGTGAGTCGGACGCGGACGGCCAGGTGTCGTTAGACGAGTTCGAGTCGGGGCGATGACGGGACCGGGTCGACACGCCGTCGACCCGCGACGACGACCGTTTTGGATCGGATCGCTGCGGCCACACTGTGGCCGACACCACCCTCGTCCCCTTCGCGTTCCCCGACCCCGAGCCGATCTCGGACGTGTTGATCAGGGACCCGGCCCCGCCCGACATCGTCGCGTTGGGCCACGTCGGGGTCCCGGAATAGACGCCGAACGACGTCGCGCGACCAGTTCGGGGCGGGATCGACGGGGCCGCGGAGCCGGATTCTGCCCCAACCGAGGTGATCGACCGGATCCGGCGGAGTTCGTTCCGCTCCCGGAGTTCATCGAGGTCCTGCCTCAGGCGTCAGCCCGGGAGCTCACGCTGTTCCACGTCGCGGAGGGCGCGAAGTCGATCGAGATCGGGGGCCTCACAGACACGCGCGGGGCTGATCGGCGCCGGCGTAGCTCACTCCCGGTCCGTCGGCGCGAGTCCCTCGTCGGTCTCGCCGCGGCGGGCGTGGATGATGGTGCCGATCGCACCGGTCCGGTCGGTCCGGGCCCGGCCGTAGAACGCGTAGATCAGCGCACTCCCGACGATGATCCCGGCCGCCCCGAGGATCGGAAGCGTCCCCATCTGCGTGAGCAGCCCCAACCCGGCGAGGAACCCGAACGCCTGGACGTACGGGTAG
Organism: Halobellus ruber; assembly: GCF_014212355.1. Lineage (NCBI taxonomy): Archaea > Methanobacteriati > Methanobacteriota > Halobacteria > Halobacteriales > Haloferacaceae > Halobellus > Halobellus ruber. The sequence goes on from NZ_JACKXD010000002.1 coordinate 658,914, forward strand.
CCGGGCGCCTCGAACTCCGGGGTGTAGGACGGCACGTCGGCCTCCCGGAAGGCAACGAGTGCGGCGTTGATGACCGAGAAGACGAGAATCTGAAACGCGCTGGCGAGTTTCGCCAGTTCGATCACCGGCACGAACGCGATGAGCGTGAGCAGCAGGGCGCCGGTGAGAAGCACCGCGTTCCGCGGGGTTTTGAACCGCGCGTCGATCCGGCCGAACGGCGCCGGAAACAGGTCGTCGCGGCTCATCGCAAGCGGGAACCGCGACGAGGAGAGGATCCCGGCGTTCGCCATACTCGTCAGCGCGATCACGGCGACGATCGAGATGAACAGGACGCCGAACCCGCCGAGCAGCACGCCCGCGCCGTCGGCCATCGGCGTCAGCGACGCGGACCCGCCGGGGCCGCCGCCTTTCAGGACGTCCGGGTCGCTTAGCCCCACGATCGCTCCCACGACGGCGACGTACAGCACCGTCATCACGACCATCGAGCCGAGGATCGCCCGCGGGAGGTTCCGGCCCGGATCCTTCACTTCCTCGGCGACGCTTGCGACCTTCGTCACCCCCGCATAGGAGACGAAGACGAACGCCGCGGCGGTGACGACGCCGATGTTCCCCTCAGTAGAGAACGGTGAGAAACGGGCCGTATCGAGCGTGAACCCGGCGTTGAGCGTATAGGCGGCCAGGCTGATCACGACAAGCGTGACGATGACCGCCTGGATCTGGCCGCTCAGTTCGGTGCCGGAGACGTTCAGGACGACGACCAAAGCCCCGAGCACCAGGGCGACGTAGACCACCGCCCCCTGTGAGAGCGGCGCGAACAGGAGGAGATACGCGCCGAGGCCGACTAAGGCGAAGGAGCTTTTGAACACCAGCGAGAACCACGCGCCGATCCCGGCGATCGTCCCGAACAGGGGGCCCAGCGCCCGGTCGATGTAGAGGTAGGTCCCGCCGGACTCCGGCATCGCGGTCGCCATCTCGGCTTTCGACAGCGCGGCGGGTAACACCACCAGGGCGGCGAGCACGTACGCGAGGATCACCGCCGGTCCCGCCTTCTTGTACCCCAGGGCCGGCAGTACGAAGATGCCGCTCCCGATCATCGCACCCATACTGATCATCATCGTCGGATACAACCCGAGGCTTCGATCCAAGTCGCTCCCGACCATTCCGTGTACTGGTATCCTCCACCGATAGATAACCCTTCGCACGGACTCACGAGTCACCGACGCGCCACGGTCGGTGGCGGACCGGCGTCGGGTCGTCGCTTCCGGGGCGATGGTTTATGACCCGGGCGACGCCTGTCACGAGTATGGCCGAGGACACCGAGACGATCACCGTCGCGAACGTGAGCGACGGGCCGGGCGGCGACGGGGACCACGACCCCGGGGCGTCGGTCGACCTCCCCGTGGTCGACATCCTCACCGGGCGGGGGTTCATCACCGGCAAGTCGGGGTCGGGGAAATCGAACACCGCGTCGGTGATCATCGAGAACCTCTTAGAGAAGAGCTTCCCCGTACTCATCGTCGACACCGACGGGGAGTACTACGGGCTGAAAGAGCAGTTCGAGCTGTTGCACGCCGGCGCCGACGAGGAATGTGACATCGTCGTCAGCCCCGAACACGCCGACAAGATTGCGGGACTCGCCTTAGAGGAGAACGTCCCGATCATTCTGGACGTCTCGGGGTACCTCGACGACGACGAGGCCCAGCGACTCCTCACGGAGGTCGCAAAGAGCCTCTTTGCGAAGGAAAAGAAGCTCAAAAAGCCCTTCCTGATGCTGGTCGAGGAGTGTCACGAGTACCTCCCCGAAGGCGGCGGGATGACCGAGGCCGGACGGATGCTCATCAAGATCGGCAAGCGCGGGCGGAAACACGGCCTCGGGATCGTCGGGATCTCACAGCGCCCCGCCGACGTCAAGAAGGACTTCATCACCCAGTGTGACTGGCTGGTGTGGCACCGGCTGACCTGGGACAACGACACCAAGGTGGTCGGCCGCATCCTGGGCTCGGAGTACGCCGACGGCGTCGAGGGGCTCGGCGACGGCGAGGCGTTCTTAGTCACCGACTGGTCGGGGTCGTTGCGCCGGGTCCAGTTCCACAAGAAGCGGACGTTCGACGCGGGCGCGACGCCCGGGCTGGAGGACTTCGAGCGGCCGGAGTTGAAGTCGGTCGACGGCGACCTGGTCTCGGAACTCGAAGCCATCTCCGAGGAGCAGGCCCGGCGGGAAAGCGAGATCGCGGATCTCAGACGGGAACTCGACGAGAAGGAAGCCAGGATCAGGGAACTCGAACGCGAACTCGAGGAGGCGCGGGACCTCTCGCGGATGGCCGACCAGTTCGCCCGGGCGATGTTTCAGACGGCCGAGGCGCCGTACCGGGGTCCCGGAACCGACGACGCCGACGGGGCCGAAAACGGGACGCCGACGCTCGACGAGTACGCCGACGCTGCGGGAGCCGACGACGTCGCGGCCGCCGGCGTCGACCCCACATCAGGTGACCTCGACGAGCCGACCGATTCTGAGCCCGAGAACGTGGCGCAGGAGGCCGCAGACGTTGCGCCTGAAGCCGGGGACGGGACCGCCGACGACGCGGAGGCGGCCGTGACCGCCGCGGCCGCCGAAGCGTACCCCGGCCACGGGAGTGAGAACGGAGTTGGCCCGTCGACACCGGACGTCGCTCCCGAGCGCGCCCACGAGGGGACCGGCGGGCTCACCGGCCGCGAGGACGTGATCGAACGGCTCCGCGGCGTTGTGGCGTCGCTGCCCGCCGCCGCCCGGCGGATGATGGCGTTCTACCGCGAGGTCGACGCCTGCGATCCCGTCGACGCACACGTCGCCGCGGGCGAGGTCGGCGACACGCACCTGGCGTACAGCCGAAACCGGCTTCTCAGGCGGGCGGGGTTCGTCGAACACGTGGGCCGCGGCCGGTACGCGTACGCCCTTCCGGGGCTGGTCCGCGAGGAGTTCGCCGACCGCCTCGACGACGGGGAACTGCGCGCCGTCGTCGCCGCCGTCGAGTCCGCGTTCACCGACGACAGCGACGGCGACGAGGGGAGCGATCGGGGGATGCAGACGGACGATGCGGAAGCGACGCCGCGGAACTCCGCGCCGGCGGGCGCCGACTCCAGCCCGGAGTGATCACAGCCGCCGGGTGATGTAATCGTTCAGTTCCAGCACCCGGTCGGGCTGGTAGGTCCAGAAGCCGCTCCACTCGTTGGGGCCGTCCTCCAAGGCGAGCAGCGCCACGTGGCCGTCCTCGCCCTCCGGAGGGACGTAGACCACGAACCACGACTCCACGAAGTCCTGTTCGTACCCCGCGTGGATCGTGATCGTCGATTCCGGCGGGGGCTCCCACCCCGGGGTTCCGTAGACGTGGACGTCGACCGGGGAGTCGTCCAGCCGGCGGTACACCTGGTTGGTGCCGATCTCGTCTTCGATCCTGTCGAGCGACTGGAACGACGTCCGCAAGGTGCCACACTGGTGGTCCCACGCGGTCCGTTCGATGTACCGGGACACCAGGATGAGGAGCAGCTTCTCGGAGTGGGACTCCGGGTAGCCGCGGAGGAAGAAGGGGAGTTCGTCGAGTTCCTTCAGCGCGTCGGGGAGTTCGATCTCCTCGAGGGACCGGGTGCCGGTGATGAAGAGATCCGAGTTTACCGTGAGGATCGCGTCCTGAAGCTCCCGCAACGGCGACCGCGCGATGACGGTCTCGTCTTCGACCACGAGCACCTGGTCGTCGTCCTCCGTCGGGATGTCGACCTCCTCGATCGACACCGGCTGGCCGTCGAACATCTTCTCCAGCATCTGCTGGACCGGCTCCGGCGCCCGACGGTTGATGACGACCAGCGACCGATCGGGGGTGTCGGCGTCGTCGAGGAATCGCCGTAGCGTCATCGTGACACTCCGTCGTGGATCGGACTCGCGGTCACAGCGGTTCGACCAGCGCCGCCAGCGCCGCACGAGGGTCGTCGGCCTTCGCGACCCCGGAGGCCAGCAGGATCCCCGACGCACCGAGTTCCCCCGCGGTTTCGACGTCCGCGCCCGAGGAGATCCCCGCGCCGCAGTACACGTCCACCGACCCGTCGACGTCGGCTGCGGCGGCGACCGCGTCCTCGACGATCCCCGGGTCCGCGGTCGCGACCGACACGTCGCCGCCGATCAGTTCCGGCGGCTCGACCGCGACGCTGTCGGGCCCGAGCGCCGCGGCGGCGCCGATCTGGGCGGGGTTGTTGGCGCAGACGCAGGTCTCCAACCCGGCGCGGTCGGCGGCGCGGACCGCCCCATCGATGTCCGCGAGCCGCAACCGGCGCTCGGAGTGGTTGATCAGGGTTCCCACCGCACCGGCGTCGGCGACGGATTCGGCGAGGGTACTGCCGGTGTGACTGCCGAACCCGTTCGGGTCGACGTGCTGGGCCCACGTCTCGACGCCGGTGTCGGCCACGCGAGGAATGTCTGCGGCCTGCGGCGAGACGGCGATCCGGACGCCGGAGTCGGCCGCAACGTCCCGGGCCGCGGTCGCGACCTCGATGGGGTCGCAGGGGTAGGCCTTGAGATTGACGAGGATGAACACGCTCCGGTATGGATGCTACGGGATAAAATAGATTGCTCATATCGGCGCGGGATGTCCCCGGAGATCCGTCCGCAGTCAGTCCTTTCGCTTGACCACGTCGCCGAGCGTCGTCGTCGTCGAGGAGTCGCCGGACCACTCGGTGTCGTCGGCGTCCTCGCCTTCGACCAGGGAGATCCCGAGTTCCGACTCGACCTTCGATCGGACGTCGTCCGAGGGGAGCATATCGCCGCGTTCGAGCTTCCGGATCAGACTCGCCTTCTCGTTGAGCGACTTCGCGAGGTCCTCCTGGCTCAGGCCGCGGCCCTCCCTCGCTTCCCGGATGCGCTGGTCGTAGTCCGCCGCGATCTCGTCCATGTCGTCGAACATATCGCGGCGTCGGCGGGTGGACCCGCCGCCGGAGCTCCCGCCGCCGGCGCCAGTGGAGCCACCCGAGCCCGACGACCCCGAGCCACCGGAACTCGACGTCGAGTACTTCGTCGACGTCGAGGAACTCGACTCAGTGCGGACCTCGGTGCCGAACTCCTTGCAGTCGTCGCAGAGTTGGAGTTCGGCCCCTTCGACTTTGACCGTCGTCAGGGACGATTGCTCACTGCCGCACATCTCGCACTCGGGCATACTCCCGGGTAATCGAGGGGACGGTATAAAGCACACGCCGGGAACTGTCGTCGCGACCGCCACGGTTCGCCCCCGGACGCCGGGTGGTACTCCGCGAGAGTCCCCCCTCAGTCGCCCGCGAGACGCACCGACGGCGGGCCGTCCTCCTGGGTCGTCACGATGCCGTCGAACAGCTGTTTCAGGGTGTTCATCGTCTGGTCGTCGTGAGCGCTGTCGTCGATCGCGAACACGCCGAGCCCGTCGACGCTCTGGATCCGGCCGGTGAAGACGTGGAGGAACCGGAACACCGTCTGGAGGTCGGCGTACATGAGCAGCGTCGACAGCGAGTGGAGCATCACCCGGTTGCGTTCGATCCCCTGGTTCTGGTAGAACGCCTGGAGGAACTCCGAGAGCTTGATTCCGATCCCGGTCATGTCGACCGGCGAGGACGTGTACTTGATCCGGTCGTCGTCACGAACGTCGGCCACACCCTGCTGGCGGGTGACGCAGTCGACGACCGCCACCGGACGGTCCTGGTAGGGCGTGCGTTTCTCGTAATCCTGGAGTACCCGGTCGGCGCCGTCCTTGGTGGTGACGACGATCGATCCCTGGCCCTTCTCGGTCCCCGACGCGAGGATGTCGAGACACAGCGAGCGTTTTCCCGAGAGGGGCGGGCCGCTCACCAGAACGTTCGTTCCCGGTGGGACCTCTTCGTCGAGGTCCGGGCCGAGGTCATACATCTGGTCGCCTCGGCTGCGAGCCGCCAGTTGGACGGGCGGGGTCGGTCGGTCGGGTGAGCGACTCTCCGGGAACCATCAGACAAGTAGACAATATCGGGTGCAGATAATATTCTTTTTGATCCTGTCGGCGGCGACGGGGTGATCCGCGGGGCTCATACTGTTGGCTATAACTACGTGAAGATTTTCGACACCCCGGGGTGTCGAACTCCGTCACGGGACTGTAGCCGACAGTATCAGGAGACGACACCGACCGCACCGACTGCCCGGCCGGCGATGAACGCGACCGCCGCAAGGAACATCCCGCGTTTGAGCCGCCGCTGTGCGAACCCCGGGTCGGCGAAGGACCGACGGATCGCGTCGAGCATCACGGCGTCGGCCGGCAGGACGATGGCGACGTACGCCAGTCCGAAGACCCCCGTGAGGTAGGGCACGGCGCTGGCCGCGACCGCGACCCCCAACACGACGGCGCCGATCCGGAGCGCCGTCGACTCGCCGGCCACGATCGGGAGGGTCCGCAGCCCTTCCGCGCGGTCGCCGGCGACGTCCTCGACGTCCTTGACGATCTCCCGGGAGAGCGTCGCGAGCGCCGCGAGCGCGAACAAGACGACCACCGCCTCGTCCGTAACGTGCCCGACCGCGGCCCCCCCAAAGAGGAACGTCGATCCCGTCAGGTACGCGACGACGACGTTGCCGACGCCGGGGAGACCCTTGAACAGCTTCGTGTACGCCACCAGAGCCAGCAGGTTGACCACAGCGATCGCGATGGCTGCGAGCGGGAGCGTGACGGCGGCGCCCACCGCCCCGAGGAACAACAGGCCGCTGAACCCGAGTCCGGTTCGTGCGGAGACGGCCCCGCGAGGGATCGGACGGTCCGGACGGTTGACCCGGTCGACCTCCCGGTCGAAGTAGTCGTTGACCGCGTTGCCCGCCGCGGTCGCGAAGGCGGTCGCGAGCACGGCCGCGGCGACCGGTACGGGTGCCGCCCCGAACCCGCCGGCGACGAACGACCCCGTGAACGTCAACACCCCGGCGGCGACGACGTTCCCCGGGCGCGTGAGTTCGAGAAGCCCCCGGAGGGCGGCCACCGGCCCGCGTTCCCCCAGTCTCATACCTCTCCCCTGTTTCCGGCGCCGGAATAAACCACGCGGAGTCCGCCCGTCGGGTCGTCGGGATGGCTCTCTCACTGTTGGCTATAACTACGTGACGGGTTTCGACACCCCGGGGTGTCGAACTCCGTCACGGGACGATAGCCGACGGTATCAGGAGTCGTGCGTACAGACGACCAGCCGCTCGTCCTCGTGTGTCACGCAGACCCGGTCGGTGCCGCCGAGGTCGAACGAGTGTGCGCGCCGCTCGGTGAGAAGCAGCCGGGAGAAGGCGTCACCACACGCCGGACACGGGACGCCGTCGCGGTTCGCATAAAGCGTCACCTCGCCGTCGTCCCGCAGGAGCTTCATCCGGTGACGGACCGCGTGTTGGTCGAAGCGGGCTGGCATCCCGCGGGAATGGACGCCGGATCGGCAAAACCGTTGCTCTACTCCAGCCCGGAGAGCCGCTCCTCGGCGGTCGAAAGCGCCGCCCCGTCGTCGGTCGTGAGGTAGCGTCCGAGGTCCCGCGCCGCCCGGATCAGCGTCTCCGACTCCGTGACCGGAACGTCGCCGTAGACGGCGCTGACACGCCTGACGTGCGTGTCGAGTCGCTCGCGAACCCGCTCGCCCGCGGGGTCGGGGTGGTCGTCGAGCCACGCCCCCAGGTCCGTACAGAACCGGTCGAGCACCTCGGCGTACGCGAGGCCGCGAGCGTCGGCCATCGGGTCGGGAACCCGGGACGGATCGGGTCGCCTGCCGTCGTCTGCCCCGGACAGCAGGTCGAGCAGGTACAGCCGGACCGAGTCGTCGGGCGTGCCGCGGATCCGCTCGTAGACGTCGACACCGTGGAGGAGTTCGGCGGCGGCCAGGAGGGTGTCGTCGACCGTCCGGAGCTCGCCGCCGCGGACGAACCCGCGCTGGCGGACGTACTCCCGGAGCGTCGTCTTCAGTTCGTCGGCGACGTCGCCGACGTCCGTGGCGTCGTCCAAAGCGGCACGATGCGCCGAGAGGTCGAGTTCCACCGGGGCGTCGGTGTGGCGCTCCCTGTCGCCCGTCCCGACGCTCCGGAGGCTCCCGCAGTCCGGACAGGCCACGCGTCCCGTGTCGAAGTACGACCACTCGCGCCCGCAGTCCTGACACCGGCGGCGCCCACGGATTCGCATACCTGTCGGTTCCCGCCGGATCGAGAAAAGCGCGTCGCGACCGTTCGGTCGGTTCGTTATATTTATATTGGGCAACGCGCAACAATCTGGTGACGCTTCGTTCTGGAGGGCCGAAGCGTCAGCGGGGACCAATTCAGGGCGGCACCGCCGCGCGTTTTCTGCGCGGCCTGCCACCCGTTTCGGAGCATCGACCCCCGAGAGTGATGTCCGTCCGCCGGAGGTACTGACCACCAGCCGTGAGTGTCCGGGCGACCGACCTGCGTCGTCGCACCCCGAGGGGCATCGCCGAACCGGCTGATTACCTTCATCCGACAGTGTAATACGACCGATACGTTCCGCCCGAGATGCTGTCCGAACGCGAATGATGCGGAGCTAACCGCGGTCTGTGGGACCAACAATAGTCCGATATGTTTATTTTGGAGAACGACGAAGTCCGGGTAGATTACACGAATGTACGACCTGACCGGATTTCAACGCGACCTGCTGTACGTGATCGCCGGGCTCGAGGAGCCACACGGCCTCGCAGTGAAGGACGAACTCGAGGAGTACTACGAGAAGGAGATCCACCACGGGCGGCTCTACCCCAACCTCGATACGCTGGTCGACAAGGGGCTCATCGACAAGGGACAACGGGACCGACGCACCAACTTCTACACGCTCACCCGGCGCGGGCGCCGCGAGATCGCCGCCCGGAAGGACTGGGAGGGTACCTACGTGGACGTCTCCTTCGACGGGATCGACGACTGAACCGGGGAGTCACCGGCTTCCGTCCCGCGGCTCGCCGCCGTCCGCCGACCTGCCCGACTCCGCCCCGAACCGGAACCCGCCGTCCTGATCCGATCCGCCCGTACGGTCCCCGGCGACTGCCTCGGGCGTGTCTGAGCCGGGGTCCCCCGGATCCTCACCGACGACGACTCCCGGGTCGACCGCGTACGGGACCAACGGCTCCCGCGCGATCAACACCGGGAGGACGTGTCGGGCGAAGTTCACCACCAAGACGAGGATGATCGGGCCCAGGAAGATGCCGTACCAGCCGAACAGCAGTGGCCCCAGCGTGTACGCGATCATCACGGCGCCGACGTGGAGGTGACGTCCCGAGACGTACGGCCTGAGCACCAGATCGGGGATCGTATCGACAATGACGAACGACACCGCGAAGAACGCCGCGGTGAACCAGAGCGTGTTCGGATCGACGAGATACGAGGTGGCGCCCAGATACGCCGTGACGGGGACGTACACCAGCTTCATCCCGACGACCGGGATGAGGCTGGCCACGCCGGCAAAGAGGCCCACCAGCCCCGCCGCGGGGATGGCCACCCGGGGCGGCGCGAGGAGGTTCAGAACCGAGTACGCCACCACGGCGATGGTACCCGTGAGGACGGCGTTGAGGATGTTGCCGAAGAAGATGTTGTTGAAGTCCCGATCGACGCCGGCGAGGAACGCCTCCATCACCCCCCTGTCGTCGGCGATCCGCGCCCGGAACCACCGCGAGAACTTCCGGTCGTCCCGGAGGAGATAAAAGGCGAGCGCGATCATCGCAAACAGGTGAACGAGTCCGATCCCGACGAACGCGACGGCCTCCCCCGCCGACCCCAGCGACGAGATCGCACTGCGGAGCTGGGCGAGCGTGATCGCGGTGGGGTCGACCTCCAAGAGCTCCTCGAAGTCGGTCAGCATCGCGAGCTGGTCGGCGGTGAACGGGTACCGCGAGAGGTCGAACAGGCCCTCGTTGGTCAGTCTGATCAGTTCGCTGACGGCGACCGCCCCGGTGTAGGCGATCAGGGCGAGGGCGGGCAGCGCCAGGACGAACAGCGCGACCGCGGCGGCGAGACTCGGGGGTCGGATCCGGGTGCGGATCCGGCGGTAGATCGGTCGGGTCGCGTAGTAGAGGAACAGCCCGAAAACGAAGGTGCCCACGAAGGAGTGGATCACGAAGACCAAGGCGCCGCCGAGGACCAGCCCCAGCCCCCACCACGCGAGCCGTGATCGATCCATCCCAAACGGAGACATACGCCCGATGGAGCACGACGAAACAAAAAAGCTACTGCGCCGACCCCGGCGTTCGGCCGCGTTCGAACACTGGACCGGTCGAACCACGGTTCCGCGTCGTCACCTGCTCCGCCGGGTCGCCGTCGCCCCCGAAACCCGTGGCTGGGGGTCGGCGTCACACGGGAGCACCGTCGACACGACCCGCGCCCGGACGCTCCCGTCGGGGCGGACCGCGACGTGGGTGGCGGAGTCGTCGCAGTCGACGAACTCCCGGCGGATCCCGAGTCGCCGCTCCGAGTCGTCGGGGCCGCCGATCTCGAGGACGTAGTCGGCAGGTCGGAACACTGCGACGCGGAACGTCCCGTAGGCCGGAAACGTCGGCGTCGCGGCTACCGCCGGCTCGGCAGCCCCGACCGCCCGGAGTCGAACCCGGATCGGCCGCCGGTCGGCGTCGTCGTTCCAAACCACGATCCGGTGGCTCGCGCCGGCCTCGGCGTCGCCGACGGTCCGCCGCTCGAAGGGGTCGCCGACGTCGACGTCCACCGGGGCGCCGTCGCCCGTCGGCGGAAGCTCCGGCGTGGCGTCGGATCCGTCCGGCCCGTCGGCCTGGACGGCCGACAGACACCCGCCGACGACGCCGGCGACGAGGGCAAGGAGGGCTCGGCGGCGCATCGATGCCGAATAGCACACCCACCAGTAAACGGGTTCGGATAGCTCCAACGCGCGTTTGAGTCACACGGGTCAGGTCCACTCGTCGAGCCCGGTCTGGACGGTCGCGGACGCGATCCGACCGAACCCCCGTTCGACCTCGTCGGCGTCGACCTCCCACTCGTCGGTAACGTACGCCCGCGCGGCGTCGATGTCCGGCGAGATGTCCGCGTCGAACTCGTACTCGTCGGTCACTGGCGGATCCAAGAAGAGCTCCCGGACCCGATCCGCGTGTTCGATGTACGCCCCGCGGTCGTCGAGGGCCGACCAGAGGTCGCCGTGTTGCTTGATCGCGTCGACGGCGGTCTTCGGCCCGACGCCCGAGAGCCCCTCGTTGAAGTCGGTTCCGCAGAGGATCGCGACGTCGACCAGCTGCTCGCGGGTGATCCCGTGCCGTTGGAGGGTCGGTTCCACCCCCATCAGCTCCGGATCCCCCGAGGAGGTGAGCTGCCGGAGCGTCTCGGGCGCGCCGAACAGCAGCGTGTCGTAGTCCTCGCTGCCGACGTAGTCGACGTCGCCGCGGGCGGCCATCACCGACGCCTGTGCCTCGCCCTCGGCGGGAGCCTCCACGATCGGCACGTCGAGGCGTTCGAGCAGCCCACGCGTGGTCTCGTGGATGACAGCAGTCAGCCGCTGGGTCCGCGCGTCGAGTCGGGCGGCCGCGACGGCGTCGCCGCGCTCCTCGGCTTCGGCCCGTTGTTCCTCGGCGCGCTCCCGGGCGGCACGGCGCTCGGCCACCTCGTCGTCTTTCAACTCCGTGACGCCGCCGTCGAAGACGAACACGGGGACGATGTCGTGTTCGAAGAACTTCGGCAGCCCCTGGACCACGCCAATCAGGTTCGCCACCTCCTCGCCGTCCCCGGTGGTGTACGCCGCCGCGTCGGTGAACTTCACGGTCGTGGTGAGATACCGGTACAGCCAGTTGTGGGCGTCGACCGCGACGACGCTTCCGGCCAGCGTGTCGAAGGCGACGTCCTCGATGACGGCCAGGCTCCGGAGGTCCGCGTTTCCCATTACCCCCATCTGGATCGCCATCGGAGTTAAGCGTCCGGATCCGTCCGGTCGACGCCGTCGGGGACCGCGACCCGCGCCGGCGGGTCGGACCCGACCTTCCCGGCAACGAACGACGCCTCGGGCTCGCCGAAATCGCGTTCGCGGAACCGCTCAAGCCCTCCGTGGTATGTTCCCGGATCCGGCGTCGACCCGGTGTCGTCGATCGGGCCTGCGGGACGCTCCAGAACGAGTTCGGCCAGCCCGCTCTCCCGGCCGGTCCACGCGAACCCGGCTTTGTACATCGCCTCGTAGGCGAACGGGTTGTTGACCGCGATTGCGATCCGGTCGTACCCCCGCTGCTCCGCTTTTGCGGCGACGAAGGTAGCGAGCCGCGGACCTACCCCCTCGCCTTGCAGATCCGATCGCACCGTGATGTACCGGAATCGCAACGTCCGGTCGTCGGTGCGATCGGCGTCGAACGCGACTGCCGCGAGGATGTCGGTATCGTACTCGGCCCCGTCGGGGGCAGTGCTCGGCCCCTCGTCGGCTCCGACCCCGTCCGCCTCGTCCCCCTCGGGGCGGACCACGGCCTTCCCCGTGTTCGACACCACGAACTTGCCGGCGTAGGCGAACCGCCGGTGGTCGAGCCGGAGCGTCGGGCCGCCCGGCGGCCATCCGAGGAGGACGTACTCCATATTCGGACGTAGACGACCGAGCGACAAGACTCCGGCGGTGGCCGGCAGCGATCGGACCGCACCGGCCCCGTCGCCGCCACCCGCGGTCGGCACGCACTTGTGCCGGACGGTCCTCACCCCAGGTATGTCATCCCGGTTCGGCCCCGGCGACGTTCGGTTCTTCGACCGGATCGCCGGCCTCTACGACCTCGTGATGCCCTCGGCCCGGATCGGTCCGCTCCGTGAGGGGCTGGCCTTTGCAGACCGCCGGATCGGCCGCGTCGTCGATCTCGCCGGCGGGACGGGGCGGGCCTCGGACGGACTCGCGGCGGCCGGCTTCGATCCGGTCGTCGTCGACCGCTCCGCCGGGATGCTCCGCCGGGCTCGGGAGGCGGGCCACGCGGCGGTCAGCGGCGACGCCGAGGCGCTGCCCCTCTGCGACGACGCCGTCGACGCCGCGGTGATCGTCGACGCGCTCCATCACCTCCCGGATCCGGACGCGGGGCTCACGGAGGCACGCCGCGTGATACGCCCCGGCGGTGTCGTCGTCGTCCAGGAGTTCGACCCGCGGAGCTACCGCGGCCGGCTGCTCGAAGCCGCCGAACGGCTCGTCGGCTTCGACTCGACGTTTCGGGCGCCGGAGGCGCTGTGTGACCGGCTCGACGACGCCGGATTCGAGCCCCGGATCGTCCGCGAGGGGTTCGAGTACGTCGTCCTCGGGCGGGTGCCGCGGTCCTGAGACGGCGGCGAACCGGGCCGGCGATCGAATCCGGGAGAGCCATAACGATGCGTCCGAACGTCCGGGTATGGCATCCTCCGAGGAGTCGTTCCTCGCTCGACGCATCGACGCCGCGGCGGCGCCGCTGGCAGTGGTCGACGTGGTCGCGCTGGCGGCGGTGCTCACCTACGGCGTGATCGACCACAACGGCGTCGACTACCTCACGACCGCCACGGGGGCGTGGCTGTTGACCCTGGTTCCGTTCCTGCTCGGGTGGGCGGTCGTGAGCCCGCTGGTCGGTGCGTACTCCGCGGGCGCGGCCGAGTCGGCGAAGGCCGCGATCCCGCTCGCCGTCCGGGCGTGGGTGCCGGCGGCCGCGATCGGGTTCGCGCTCCGTGCCTCGCCGCTTTTCTCCGGCGGGTTCCGGTTGATCTTCGGCGTCGTGGTGTTCCTGGCCGGCGGCGTCGCGCTCGCGGGTTTCAGGTGGCTCTTCTTCAAACTCAAGGGGTGAGGCTCACGTCGCGTCGGTGTCGCCGACTGCCCCGGCCCCCCGCCGACGCTTGAGGAGGTAGACGCCGAGCCCCGATCCTACCGCGGCGAACCCCCCGAGCGTGGCGAAGAGGACCGTCGGCGTCGCATACGTCAGGATCACGCCGGCGACGGTCCCGCCGAGCGCGCCGACGCCGAACACGCCCAGGTAGGTGAACCCATACGAGAGCCCGCGGGTTCCCGGCGGGGAGTACTCGGCGACCGTCGCCTGGTAGAACGGCTGCACGAAGAAGAGGGCGGCCCCCAAAACCGCGCCGACGACCAACAGCGGCACCAGTCCCGCCGACGCGGCCGGGAGGAACAGGAGCGCGAGAACGACCAAAAGCGCGTACCCGGCCGCGAGCCCGTACTCGACGCGGACCCGGTCGATCAGCATTCCCCCGACGTACTGCCCGAGGACGCCGACGATCAGCAGCCCCGAGTAGAAGTACCGTTCGGGGTTGAGCGACCCCGCGGAGTCCGGCGCGACGCCGAGGGCGTCGGTGACGGCAGGGGGGAGAAGCGCCGTCAGCGGGATCGGCGCGAACTCCGGGAACGGTTCGAGGACGCTGGGGAGGAAGGTGAGGATCCCGCGGTAGTAGAGCCCCGAGGCCATCACGACGACGAAGACCAGGGCAAAGGCGCCGGCGAACAACCGCCGTGCCTCGGCGCCGAACGCCGCGAGCGACTCGATCCCGCCGGCGGCCCCCCCGGACTCCCCGTCGCCGTCGGCGATCCCGGAACGGACCTGATCACCGACCGCGGCGGTCTCGTCGAACTCCGCGCGGATCGCGTACACGCCGGCTATCAGGGCCGGAACGGCGAGCACGACCGCCACGACCGTCCACTCCACGAACAGGAGCGCGGTCGCCGCCACGAGCGGGCCGAGCCCCGTGCCGACGTTGCCGGCGATGCCGTGGTACGCAAAGCCCGTGCCGCGCTCCTCGACGCCCTTCGAGAGGAGGGTCAGCCCGGCGGGATGGTAGACGCTCGCGGCCGCGCCCCACAGCAGTAACGCGATCGCGACGACGAGTAGGTTGGGGGCGAACCCCAGAAGGAGGAACGAGCCGCCCATCCCGAACAGACACGCCGCGATGAGCCGCGCGGAGCCGATCCGGTCGACCAACACCCCGCCGGGGAGGGCGCCGACGCCGAAGAGGCCATAGCCGGCAGTCACGACCACGCCGAGCGTCGCCGCGGTCACTTCGAGTTGGGTGACGCCCAGCGGCAGCACCTCGAACTCGACGAGCCAGATGGAAACGAGGATGGGGATCGAGAGCTCGTAGGTGTGCACCATCGCGTGGGCGAGCATCACCAGGGCGACGATCGCTCGGTCGTTCCGCTTCACGTTCCGGCCTGCGTCGAGCGGTCAGTTCAACGCTCCGGTGTGGGAACGCCCCTGACTACCGCAACCGCTTCCGACCCCCGCACGTTCTTGTCGGTGGCCGTCGAACGGTCGGCTATGACCGAGACGCTGTTCCTGACGAGCGCGGACGTCGACGGGCTCGCGACCCCCGCGGAGTTCGTTGAGGCGGTCCGCAAGGGCTACCGGCAGTACGGCGAGGGCGCGCCCGCCGAACCGCGGACGACGCTGCCGAACGACGACCCGGCGGGGTTTCTCACCGCCTACGCCTCGGTCCTGCCGGAGACCGGCGCGATGGGCGGCTATATGTACACCGCCGGGTTCGGTGCGTCCGACGCGTGGTTCCTCACGCCGCTTTTCGACGCGGAGTCCGGCGAGCCGATCGCGCTGCTCGACGGGGCGAGTATGAACCCGTTCAAGACCGGCGCGACCGGCGCGGTCGGCGCCGACGAACTCGCCCGCGAGGACGCCACCTCGGCTGCGATCGTCGGCAGCGGCCCCCAAGCCCGCGGCCAGCTCCGCGCGCTCGCCACCGTCCGGGACCTCGAAACCGTCTGGATCTACTCGCCGACGAAGGACCACCGCGAGTCCTTCGCCGGCGAGATGGACCGGCGGCTGGACGGAAGCGTCGCGGCCGTCGCCTCCGCCGGGGCCGCCGTCGAGGGCGCCGACATCGTCGTGACCGCGACGAACGCGAGCGAACCGGTCTTCGACGGCGATCTGCTGGAGCCGGGAACCCACGTCACCGCGATGGGACAGTACGACGCCGACAAGCGCGAGCTCGACACGACCACCATCGAGCAAGCCACCTACGTGCCCGACATCCGGGACCGGGCGTTCCAGGACGCCGGGTCGTTCCTCTACGCCCTCGAGGAGGGCGCAATCGACGAGGAGCACGTCCACGCCGATCTCGGGGATCTGGTCGCCGGCAACGCCCCCGGCCGGGAGTCAGACGAGGAGATCACCGTCTTCGACAGCGGCGGCACCGGGATCGAGACCGTCGCCGGCGCGTACCTGCTCTACGAGAAAGCCCGCGAGGAGGGGCTGGGACGGCCGATCGACGTCGCACCGGGAAGCGAGGCACTCACCGGGGAGTAACGGACGCGAGGCCCCCGTGGGTCGAAGGAGGATCGGTTTTATGTCCGCTTCGCTCCGAAACACACTATGCCCGATACTGCCGAGCAGCTTCGAGCGGAGCTGGTAGAGGTTTTCAGCCGCGCCGACTTCCCCGTCGAAGAGCCGATGGAACTGGTTCCGGCGCTCCCGGACGGCCCGGGCACGACGTTCGAGGCCGGCGAGGTGAGCGTCGGGGTGATGGAACTCGGATCGGAGTACGCCGAGTACCAGAACTACCCGTACGAGACGGTCGAGGACCTCGTCGACGATCTGATGGCCGGGTTCCGCGAGGAAGGGCTGTTCGAGTAACCGGTGGTTCGTCGCACTACCACGGGCATCAGGGGACCCATACCCGACGGCTGGCCGCAACCAGCGACGCCCACGTTCCCCCGTTCGTCGCCCGCCGCGGTCGCTCCGGCGGCGGGCGGTCCGGACGTGGCACGGGTCTCTCTTGGAGGTCCGCCAGCGGTTCCGAACGCAAACACGAACCACCCCTACTGGAGGATCCTGCTCCGGCCCCTCGGGGGCGTGGGGTCGGTCACGGACAGAATCAAGCCTCGTCGGCCCCTCGACGTAACCTGTGCGTGATCCCGAAGTCCTCGTGATCGGTGGCGGTGCGACCGGCGTGGGCGTCGCCCGCGACCTCGCACTCCGTGGCGTACGGGCGACGGTCGTCGACCGCGACGGTCTCTGCAGCGGTGCATCCGGCCGCTCACACGGCCTGCTACACAGCGGCGCCCGGTATGCGGAATCGGACCCCGAGGGAGCTGCCGAGTGTCTCGCCGAGGCACGGGTTCTCAAACGGATCGCCGGCGCGTGTATCGCGGACACCGGTGGGCTGTTCGTCAGCCTGTCCGGCGACGACGCCTCGTACTTCGAGGAGAAACGGACGGCGTGTCGGTCGGTCGGAATCCCGGTCGAGACGCTCTCGCCGCCGGAGGCGCGTGAAATCGTGCCCGAGCTACCGACGGAGGTCGAACACGCGATGCAGGTCCCCGACGGGGTGGTGTACCCCTCGCGGCTGATCGCGGCGAACGCGATCGACGCCAGCGCTCACGGCGCGGAGATCCGGCCACACGCCCCCGTAGAGTCGATCGAAGTCCGGAACGGGGCAGTTACCCAAGTCCGGCTCGGCGGCACTGCGGAGACGACCGTGAGCCCGGAGTTCGTGGTCAACGCCGCCGGCGCGTGGGCCGGTCGCGTCGCCGAACTGGCGGGGCTGTCGGTGGAGATGGCGCCGACGCGGGGCGTGATGGTGTCCGTCGAATACGACGGCCTCGGACCGGTACTGAACCGGTGTCGCCGACCGGACGACGGCGACATCGTCATCCCACATCCCTCGGAGGCGGTCCTCGGAACCACGAGTGTCCCCGTTGCGGACCCGGACGACTACGAGACCGCGGACTGGGAGATCGACGTCTCGATCGAGGAGTGTGCGAAACTGCTTCCGCCGGTTGCGGAGGCGCCGATCCTGCGGTCGTGGTGGGGGCTCCGACCGCTGTACGCCCCCGAGGAGACTGCCCGCGGCGGCCGGGGGATCTCCAGAGGCTTCGTCCGGCTTGATCACGCCGACGACGACGTCGAGAATATGGTGAGCATCGTCGGGGGGAAACTCACCACGTACCGCCGGATGGCCGAAGCTACCGTCGACCTGGTCTGCGACCGCATCGGGTGTGCGGCCGCCTGCTCGACCGCCGACCGCCCGCTACTGGGGGCCGACGATCCGGCGCGGCTCGACGAAACGATCGCCGCGTTCGACGGCCAAGGGCCGACCGACGCCGACATCGTGGGCAACGTCTGATACTGTCGGCTATCGTCGCGTGACGGATTTCGACACCCCGGGGTGTGGGAAATCTTCACGTAGTTATAGCCGACAGTATGAATCGGGGCTGTTGGCTCGTCCGACGGCGGACGCCGAGGGTTCACCCGACAACGGGCGCGGACTCGCGGCCCGCGGTTCCGTCACAACGGATACGTCCGGAGCGTCGTCGCCGCCGACCCCCAGTTCGAGGTGAGGTCGTACGCCACGATGGAAATCCCCGCGACGGTCATCGGCGGCAACTCCGGATCGCGGTGCGCTTCGAGAAAATCGATCAGCCGGTCGTACCCCTCGTCGCCGGTGAAGTACCCGAGCGTGAGATGCGGGATGAACTGCCGGGCGTCACGGTCGCTGGTGGTCGTCCACGGCAGTTCACACAGCGCCCGGTTCAGATCCGCGAGTCTTCCCCCGTCGTCGACCTCCGCATAGACCGTATCGGGAAAGAGGTTCAGCCGCGGGAAGTCGATCCTGAACGGCCCGCAGTCCTCGACGATTCCGGTGACGGCGTCGGCGATCCGTGTCGGTGAGACGGACGACGAGCCCCCCCGAGTTGCGGCGGTCGGGGTGTGGTCGAATAACTTGACCGTGAGGTGGAGTTCGTCTGTCGGCGTCGGCTTCAGGCACCGAAACTCCGACAGCCGATCGCGCAACCGGCGGTAGCGCGACGCCACCCGTGACTCCGAAAGGTCGATCAGTACTGCGAGCCGCTGGTCGCCGTCGGCAACGACCGGCGGATTCGGCGACGGCGTCAGTTCCCGCCGAATCTCCCAGTACTCGTCCGGATGCGACGCCATTCCGTCGTCGTGCATCCTATTATTAGTGTAACAGGAACGGTTGTTCATAATTGTTTGGTCGTCTCGGATACGCTACAGAGGGGATCGGTCGCGGCTATTCCCGGATGCTGTCCGGGCGCTGTTCCAGCCCGGCATCGGGCTACGTCACGACTCCGGGGACGGACTCCCGGCTACTGCTGCGAAGCGTCTGGTCGGCGTGACCCGACCGCGGGGACCCCAGTCCTCGCAGGCTCACCGTGCTCCCCGTCCGGCGTCGGTGACGCGTCCGCCCGCCGGTCCCGACAGCGTCACGCGCGGCACACCTCATACTGCCGGCTATAGTCGCGTGACGGAGTTCGACACCCCGGGGGGTGTGGAAGATCTTCACGTAGTTATAGCCGACAGTATCAGTCCGGAGGGGCCGCCGTTCGACGAGCCCGAACCCGGTGACGACGGGACGGCCGCGCCGGAGAGGCTTTGCCCCGGTAGAAAGCCATCCGGCCGACACGGCGGTAATCGACGCCGCTGGCCCGCAGGAGACGCCGATGGGGCCGTCGGCCGCCGGTGCCGCCGGCCTCGTCGAGGAGGCGGATTACCACCGAGTGTCACACCCACAGCGCCCGGGGGCGGCTACCGTTCGTTGCGCCGGGCGAGCGACTGCCGGTCGAGTTCCGCGACGACCGGCCTGCCGCCTTCGAGCATCCGGTCGGCGATTTCGATCGCGGCTGTCAACTCCTCCACCGAGAGGTGTTCGTAGGCAGGCCGGCCCGCAACGTGTTCGTACCAGACGTCCTGGAACAACGTATCGAGCACGACGCGGGCGAAGCAGCGATCGGCCCGGATCGGCCAGTCGCCGCCGGCCCGCGCCTGCGCCGGCAACGCACCGTGGACCTTTCGCTCGTACTCCGCGCGAAGCCCCGAGATATCCGCGCCGGTTAGCGTTTCCTGCCCCACAGACGGCGTTCGGGCCACGGGGAATTGAACCTGTCCGCTCGAACGGCAACCCGGGGCGGATCACGGGGTAGCGTCCGGCGAGCGTGGCGTGACACGAACGGAGAGCGCGGCGGGTCGACCATCGCTGACTGGGCTTTCGCCGGAGCGACGCGGTCGCCGGAAACTGGGGGAGGGGCCGTCGACGGCCGGGGATTATCCGTCCGGCGCACTCGACTCCGCCGGCACCTCGTCGTCGTCCACGCGTTCGATCCGCAGCGTCGAGATCCGTGCCCCGTCGACGCTCCGCACCTCGATGTCGAAGCCGTCCGCCCGGACGGCGTCACCCACTGTCGGGGCGCTGTTCAGGCGGTCCAACACCAGCCCACCGAGCGTCTCGAACCCGTCGCCCTCGAAGTCAGTACCCAGGGTTCCGTTGACGACCGACAGCGTGACCGAGCCGTCGGCGTCGTAGACGCCGCCGGCGCGTGCCCGGATCGAGTGCTCCCCGGCGTCGGCGTCGAACCCGTCGCGGAGGTCGCCCACGACGGCCTCGACGACGTCTTCGACGGTCGCGATGCCCTCGAAGGCCCCCCACTCGTCGATGACGGCGGCCATCTGCCGGCGCTCGTCCCGGAACTGCACGAGCAGGTCGTCGATCGCCGTCGTCTCCGGCACGACGACGACGTCGCGTGCGAGGTCGCCCGCGGTCGCAGGCTCCGACTCCGCGTCCATCGCACGCAACACGTCCTTCGCGTCGACGAACCCGACGACGCGGTCCGGGTCGTCGGCCGCGACAACCGGATACCGGGTGTGGTTGGCGTCGAGGACCGTCGCACGCAGTTCGGACAGCGACGCGTCGGCGGAGACGCTCACCACGTCGGGCCGGGGCACCATCACCTCGCGGACCACCGTGTCGTCGAGGTCGAACACGCGCTCGATCATCTCGACCTCGCTCTCGTCGACGTGGCCCGCGTCCCCGGAGCGTGCGAGCACGCGGCGGAGCTCCCGTTCCTCCATCGTCTCGTCGGTCTCCGAGGCCGGCGGGACACCGATGGCCCGCGTGAACCCGTTGGCGGCGCCGTTGAACACGACGATCCCGGGGTACAGCAGGTAGTACGACGCTTTCATCGGCGGCGCGAGCAACAGCGACACCCGGCCGGCGTCGGCGATGGCGATCGTCTTCGGCGCGAGTTCGCCGAAGACGACGTGGAGGAACGTGATGAATCCGAACCCGATCGCGAACGCGACGAGGTGGATCAGCGACGCCGGAAGCACCGACGCCAACACCGGCTCGATCAGCGCCGCCACCGCGGGCTCGCCGATCCATCCGAGCCCGAGCGACGCGATCGTTATGCCGAGTTGCGTCGCCGCGAGGTAGTCGTCGAGGTTCCCCATCACGTCCTGGAGGGCGGCCGAGCCCGCGCGACCCTCCGCGGCCAACTGCTCGACCGACGTGGAGCGAACGCGGACGAAGGCGAACTCCGAGGCCACGAAGAAGCCGTTCAAGACCACCAGGAACAGCGCGACGAGCACCCGACCGGCCGAGAGGGCGACGTTTACCATCCACGGCTCCCGGCGGGTCGTCTCACGGTCGGTCGTTCCCGCTCCGATCTCCCGCCCGTGCCGTTTGCGGGACTCCCGGCGGTGCGCCCGTTCGAGTGTCGGTGGGTCACACCGATGGGTTTCCGGTCCGCACATTAAAAACCGGGACTCCGGGTCCGGCCGGGGCAGTTACTGGATCCGGTACCGCAACAGCGCCGCGATCCCGCCGAGGTTCTTCAACTGCCGCCCCGGGTCGAACTCCCCGGAGAACACCGTCACTTCTCCGCCCTGCTGTTCGACCGACTCCACTACCTCGTTGACGTCGAGGTCCCAGTCGCCGTCGCCCTGCCGTTCCCGGCGCAGCCGGTCGTCGACGATCAGTAGCTCCTCGACGGCGCCGAACTCCGCGGCTTCGGCGACCTCCTCGATCCCGTAGGCGACCGTCTCGCCCGTCGCGATCCGCTCCATCAGTTCGTCGATGAGTTCGGCCTCCGTCGAGATCCGGGTCCGGGTCTGGATTTCGTCGACCGCACCGCGTTTCAGCACCTCGTGGACGCCCCGGTCGCCGACGCCTGCGGTGTCGACGACGGTGAGCTTCCCGGCGACCTCGGGGTGATTTTCCCCGATGTAGTCGCAGGCGTCCTGCTTGGTGAACCCCGGCCCCGCGAGAATGACGGCGTCGACGTCCATCCGTGCGAGCGCCGCGGCGAGTTCCTCGAAGAGTTCCGAACGCGGCCGGGCGTACTCCCCCTTCCCGGTGGGTGCGGTGAACGAGAACCGCTCCTCGGTACCGTACTGGGCGACGGTGTGGACGTGCGCTTCGCCCTCCTCGACGGTCGCGATCGCGACGTCGGCGTTCTCGGCGGCCTCCTCGGCCGCCTCGATCCGGTCGATCTGGTCGGGTTTGAACCGCTTTTCGATCGTCACCTCGTCGTGGGGCTCGACGTTCAGCGTGTGGTGACGGCCGAGTTGGTCCTCACGGGAGCAGCCGATGATCTCGCCGCCGACCCGCAGGCGGTTGGCGAAGCGGGCGAACTCCACGTCGTCGACGCCGATCGTGACGAAGAGGTGTTCGCGCTCCCCGCCGGTGTCCCGGAGGTTCTCGTCGTCCCGCTGGATCCGCCGGGTGGTGTCGCCGGAAACCCGGTCGCCGTCCTCTAAGACGTGCGAGAGGTGCCACAGGTCGTCGACGTTCTCGGGGACGAGGGTGATGCGCTCGCGGCCCTCCTCGCCGCGACCGCGGTCCGAAATTCGCATACCCACGAGTCGGCGGGCGGCCGGGAAAGGTGCTGCTATTCGGCCTCTCGTCCCGTCACGTGGGGATCCGCCGTCCTGAGTTCCCCGGAAAGCGAGGGGGACGGACCGGTCCTCGGCGATGTCCGGGGTTGACCACTTACTCCGCCGGCTGTTTTACTGCGCGCCCGGCGACGTCGATGCGGAACCGTGCGCCGCCGTTCTCGTTCTCGCTCACGTCGACGTCCCACCCGTGGGCCTCGACGATCTCGGCGACGATCCTGAGTCCGAATCCGGTCCCCTCCTCGTCGGGCGAATAGCCGCTCTCGAATATCCGCTCGTGGTCCGCCTCGGGGACGCCGGGGCCGTCGTCGGCGACGTAGAACCCGTTTCCGTCGGGGAGTTCGCCGACGGTAACTGTCACCTCGGGCCCTCCGTGGTCGATCGCGTTTCGGAACAGGTTCTCGAGTACCTGTCGGAGCCGGGATCGATCGGCCCGGACAGTCAGGCTGACGTCGGTCCGCAACGTCGCCTCGCCGGTGGCAACCGTCCGCCAACAGGCATCGACGAGCTCTGCGAGTTCGACGGGCTCCGGATCCCTGACCGCCTCGCCCTGCCGTGCCAGCGTCAGCAGGTCGTCGATGAGCGTCTCCATCCGGTCGAGCGCGTCCGCACTCCGGTCGAGGTGGTCGCTTTCGTACTCCTCGCGGGCGAGTTCCAGCCGCCCGCTCGCGACGCTGAGCGGGTTTCGGAGATCGTGGCTGACGACGCTGGCGAACTGATCGAGCCGCTCCGTCTGCCGTTCGAGTTCCCGTTGGCGTCGCTGCTGTTGGGTGACGTCCCGGAGCACGAGCAGGTCGCCGCGTTTCTGCTCGTCGCGGGTGCGGATCGGCGAGACGCCGATATCGAAGGTCCGTTGTTCCCCGTCGAGGTCAAGGGAGACGGTACTCTTCGCTCCGTCCACCGCATTCGCTAGCGCGGGAGCGACGTCCGAGAGCGTCTCCGCTCCCTCAGGGACGAGACGAGCAGCGGCGTCGTTGAGCGCGATCGGTCCCCGAACGTCGTCGCGGACGATGATCGGGTCGTTCATCTCCTCCAGTAGCAGGTCCGTCACCAGCGGCTCGTAGTCGAGGAAGTCGTACGCGAAGAGCGCGCTCCCGACGACGACGACGGTGACGGTGAAGAAGATCGGCGAAGGATCGAGCGACGGATGGAGGCTGTAGCCGCCGACGTAGTATGCGACGTTGATGCCGACGAACGCCAGATCGCCGCCGAGGACGGCGAGCGCTTGGCGACCCTGGCCGCCGACCGCCCGTCGCGCAAAGCGTATCAGCAGCCAATACGTCACGAGGACGGCGCCGTAGATGACGAGAAGATTCGCGGTGAAGAGATCCGTCGGAGTCCACTCGACCAACATCAGTCCCTGGAACGACGCCGGACGAGGATCGGCGAGCAGAAGCTCGGTCACCGGGTTCGTGAGAACGAGCAGGACGTAGATCGCGTTCCACCCGAGAAACAGCGTTCGAGGCCACCCCCGGAAGCGCTCGTCCCGCCGCGTGTAGGCCACCACGAAGACCACCCACGAGACGAGCGATCCGAGCGCGAAGACGTACGAGAGCGTTTTGAACGCCAGCGCCGCGTTGAACGTCGGGCTGAGCCAAGTCAGCGCCGTTGCCGTCGACCAAGCCGACTGAAACAGCACGAACCACAGAAACGGGCGGGCGGCTGCCGTGTCGCTACGGCGCCACGCGAGAAGCGCGAGCGCGCCTCCGATCACGGCGCTGACGAACGCTGCACCGACGAGCCCGGTCGCCAGAGCTGACAACTCGGTCACTCGTGCCTCGTTTTCCGGGACTCAATATAAAGATCCGGCGGCGTCCAGCGCGGTTGTCACCAGCGAACCGCACTCTGCGACCGGGTGGTTGGGGGGCAACCTATCGGCTCAGTAGCCGGGGGGTCGAACCGACGGAGCCATCAGTATTCCGCGCCGTCGGCGTCGAGTCCCGCCGCGAAGCCGCGACCGAACAGGTAGTAGGTCGCGATCTGGACGTAGAACAGGCCGAAGATTCCGACGAGCAGGAGGGTCAGAACGCTCGCGATGGTCCCCAAAACGAGGCTGACAGCGATCACGAGCACCCACGCGATCAGGTATTCACGGGTCAGCGCACCCGAGAGCACCGTCGACAGATCGAACGCCGCCACGAGCGAATCCTCGCGGGCAAAGTTCGCGAACATCGCGGGGACGACGTAGCTGAGCAGGAGAACGGCAACGGCGAAGACGACTATCCCGAGAAGCCCCAACCGGCCGCTCGCCGCACCGGGATCCACCCCGGAGGGATCGCCGGCGAGGAGCGATCCCGCGCCCAGCAGGACCGCGACGGCGATCTGCACGGCGAGGAGGACGATCACTACGAAGACGTTCAGGACGAACAGTTTCACCCCGTCGATCAGCAGTTCCACCCAGTCGTCGAACTGCGGTAGATCGGGATCACCGTTCGTGACGCCGCGTAGGACGCGCACGTAATACCCCTGCAGGAAGAACCACGGCAGTACCAGCACCGAAAGGACGGTCAGAAGGCCGCCGATGAGGATCGTGCGGACCCAGCTTTCGCCGTCCAGCGGATAGCGGAGAGCGTCGGAAAGCATCGTTCAAACCAACTCGCTTCCGGTAAGTAGTTCTACCCAAGAGTGAGACGGCGATTTTGACGAGCGGCTGATACTATTTCCGGCTCCCCAGCCGATGCCGATCAGACCGTCGACCCCTCCACCGGCGTCTCACCGGGTTCTGCGGGTTCGAGTCCCCGGTGATCCCCCCACGCGCGACCGACGATGTAGTAGGCGGAGACGGCGGCGTAGAACCCGACGAACCCGCCGATCACGAAGCCGATGATCGGGATCGCGTTCAGCGCACCCGTGAGCAGTCCCGCGCCGACCACGACGGCGAACGCCCACAGCCACGCGATCGCGTAGGTGCCGGAGAGAAGCGCCGGACGGAGCCTGGAGACCGAGAAGCCGGCGGTAACCTCGCCGGTCTCCGCCAGCGCCGCGATCGCTGCAGGCACGACGTAGGCGGCCACTAGGGCCGTCACGAGAGCCAGCAAGCCGCCGACGAGCAGGACCACGAGCCCGAGACCGCCTGCGGCCGTTCCGGCGGCTCCCGGCCCCTCGACGACCGTGAACGGGAGGATCGATCCCGCCACGACGACCACCGCCAGCACGGCGGGGACGAGACCGTAGGCGAGCGTTATCGCGAACGCTTTCACCCCGTCGACGAGCATATCGCCCCACTCGTCGAACGCCGGGGGGTGTTCGTCGCCGTGCATCGTGCGCTCCAAGACCCGGACGAGGTAGCCCAAAACAAGGATGGTCGGCACGACGAGCGCACCCAGAAGGCTCAGGATACCGCCGATCAGTACTGTTCTCGTCCAGTCGTCGTCGTCCCGGGGGTAGTGGAGTGCATCCTCTATCATAGCGATCGAGCGGTGCCGGCCCCCGCGTGCGTCCGACTCGCTGCGCGGCCGAATGACCTGCTCTGTGCGTCTTACGGCGCCGACGAGACATAAGTATAGTCCAGTTACTCGCCGGTGGTCACTCCTCGACGATCTCGCTGCCGCCGGCCGGGAGGAACTCCTGGATCCGGTCTGGGCTCGCGACCTTCCGCAGGAACGACTGGTCGGCGAAGCGGTTCTTGAACTCCCGGTAGATCATCTTGGCGGCGTCGTTCTGCGCGTACCGTCCGGGGCGGAGGCGGACGGCGGTCGCAACGCGGTCTTCGATCGCCGACGGGGGGCCGCCGACTACCCGGGTCTCGCCCTCACACTGCACGCCGACCGCGACCTCGCTTTCGACGTCCCGGTAGTACGTCCGGTCGCCGCGGATGACGAACGACCCCTTCTCGATGTACTCCCCCGACTCGGGCGTCTTCGACACCTGATCGGGGGTCACGGCGTAGGCCTCGCCGGCGAACCGCCCCTCCTTCCAGGTCGAAGAATAGGAGACCGCGAACTGCGCGGCCTCCGAAAGCGTCGTTTCGGGGAAGTCGACGGGCGCTGCTGGCTCGGAGGGCCCGGAGGCCTTCACCACCGTCACCGGGCCGCCGTGGGCCTGCGTGTGAAAGAAGCGGTCGTGTTTGTCGAGGTACTTCGTGACGATCTCCTCGTTCTGGTCGGCGTTGCGGCCGCCGATCACGAGGAAGCCGTCGGAGGAGTGGAACCACCGGAACCGCTCGTACCACTCCTCGGAACTCCTGATCGGGATCGACTCCATCGAGAGCCACTCGCGGTCGACGTCCTCGTCGTCGCCGTCGGGTTCGGGGTCCTCGTCGGCTTCCCACGCGTCGCGACGCCGTTTGACCGCTTCCAGTTCCTCGCGGGTGTTCTCGATGGCCTCCAGCGCCCCCTGCTTTTTGTCCTCGATCCGCTTTGCCTCCGTGTAGAGGCGGTCGGCGTTCTTCTCGACGCCGGTATCGACGTCGACGGTGACCTCGGTGTCGTCGAGTTCGACTGTGACGGTCCCCTCGGCGCCGTCGACGTCGACGACAGCCTCCGCGGCGGGGATCCCCCGCTCGGCGCCCCGAGCGAGCGTCTCGCGGATCTCGTCCCACGACACGTCCTCCGCTCGTGCGTCCCGCACGGTCGAGAGCACCTCGTCGACGAGGTCGTAGTTCGCATACAGGAGCTCCGCGCGGCGGCGTTCGGCCTCGGCCTGCTCCTCGAACTCCTCGATCGCGCCTTCCTGCTGGTCGATGATGCGCTTCTGTTTTGCGATCTCCGCCTCGAAGTCCGGCCGGGGACTCGCCGCCTCCTCGGCGGAATCGTCGTCGGCAGTCCGTTCCAGCCGGTCGAAGTACTCGTCGACCGCCTGGTTGAACGAGTCGGCGGCCTCGCTGTCGAGCCCCTCGCGTTCGTGTTCCTCCAGCGGGAACGGTGTCGCGTCGACGACCGCGCCGTCGTCCTCGTAGACGCGCGGGTCGAACTCGCCGGCGCGGAGTCGGGTCCGGAGGTCCTCGAGGGCGCCGTGGAGCGGACGGTACTCCTCGTCGCCCGCCTCCGCGATCGGCGTGGTCTTCTCGACGCCGGCCCGGGTGCAGACCTCCTCGGCGTAGAGGCCGCCCAGGTTCAACTGGGTCGCCAGCGTCCGCACCACGTCGGTGTCGGAGTCGTTCATCCGGCGGGCGAACGCGTCGTAGCTCACCGAGAGCGGGTTCACCCGGGAGGCGGGGAACTCGTACTGCGCACCCGGCGCGATCGTACGGGACTTGAGCCGGACGGTTTCGAGGCTCCGGACGACCTCGCCGGTCTCGTCGAGGACCGCGACGTTGCCCTGCCCGAACAGCTCCGCGACCACCCGGGTGTCCTCGTCGCCGCGCTCGAAGGAGAAGGTGAGGATCCGGTCGAACTCGAACTGCTCGACGCCCGCGAAGTCGGCGCCCGAAAGGCGGTTCCGCAGCATCTTCGCGAAGTTCGGCGGCCGTCCGGGCGCGTCGGGAACGCGGTCGGGGTCGGAGACGTGGGCGCGCTTCGTGTCGCCGACCTCGACCAGCAGTTCCACCCGGCCGCGGTCGAAGTCCCGCATCTTGAAGCGGAGCAGATCGTCGCCGTAGAGGTAGACCTTGTCGACCTTCGCGCCCTCGTACCGGTTCAACTCGGTGACGAGGGCAGCCAGATCGACGCTCGTGAGCTCCCGCTTCGGATCCATACGCGACCTTCTCGGGGGAGAATGAAAAGCCGCACGTTCCGTACGGGGAGGATCGCGAACGTCCGAACCGCCGAGTCACGCCGCTTTTATCCGACGACCGGCTACGGTCAGGTAATGTCGAAAGTGAGTATCGGGCTCCGCGGGTGGCGCTTCGACGAGTCGGCGGTGTTCACCGACGACGGGGAGTTCCGGTCGCTCGACGAACTGGACGGCGACACCCGACAGCGGCTCGTCCGGCTGACCTACCTCCAGGGCAAACCCTGCGACGCCTGCTATCTCGTCTACGGCGAGGCCGACAAAAAGCGGTGCAACCAGGCCGGGATCGTCTACGGCGAACCGATGGAGGAGGTGCTCCTGTGTCCCGACCACGAGGCGGACTTTCTCTACTGGTTCCGGGAGGCCGGCGGCGCCGACGCGGCTGGAACCGAGACGTTCCGCGACGAGTTCCACGAGTGGTTCGCGGCGGGGAACCGCGCGCCGGAGGGGTACGGCGGCCTCGACCACGTCGACACCGACCCCGCGGGACTGCCCGACCCGCCGGACCCCGAGGAGATCAACCGTCGCCTCAACGAGACCCACGACGGCGAGCGGAAGCGGATCGACCTCCGGACGGGTGAGATCACGACCGTCGACGACGAGGACGACGTCGACGCCCTCGATCTCGGTCGGGAGTACCCAACGGGCTGATGGCCGACGACGATCCGACAGTCGGCTCGGAGAATGGCGATACCGAACGCCTTGCGGGGACCGGGCGCACCCACGACCCGATCGTCGTCGTCGTCGACCCCGAAACCCCCGGCAACGTCGGGACCATCGCCCGCGCGATGAAGAACTTCGGGCTCTCGGACCTGAAGCTCGTCAACCCGCCCGAACTCCACGAGGACGGCGAGGCCTACGGGTTCGCCGGCCACGCCCGCGAGGACGTGCTCCCGAACGCCGAGGCGGTGACCTTCGAGGAGGTCGTCGAAAACTACCACACGATCGGCACGACCGCGATCACTAACGACGACAGCCGCCGACACGTCCGCTTTCCGTTCAAGACGCCCGTCGAGGTCCGGGAGAGCCTGGAAACCGTCGACACGCGGACCGCGCTCGTGTTCGGCCGGGAGGGGACCGGCCTCGACAACGAGGAACTCGCCCGGCTCGACGAGGTGTGTTCGATCCCCGCGAGCGCGGAGTATCCGGTGTTGAACCTCGGGCAGGCGGCGACGATCCTCCTGTACGAACTCCGGACGCTGACGGTCGAGGAGACCCAACTGCCGGACGTCGAGCGCGAACGCGCCGACGAGGCCGCGATCGACCGCTTTTATGAGTTCTTCGAGACCTTCCACCGGTCGGTCGAGAGTCGGGAGCACAAACGCGAGAAGACGCGGGTGATGATGCGCCGGCTGATCGGCCGGGCGCATCCCACGGAGCGGGAGATCACGACGCTCACGGGGATCTTCCGCCGGGCGAACGACCTCATCGGCGACCGGTCGTTCGGCGACCACGTCGACGGGGCGACCGACGGCGACGACCCCTCGACCTGATTGTCGGCGCGGGCTGACAGCAGGTATAAATCGCTGGTCGCCCGTGTGGGGGTATGGTAGTCCCACTCGTCGGCGGGGTGATCTCGTTCGTGATCGCGCTGCTTGTCGGCGGCCTCGCGATCCACATCAGCGCCCGCGTCGTCGTCGAGGTCGACGACTACAGGCGGGCGGTGATCACCGCGATCCTCGGGGCGGTCGCGTGGGCGCTCACCTCGTGGATCCCGCTTTTCGGCCCCGTGATCGCCCTCGTCGTGTGGGTCGGCGTCATCAACTGGCGGTATCCCGGCGGGTGGACGAAGGCGGCGATCATCGGCGTCGGCGCCTGGATTTCGGCGCTGCTGCTCCTGGTCGTGGTGAACTCGGTTCTGGGGCTCGGAATCGGCGCCTTCGGCGTCCCCGGGGCCTGATCGGGTCGCCCCCTCACCCGCGTCACGCCCGCTTTTGGATCTCCTCGCGGAGCACGTCGCTGACGGTTTCGCCGTCGGCCTTCCCGCGAAGCGCGCCCATCGCCTCGCCCATCAGCGCGGAGAACGCCCCCATCCCCTCGGCTTCGACCTGCTCTTCGTTGCGGTCGACGACCTCGCTGACGGCGTCGCGGACGTCCGATTCCGACACCCCCGAGAGGCCGGCCTCCTCGACGGCCGCCTCCGCCGAGAGGGTCGGGTCCGCGGCGACCGTCGAGAGCACCTCCTCGACGCCCTCCTTCGCCAGGTCGCCATCCTCGACCAGCCGCATCACTTCGAGCAGGTGGTCGTCTGTCAGGTTCCCGACCGCGACGTCGTCCCGGCGGAGTTCCGTCAGCGTCGATTCCAGGACGCCAGCCGCGAACGTCGCGTCGATGCCGGCGTCGACCGCCCGCTCGAACAGCGGCATCCGACGGCCGTAGGCGACCTGTTCTGCGAGCCCCGAACCGAGACCGAGTTCCGACTGGTACCGGTCGACCTTCTCGGTGAGGAGTTCGGGGGTCTCGACGTCGGAGGGGTCGAGTTCGACCGGCGGGACGTCGGTTTCGGGGTACATCCGCGCCGCGCCGGGCAGCGGCCGCAGGTATCTGGTTGTCCCGTCGTCGTTGGCGCCGCGGGTCTCCTCCGGAACGCCCTCAAGAGCGGTTGCGGCGCGCTCTGCGACCGCCTCGATCGCGAGGTCGGCGGTTTCGGTGTCGGCGGCGACGATCGCGACCGCGTCGTCCCCGCCGGCGCCGACCGCCTCGCGCAGGGCCTCGACCTCCGCGTCGGTCACGCCGTAGGCGGGGAGTTCGTCGGTGTGGAAGATCCCGCCGGCCCCGTTGCGCTTTGCGTGATCGGAGAGTTCGGTGCCGAGACGGCGGTCGGGCTGGATCTCCCGGCCGACCAGGCCGTCGAAGCCGTAGAGCGGGACCGCGGTCACGGAGCCTCCGTCCCCGAGGGCGCCGCCGATCACGCCGGAATCGGTGCCGTCGAACACCTCCGAGACGTCCCGGGTTTCCCCGACCGAGGCGTCGCGTTCGACCAACTCCTCGCGGATCGAGAGCAGTTCGACCTGCCGGCCGACCTCCCGGCGGACGATGTCGTCGATGTCGTCGAGCGCCTGGACGCCCTTGATCTCGACGCGGGCGCCCTCGGCGATCGAGACGTTCACGTCCTGACGGATCGTCCCGAGGCCACGCTTGACCGACCCCGTCGACCGGAGCAACATCCCGATGGTCTCGGCGGCCTCCCGCGCCTGTTGGGGGGAGTCGATGTCGGGACTGGTCCCGATCTCGACCAGTGGAACGCCCAGCCGATCCAGGGAGTAGGTGACGCCGCCGGCCCGTTTCTCGACCCGCTGGGCGGACTCCTCTTCGAGCAGGAGGTCCTCGACGCCGACCGCGCCCTCGCTCGTTTCGATCTCGCCGTCCTGGGCGACGAGCGCCGTCCGCTGGAAGCCGGAGGTGTTGGAGCCGTCGATGACGAGTTTCCGCATCACGTGGGCCTGCCCCACCGGCTCCATCTCCAGGAGGTCCGCGATCTGGAGGGCGACTTCTCGGGCCTCGGTGTCGAGCCGGTGGGGCGGCTCCTCGTCCTCCTCGACCAGGCAGGTGGTGTCGTAGGCGAGATACTCGAACTCGCGGTCGACGCGGCTCTCCTCGACGGCGGCGTCGTCGAGTTCGCCGAGTTCGCTCCGCGTGGGGTGGAGGTACCGCGTGAACGAGCGGACCGCCTCGCCGGGGTCGCGTTCCGAAGTCGGGCACCGACAGAACAGCTTCGTTGCGGTGTCGAGCTGCTGGTGGATCTCGAGCCCCGCGACGAGGCCGAGGTCGTCGTAGTCGAAGTCGGTCATTACTGAGGAGTGGGTACCCCCGGAATAAAAAATGGTTCAGTCCGCGACGGCGCCGGCGACACCTGTGGCCCCGGCGTCGGTGTGACTATACCCGCCGGAGTCCGTCGCCGATGCCCTGTCCCTCGTCGCACTCGGGGCAGGCGTAGTGCCAGCCGTCCGTCGTCGCCCGGCCCTCCGGGAACCGCGCCCCGCAACGTCGGCACTCGAGGAGGTCTCGACCGCGCTCGCGGGACTGTTGAACTTCCTGCATACCTACAGATTCGACGGAAGTCAGTATCAACGTACCGGTTTTTTGCCGGCTCGATTCGGCGGCTACTCCCCGCCGAGGATGCCTCGGTGGGTCATCGACTCGGGATCCAGCACCTCGTCGGCCTCGGCTTCGGTGAGGTACCCCTTGGCGACGACGACCTCACGGATCGTTTTGCCCTCCTTCAGCGCCGTCTTCGCGACCTCGCTGGCCTTGTCGTAGCCGATCGTTGGGTTCAGCGCGGTGGCGAGCGCCATCGAGCGTTCGACCTGCTGCCCGCAGACGTCCTCGTTGGCCTCCAGTTTCGCCACGAACCGCTCGCCGAAGGTCTCGGCCGCGTTCGAGAGGAGTTCGGCCGACTGGAGGACGTTGTGAGCGATGACCGGCTTGTAGAGGTTCAGGTCGATCTGCCCCTCTGCGGCCCCGGCCGCGACCGCGGCGTCGTTGCCGACCACCTGCTTGTGGACCTGGTTCACCGCCTCCGCGACGACGGGGTTGATCTTCCCCGGCATGATCGAACTCCCGGGCTGGTTCTCGGGCTGTTCGATCTCGCCGAGGCCGTTGCGCGGCCCCGACGCGAGCAGCCGGAGATCGTTCGCGATCTTGTTCAGCGAGCCCGCGACCGTCCGCAACGCGCCGTGGGCCTCGCTCATCGCGTCGTGGGCCGCCTGCGCCTCGAAGTGGCTGTCGGCGGGTCCGAAATCCAGGCCAGTTTCCTCGGAGATGTACTCCGCGGCCCGTTCGGGGAACTCGGGGTGGGTGTTGAGGCCGGTGCCCACTGCGGTCCCCCCGAGAGCGAGTTCCGCGAGATCATCGGTGACGTTCTCGACGCGGGTGATCCCCTTCTCGACCTGGGTGCGGTAGGCGCCGAACTCCTGTCCGAGTCGGACGGGGGTGGCGTCCTGGAGGTGGGTGCGGCCGGTCTTGACGACGCCGTCGAACTCGGTTTCCTTTTCGGCGAGTTCCTCGCGGAGCGTCCCCAGGGCCGGAACGAGGTCCTTGTGGACGGCTTCGAGCGCCGAGACGTGCATCGCGGTCGGGATCACGTCGTTGGAGGACTGCCCGTAGTTGACGTGATCGTTGGGGTGGACGACCCGGTCGCCGACGGACGCCCCGAGGATCTCGGCCGCGCGGTTGGCGATGACCTCGTTCGCGTTCATGTTCGAGGAGGTGCCCGATCCGGTTTGGAACACGTCGACCGGGAACTGGTCGTCGTGGTCGCCGGCGATCACCTCGTCGGCGGCGTCGACGATGGCGTCGGCGACCTCGTCGTCCAGGAGGCCGAGATCGCGGTTGGCTGACGCCGCGGCTCTCTTGACGATCCCGAGCGCCCGGACGAACCGGCGGCCGAAGGAAATCCCCGAGATGGGGAAGTTCTCGACCGCCCGCTGGGTCTGGGCGCCCCAGTAGGCGTCGGTCGGTACCTCGACCTCGCCGAGGCTGTCCCGCTCGATCCGGTAGTCGTCGTCGGACATGTCCGGGGACACGGCACGACCCCGCGTAAAACCCGTCGGTTCGGCCCCCGCGTCGACCTCGACGATCCGCCCGCCCGACTCCTATCCCTCGTACTCCTCGGGCGTGTAGGTCTTCATCTCCAGGGCGTGGATGTCGTCGGTCATCGCGTCGCCGAGGGCGTCGTACACCATCTGGTGCTGTTCCACCAGCGACTTCCCCTCGAAGGCAGTCGAGACCACGACCGCGGCGAAGTGGGCGTCCTCGTGGTCCTCATCGGGAACCCGCGGGAGCGTGACGCTCGCCTCCGCGTCGGGGATTCCGGCCTCGATCCGCCGTTCGACCTCGTCGGTGTCCATACCCGGTGTCGGCGGCGCGGGAAAATAAACTCCGTTACTCGCGAGGGCGTCGGCCGGACTCCCCGCGACGCCGTTTCGACCCCGCCGCGAACACTTATGTGCGAAACCGCGGAAGAACTCGCCAACAGCAGACACAGTATGTCCGGCGGTCCATCCTTCGGCGACGTCCTCGGAACCGACAGCCGCTGCCACGCCCGCTACACCGCGGCCGCGTCGTCGGAACTGTCGTCGAACGACGACCTCCGGGCGGCGATGGCGGCGTGGGAGTCGCTCGTCGTCGAGAGCCACGGGGACGTCTTCGGGCAACTGGACGCCGGCGTCGACTCCCTCTTCGTCGATGCCCTCTACGTCGACTTCGTCGTCGACCGGCTCATCGACCGGTACGAACGCCGCGTCGGCGTCGAGCTCCGAAACCGGTCTGCGGCCGAAAACACCGACGTCCTGCCCTTCGAGCTCCACACGCTCCACGCGGCGGTCGAAAGGGCGGTTCCCGGACGCCCGCTGGGAGAGGCGGTCGACCGCGTCGACCCGATTCACCCCGAGTCGGTTGCTGGCCTCCTTCGGGAGCTCCACGGGAGCGTCGTGTCGACCCCGCTCCGTCGACTGCTGGGGTCGTACTACACCCCCCGTGGAGTCGCCGACGTCGCGGTCGGCGAACTCGACGTCGATGACGCCGCGTCGGAGACGGTGCTGGATCCGGGCTGTGGCTCGGGCGTCTTCCTCGCGGCCGCCGTCGACGCGAAACTGGCAGCGCTTGAGGAGGATCTTCAGCCCGATGCCCGAGTCGACGCCATCACGAGCACGGTGTACGGGATCGACTTAGACCCCATCGCGGTCAAGATGGCGAAGCTTTCGTACCTCCACGCGCTCCGGCCCGCCATCGGATCGAGTTCCCCGGACGGAATCGAGGTTCCGGTGTTCCTCGCTGACTCGCTCGGGATGACGCGCGAGGAGTCGATCAGTTTCCGGGCCCGAACGGTCGACCTCACGGTCGATCACCTGGTCGGGAACCCGCCGTGGCTCACGTGGGGCGCCCTCCAGGAGTCGGTCCGTGAGGCCTGGCGGGAGACCCACGTCGACCGGCTCAACCTCCTTCCTCACCCCGGCACGGAGGCCATACTCGGCCACGCCAACGACGACGTGTCGGTCCCGTTCGTCTGGGCCTGGATCGACCGGTATCTCGACGACGGCGGCGACGCCAGTTTCGTTCTCAAGCGGGACATCCGCACGGGCCCGGCCGGTCGGGTGTTGCGCCGCGGGCAGGTGGGCGACCGGCCGGTGAGTGTCCGGCACGTTCACGACTTCGGGGGGCTCCGGCCGTTCGGCGACGACGTTGCGGTGAACGCCGCCGTGTACACCATCGGGGCCGACAGTGAGCCGTCGTTTCCGATCCCGATGGATCGGTGGTCTCGGTCCGGGGACGCACCGTCGTTCGCGACGGGCGGGGCGATGCGTGGAACGTTAGCCCGCGAGCGGGTCGGGCTGGTCCCGGTAGACGACGCCGATCCCGGCTCCTCGTGGATCGGGACCGACGCCGAACGGCGCGCACACGGCGAGTGCAGCCACGAGATCCGACACGGCGTGAAGGACGACGCCGCCGAGGTGTTCACCGTCGATCGGGCGCAACTCGGGGAGCTGGACCACGACCACGTCTACCCGTATCTCCGATCGAAGCACGTTGTCAAATACGGCCTGTTCGGCTACGACCTGCAGCTGGTCCCGATGCGGACTGCCGGGCAGGACAACGCGGCCGAACTGCGGGCGGCCCACCCAGACACGTACGCGTACCTCGAACGCAACAGGGAGCGACTCGAATCGCGGTCGTCGACCTGGCTCGACGGCGGGCCGTTCTACAACCTGTTCGGGCTGGGGCCGTACACCTGGTCGGCGTACAAGGTCGTCTGGTGTCGGCTGGGGTTCAAACCGCACTTCGCGGTCGTCTCGGCCGTCGAGGACCCGGACCTCGGCGAGAAGCCGGTCGTTCCGGGCGATCACTGTATGTTCGTCCCGACGGACGACGAGTACGAGGCACACTTCCTCTGCGGGCTGCTCAACTCGGCCCCCTACCAGCGGTCGATCGAGGGGATGGCCTCGGAAGGGAAGGCAAGCCTGTCGAAGGCGGTGGTCTCGGAACTCCGCCTCCCGGAGTACCGCGGGACCGGCCCGGAGCGTCGTCTCGCCGAGCGCTCGATGGCGGCCCACCGGATCGTCCCCGAGTACACCCACCTGAGCAAGCGCGCATACAACGACACCGAAATCGAGGAACTGGCGGCCATCCAAGCCGAGATCGACGACCTCGCCGGCCGAATGCTCTCCGGCGGAGGTGCGGGGCTCGGCGGTGAGTGACCGACGGCTCTCGCGTGTCGAAGGCCGCAGTTGGACCCCCGCAGGACCCGAGGAGATCGACAGCCGCGGCGCTCACATCTGGTACCGGCGCTCGTCGTCACGCTGCGGGTACTGGTCCTGGCCGGTCATCTCCTCGTAGGTCATCCCTGAGAGGTACTCGTCGTAGGTCACGTCATGTTCCTGCCGGAGGTGGAAATCGAGCGTCCCGCGGTCGACGGTGGTCTGAAACAGCAGGTGGACCGCCCGCCGGAGCAGCTCGTCGGTGTCCTCGGTCCCGAAGGCGGCCGAGAGCATCGCGAGTTCGTGGCGCGTCTCCCGATCAAGCGACACTGACTGCTCGGCGTCGATGTCGGCGTACGTCGACTCGACCCGATCCGTTAGCTCCTCTAAGCTCATATCCGCATCTCGGCCGGCGGCGGCAAACGGGTTTCGCCTCGGGATCGACCAGAACCCCCAAATCCCGAGGGGTCCAACCGCCGGCCGATGACCGACGGCGACGCCCCGGAGTTCGACGATCCCGCTGCCGTCCGCGACGCCCTGGTGGCCTGGTACGAGGCCGACCACCGTGCCTTCCCGTGGCGGGAGACCGCGGATCCATACGAGATCCTCGTCTCGGAGGTGATGAGCCAGCAGACGCAGCTCGACCGGGTCGTCGACGCCTGGCGCGACTTCCTCGACCGCTGGCCCTCCGTCGAGGCGCTTGCGGCCGCCGACCGCGCGGCGGTGGTCTCCTTCTGGACCGACCACTCGCTGGGATACAACAACCGTGCGAAGTACCTCCACGAGGCGGCCGGGCAGGTCGTCGGAGGTGCGGTCGACGGCGTCGACGCCGGGGAGTGGCCGCGGGATCCGGAGGGCCTCTCGGAGCTGATGGGTGTCGGACCCTACACCGCCAACGCGGTGGCGTCGTTCGCGTTCGACAACGGCGACGCAGTCGTCGACACGAACGTCAAACGGGTGCTGTACCGCGCGTTCGACGTCCCAGACGACGACGCCGCGTTCGAGGCCGCGGCGAGCGCGCTGATGCCCGACGGTCAATCCCGGGTGTGGAACAACGCCATTATGGAACTGGGGGGCGTCGCCTGTCAGAAGACCCCGCGGTGCGACGAAGAAAGTTGCCCCTGGCGGGAGTGGTGTCACGCGTACCGGACCGGTGACTTCACTGCGCCGGACGTGCCTACACAGCCGAGCTTCGAGGGGAGCCGTCGGCAGTTCCGCGGCCGGGTGATCTCGACGCTGACGGAGTACGACGAACTCCCCTTGGACGACCTCGGCCCGCGAATCAGGGTGGACTACGCCCCGGATGGGGAGTACGGCCGGGGATGGCTCCGGGAGCTCGTTTCCGATCTCTCCGAGGACGGCCTGGTCGAACTCGACGATCGCGGGGGCGCGACAACCGTCCGGCTTCGCCGGTAGCCGGGCGCGGGGATAGCTGTCCGCGGCTGTCACGGTCGGGTATCGGTAAACGCCGCGTCGACTCAGTACTTCGGTTCCGCGCCGGTGACGTCGTAGATCCCCTCCATCAGCCTGTCACGCTCCGACTGCCAGACCGAGACCGCCTCGGGGCGGCCCGGATACCGGCCGTAATGCTCCATCAGTTCGTCGGCGAGGTTCTTGGTCCGGTAGAACTCCACGATCTGACTCCAGTAGCCGAAGGAATCGCGGACGGTCTTCGCCAGCAACGCCGGTCCGAACGAGGTGCTGCCGGAGTACAGCGCCTCCGCCAGCTTCTCCCCCGGCAGCGACGCCAGAAGCCCCATCAGGTTGTCGACGTCGATCGCAGTCGAGAGCACGTTGTAGACGTCGAGCCCGGCGTACCGCGCCCCGAAGTGGTCCATCACCCGCTCGTTGTACCGCCACAGCGCCGACTCGCCCACGTCGCCCTCGGTGACCGCGTTCACCGCCTGCTCGCCGGCGTAGGTGCCCGCGTAGGCGGCGCCCGCGATCCCGCCACCGGTGGTCGGGTTGACGTGGCCCGCGGCGTCGCCGGCGGCGATGAACCCCGGCGCGACCGCCGAGTCGTAGGGGCGGCGGGTCGGCAGCGCAGCGCCCAGCTTGTCGGTCACGGTGGCGCCGTCGAACTCCGGTCGGGTTTCGAGGTCCCGCCTGAGGTCGTCGACCAGCTGCATCGGCTCCTCGTT
Organism: Halobellus ruber; assembly: GCF_014212355.1. Taxonomy (NCBI): domain Archaea; kingdom Methanobacteriati; phylum Methanobacteriota; class Halobacteria; order Halobacteriales; family Haloferacaceae; genus Halobellus; species Halobellus ruber. The sequence continues at coordinate 697,519 of NZ_JACKXD010000002.1, forward strand.
CATCTGAAAGCCCAAGCCGGCGTTGATCGTCGTCTCGGTCCGCGGGAAGTACCAGAGGTAACCCGCCGCACGCTCGGTCGGTTTGAACACCAAGGCGTCGTCCCACTCCACCGGTTCGGGGACTTCGACGATCTCCCGGTAGGCCGAACAGAACTGCGAGTACGAGACGTTCGTATCGAAGTGCGTGCCCGAAAAGTCGGTTTTGTCCTGGAGGATCGACAGCGCGCCCGCGCCGTCGACGACGACGTCGGCGGCGTACTCGGCGACGTCGCCCCGCCGCTTCCCACGGATTCCGGTCACGGTGCCGTCGTCGTCCTGCGTCACGTCCTGGACGACCGTGTCGTAGTGGAACGCCGCGCCCGCGTCCTCGGCGGCCTCGATCAGGAGGCGGCCGAACTCCCACCGGTCGATGACCGCCAGTTCCCCGGGGACGGGGATGTCGAGGACGGTGTCTTCCTGCGGGATCTCGAAGCGGCCGTGGTCGACGCCGGTGTTCGTGAACGCGCTCTCGATCCGGGATTTCGGGATCACCTCGGGGAACGCGTCGGCCCCCTTCAGCGCGTCGCCGCAGGCGATGTGGCCGGCTTCCTCGGCTGTCTTGCGCTCGACGACGGCGACGTCGAGGCCCTCGCCCGCGGCGGCGGCCGCGGCGTAACACCCGGCCGTCCCCGCGCCGACGACGACGACGTCGTACTCGTGGGAGGTACTCATCGTCACGACTCCCGCCCGCGCGGTAAAAACTCTTTATGTCGGGCGGATCCGCAAGCGCCGGCCGGGTTACGAGTCGCCGACCTCGACCGCTCCGAGCAGGTGCTCGACCGTCCCGGCGACCGCGTCGGGGGTCGCACCCACCACGCGGATCATCGGCTCCTTCCCGACCGCCCCCCGGTCGGCGACCGCACGCGGCGGCTCGTCGCCCCGCCCGAAGCTCCGGCCGGCGGCCCACTCCATCGTGGACGCCGCCTCGGGTTCGGCGGACCGATCGAACCACGCGACGGGGGCGTCGAGACGATCCAGCCCGCGTTCGGCGTCGGGTGTGAGCTTGCAGTTGGTCGCAAATCGGAGGTTCGGCTCGTGTTCGCGGGCCGCGAGCAGGAACCGCGCGAGGTGGCTCGACGCCCCGAACCGGACCCCCGAGTTCGGCGCCACGCCGTCCAGGGTGCGGGTGATCCGCCCCTCAACCGCGGCCACGTCGTCGACCGTCTCGGCGTGCGGCGTCGCGCCGACGACGTTTATGCCGACCTCCGCGAGCAGCGGGCGCACGTCAAGGTCGACGAACCGGTCGACGAGGCCGCGGACGGCGTCGAGGGTCGCCCGCTCGCGAGCCGCGTTCCGCCGGTCGACGAGCGGGTTGACCGCTCCCGGTCCCTCGCCGACGTCGAGCGGATACCGGACCGCGCGCTCGGCGAACGCGACCGCGCGCTCGACCGCCGGTTCCAGGCCGGCGCCGCGAGCCAGGCCGGCCGCGATCGCCGCCGACAGCGAGCACCCCGACCCGTGTGTCGCGCCGGAGTCGACCCGCGGATGCGTGAACTCCCGGACCTCCTCGTCGGTGACGAGCAGATCCCTGACGGTGTCGCCGTCGCCGTGGCCGCCGGTCACGAGCGCCGCCTCGGCCCCCCGGTCGACCAGCCACCGGCCGGCCTCGCGGGGGGTCGGCGCCCGGTCCTCGCCGGTCCCGCGTTCGACGAGGACGGCGGCCTCGTCGTGGTTGGGCGTGACGAGCGTCGCCTCGGCGACGAGATCCGTGTACGCCCGTTCGCCCGCGGGGCTCAGCAGCCGGTCGCCGGCGGTCGCGACCATCACCGGATCCACGACCAGCGGGAACGACCGGCCGTCGACGCACTCGGTGACGGTTCGGACGACCGCGGCCGTGCCGAGCATCCCGGTCTTCGCGGCGCCGACCGCGAAGTCGTCGGTCACGGCGTCGTACTGTGCGCGCACGTCGGCGGGGTCGAGGACCGTCGAGCGCTCGACGCCGCGGGTGTGCTGGGCCGTGACGCCCGTGACGACGCTCGTCGGGAACGCGTCGTGGGCCGCCATCGTCCGGACGTCGGCCTGGACGCCGGCCCCGCCCCCGGAGTCGCTGCCCGCGATCGTGAGCGCGACCGGAGGCGATACGGGCGCGGGCCGCCGGCGCGCGTCGGCGTCGCCCCCGGTCATCCTGGCGACACCCCCCACGACTCCCCGGCGTACGCCATCTCCCAGAACCGGTGTTCCAGCCGTACGCCCGTCTCGAACGCCTCCCGCATCGACGCGCGCGCTCCAGGGTTGGCCTCGGCACAGCGGTCGACCAGCTCCCGGAGCCACGACACCGACTCCCGGAAGGTATCGTCGGTGTAGGTCTCGATGAACGGGGTGTAGCGGTGGTCGCCCTCCGAGAGTGTCGCCATACGCTCGGCGACGTCCAGGTACCCCCGGCCGCACGGGTACACCGCCGCGACGATCTCCGGCAGCGACCCCGTCGAGGCCGTCCGCACCAGGAAGTTGGTGTAGGCGACGCAGGTCGGCGTCTTCTCCGCGGCGCGGAGGTCCTCGGGGGTGAGTCCGTGGTCGGCGGCGAGCTCCCGGTGGCGGTCGAGTTCGTGGTCCGTCACCGACCGTGCGATCCCGAGCAGCCGTCGCATCCGCGCCTCGTCGGTCGCCTTCGCCGCCGCGGTGGCGACCGTGCGGGCGTAGTCGAGCAGGTAGTGGTAGTCCTGGGTGAGCCACCGCCGGAACGCCGCCGGGTCGAGCGTGCCGGCGGCGAGTTCCCGGACGAACGGGTGGTCCTTCTGTGCGGCCATCGCCGCCTCGACCCCTTCGAGGAGTCGGTCGCTGAACGCCATCAGTCGTCGGCGGAGGCGGGGGCGTCGCCCGGGAGGTCGACGACCGGCGCGGTCGCTCCGAGCTCGTCGAGTGCGACCTGCGCGGCGCGCTTGCCCGAGAGCAGCATCGCGCCGAACGTCGGCCCCATCCGGGTCAGGCCGTGGGTCGTCGCCGTCGAGAGCCCGGCGGTGAGCAGCCCGTCGTGGACCTTGCCGGTGCGTTCGACCACCTTGTCCTCGCTGTCGGCCGCCCACATCGAGTCGTGGCCGGGGGAGTCGTGGCCGGGAGCGCCGTACTCGTCGTCCCCGGTGGAATCCATCCCCGTGGCGTGGGTCTCGGCGTGGTCGATCCCGGGGGCGTCGATCGCGCCGCGCTCCTGGAGTTTGGAGACCACGACCGCGTCGTGTCCCGTCGCGTCGACGACGAGATCGGACTCGACGGCGATCGGGTCGACGCAGGTGAGTTCGCGCGGCAGCGCGTGGACGGGCGACCAGTTCATCACGATCCCGGCGACGCGGTGGCCGTCGCGGACGACGACGTCGGTGAACTCGGTCATGTTCTGCACCTTCGCGCCGGCGTCGCAGGCGGCGGCGATCAGCGCGGAGCAGGCGTGGGGGCCGTCGGCGAGGTGGAGCCCCTCGGTGTCGGACTCCTCGTAGGGCACCCCGAGTTCGTCGAGCACCGCGTCTGCGGGCTCGCGAACCGTCACCTTGTTCATCAGGAAGCCGCCGAGCCAGAAGCCTCCGCCGAGGTAGTTGTTCTTCTCGACGATCATCACCTCGATCCCGCGCTCGGCCAGTTCCTTCGCGGCGACCAGCCCGGAGGGCCCCCCGCCGACGACGATGACCTCCGTGTCGGTGAACTCGAGGAACTCCTCGCTCCAGGACTCCGCGATCGCGTTCGTTACCTCCGCGTCGGTGGCGTCGCTGAATCCGCTGAACGACATACAACCCAGTAGTATTACTAAGTGGTTTATTCGTTGTGGCCGGCGGCCCGGGGGGACGTCGGCCGGAGGTCGCTCGGACCGAGCGCCGACGGCGCGGCCGCTCGGCGGGCCGAACGGCCGTCGGCTGGGGGGGAGAGGTCGTCGACCCCGCTACTCCTCGCCGGACTCGTAGTGCTCGCCGGCGGCCTCGGGCAGTCGCGTCCGGCCGACCAGCGCGAGCACGATGATCACGACGACGAACGGGATGATCCGGATGAGCTGTCTGGGCAGGCCGATCCCCTTGAGTTGGAGCACCGTCTGGATCGCGTCGAGCCCCGCAAACAGCATCGTCGCCAGGAACGCCCCGATCGGGTTGTAGTTGCCGAACAGGTACGCCACGATGGCGATGAACCCCTTCCCGTTGACCATCGTCGGCCCGTTGCCGGTGAACTGTCCGAGATCCAGCGACAGCGCCGACCCGCCCATCCCGGCGAGGACGCCCGAGATGAGGACGCCGGCATACCGAACCCGCGAGACGTTGACACCGGCGGTGTCGAGCGCCTTCGGGTTCTCGCCGCTCGCGCGGATCCACCGGCCGAAGGCGGTTCGCTCGAAGACGTACCACGACGCCGCCACCGCGACGAAGAGCAGATACACCGACGGCGACGCCGAAAACAGCGCGCCGAAGAACGGGATCCCAGATAGCACCGGGACGGAGATCGATCCCGTCGTCGCCACGGTCGGGGTGTTTGGACCGTTGTAGATGACCTGCGAGACGAAGGGCGCAAGCCCCAAGGCGATGAGCCACACCGCCAACCCCGCGATGATCTGGTCGGCGCGGAACTCGATCGTGACGACGGCAAAGAGCAGCGCCAACAGGGTACTCGCAATCACGCCGCCGCCGAACCCGATCCAGATCCCGCCGGTGACGTCCGTCACGTAGATCGCGGTGAACGCCGAGATGATGAGCAGCCCTTCCAGGCCGATGTTGATGATCCCCGCCTTCTCCGAGAAGATCCCGCCGAGGGCGGCGAAGGCGATCGGAACCGACAGCCGGAGCGCCGCCGCGAGGGTGTCCTTGTCGGTGATGACGTTCGCGAGGATCCCCAGGAGTGAATCGGGGAACGCTGCGCCGCCGAGAAGCAACGCGACCAACGTTCCGATCACCGCCCACGCGGTCAGTTCTCTGGTCGATCGCGACGCCACCGGCCCCTCGTCGGCGGTCGGAGCGTCGGTACTCGCCCCCGTTTCGCCGGCGTCACTCATCGTCGGACCCTCCCGCGTGACCGCCGTCGGTTGCGACGGGCTCAGCTCCCGGGTCGATCACGCGCCGACCCACGATTCGGAAGAACTCCGGCATCGCTACGAACAGGATTATCAGCCCGCGAAGCACGCCGACGAGCTGCGGTGGAACGTCGGTGGCGAACTGGACGATCGTGGTGCCGCTCTTCAGAACGCCGAACAGCAGCGCCGCGAACGCCACTCCCACCGGGTTGTTGCCCGCGAGAATGGAGACGGTGATGCCGTCGAACCCGTAGGCGGGCAGCCCCGATTGGAACTTCCCGAGAACCATCATCACGTACATCGCGCCAGCGACGCCACCGAAGGCTCCCGACAGTGTCAGACTCGCGACGACCGTCCGCTTTGCGTCCACGCCGCCGTACTCCGCGGCCTCGGGCTGGAGCCCGCTGGTCCGGATGTCGTAGCCGAACGCCGTGTGTTCGAGCAGGTAGTAGAGCCCCCCGATCGCGAGCACCCCACAGGCGAGCGCGACGAGCGAGAAATCCTGGCGGCCACCGAAGAGGACGGTGGGAAACTGGGCGAACTCCGGGAGCGGCACCGTCTGGTTCGCCGCGCTCTCGGGGTCCTTGAACGCGCCGCCGACGAGGTACAGCGTTACCCCCGTGGCGATGAAGTTGAGCATAATCGTCGTGATCACCTCGTTGGCGTCGGCGTACGCCTTCAGAAGCCCGGGGATCGACCCGTAGAGCCCGCCGAAGACCGCCCCGACGACGATCCCGAACGGGATCAGGACGATGGTGCCGGCGACCCCCGAGACGACGTCCGCACCCCGGAGCACGAGGACTGCGGTGGCGAGCCCGCCGACCGCCATCTGGCCTTGTGTCCCGATGTTGAAGATGCCCGCGCGGAACGCAAGCGCGACCGACAGCCCGGTGAAGATCAGGAGCGTGGTCTCCCGGAGCGTGACCGAGAACTGTCCCGCCGGCGACCACCCGCCGCTGAACGGCTCGCCGAGCGCGCCGAGGAACAGGCGGTCGAACACCAGTACGGGATCGTAACAGAAGCCCGTCCCGAAGTAGTAGACCGCGCTGCTCGGCGCGCACGTGGTCATCCGACCCGCGACCAACACCAGGACTGCACCCAGCAGGATCGACAGCAGGAGCGCCGCGGAGCTGATGAGAATCCGCTCGACCGCCGACGCCGCCACCAGGCGTTCGAGGAGCCGGCGCACGCGGTCGGCCGCGCTCACGCCCGCTCACCGCCCGCGGCTGCGTCGGCGTCGACGGGGGCCTCCTCGTCGGCTTCCGTCGGAGTTCCGGCGTCGGCCCCGTCTGCGGCCTCCGGCTGCTGGCCGGCCATCAGCAGTCCGAGCTCGGATTCGGTCGTCGCCCGCGGATCGACCACGTCGACGAAATCGCCCTCGTACATCACCGCCAGCCGGTCGGAGAGCCCTTGGACCTCCTCAAGTTTCGAGGAGATCAGGAGAACCGCAACCCCCGCCTCCCGGAGTTCCAGCAACCGCTCGTGGATGAACTCGATCGACCCGACGTCGACCCCGCGGGTCGGGTGCGACGCCACCACGAGTTCGGGGTCGCGCTCGAACTCCCGGCCCACGATGAACTTCTGCTGGTTTCCGCCCGACAGCGACTTCGCGGGGGTCGCGGCGCCGGGGGTTCGTACGTCGTACTCGTCGATGATCGTCTCGGCGTGGGTCCTCGTCTCCGGCCAGTCGATCCGACCTCGGGGCCCCAGTTCCGGGGAGTGTTGGCTGCCCAACAGCGCGTTCTCCACGAGGTCGAAGTCCATCACCACCCCGCGCTCCTGTCTGTCCTCCGGGATGTACGCCATCCCCGCCTCGATCCGGCGGCGGCGGGAGTCGTCGGTCACGTCCTCGCCCAGGAGCCGGACCGTCCCGGCGTCCGGCGGGCGGAGTCCGGTGAGGGCCTCGATGAGCTCCGATTGGCCGTTGCCGTCGACCCCGGCGATCCCGAGGATCTCCCCCGCACGGAGCTCGAAGGAGACATCGTCGACGGCTCGGACGCCGCGATCGTCGTCGACGACCAGATCGGAGACCGACGCCACCACGTCGCCGGTGTCGGCGGGCGGGCGGTCGACGTCGAGCAGCACCTCCCGGCCGACCATCAGTTCCGCCAGTCCCTCGCGGGTGGTGTCCGATGCGTCGACGGTCCCGACCTTCCGACCGTCGCGGAGGACCGAGATCTCGTCTGCGGCCGCCATCGCCTCCCCCAGCTTGTGGGTGATGAAGATGATCGTCTTGCCTTGGGCGGTCAGCTCCTCGAGCACCCCGAACAGCTCCTCGATCTCCTGGGGGGTCAACACCGCCGTGGGTTCGTCGAGGATCAGGGTATCGGCGCCGCGGTACAGCGCCTTGAGAATCTCGACGCGCTGCTGTTCGCCGACGGAGACGTCCTCGATCCGGGCGTCGGGGTCGACGTCGAAGCCGTAGCGGTCCGCCAACTCGACGACGGCCTCCCTGGCTCCCTTCCGGTCGACCGCCAGCCCGCCCCACTTCCGCGGCTCGTTGCCGAGTGTGATGTTCTCGGTGACCGTCATCGGATCCACGAGCATGAAGTGCTGGTGGATCATCCCGATGCCGGCGTCGATGGCGTCCCGCGGGGAGTCGAACTCCCGCTTTTCTCCGTCGACGACGACCCGTCCCGAGGTGGGCCCGTACAGCCCGTAGAGGACGTTCATCAGCGTCGTCTTCCCGGCGCCGTTCTCCCCCAGCAGCGCGTGGACGGTTCCTTCTTCGACCTCGAAGTCGACGTCGTCGTTCGCGACCACGCCCGGGAACCGCTTCGTGATTCCCTCGAGGCGGACGGCCTTGGACATACGTCTGTTACCCTCTGGTGTGGTCATAAACGAATAGGTTTGGGTGCCGACCGACGCGTGCGGCACCGCGTCGGACCGACTACGGCGACGTCGGGACCGAAATGTCGCCGTTGATGATGTCCTCGCGGGCGGTCGAAACCTCGCTTGCGACGTCGTCGGGGATCTCCGACCCGAGCGAGTCGCCGTAGACGAGGTCGACGCCGTCCTCGGCGAGCCCCAGCGAGACGGCGGTGCCGCCTGGGAAGTTACCGTTGAGTACGGCCTCGATCGAGTTGTACACCGGCGTGTCGACCCGCTTGACCATACTCCCGAGAATGACGTCGCTGTACGACGGACGCGTGATCGACTGCGCGCGGTCGACGCCGATCGCGAACTTTCCGGCCTCCTGTGCGGCCTGGAACACGCCCGTGCCGGTGTTGCCCGCGGCGTGATAGACGATGTCGGCGCCGCTGTTGTACATCGCGGCCGCCGCCTCCCGACCCGCGGCCGGGTCGTTGAAACTCCCCGTGTAGCTCGTGCTGACGTCGACGTCGTCGCTGCCGGCGGACACGCCCGCCTCGTAGCCGGCCTGGAACCGCTTGATCAGGTCGGACTCGACGCCGCCGACGAAGCCGACGTTCGTGGAGTCGCCCGCGGTCGAGCCCGCCCCGGCCGAGAAGTCCTGCGTCGTGAGCAGGCTGGCCATCAGCCCCGCGAGGTACGAGCCCTCGTGTTCCTTGAACGTGTAGCTCGCGACGTTGGGTGCGTCGACCACCGAGTCGACGATCATAAAGTTCTGGTCGGGGTAGGACTCGGCGTTCTCCGTGAGGGAGTCGGCCTGGAGGAACCCGATACAGCAGACTAGATCGTAGTTCGGATCCGTCGACTGGGCGAACTGCTGCTGGAAGCTGCTGAACTCCGCGACCTCGTCGGGCTGTGCTTCGTTGTACGCGATGTTGAAGTCCTCTTGGGCCTGGATCACGCCGCTCTGGGCCTGGTCGTTGAACGACCCGTCGCCGAGGCCGCCGGTCGCGTAGACCATCCCGATGTGGGCCGCCGGACCGCTCTCGGTGGTCTCGGCCGCGGTCGTTTCCTCCATCCCGTCGTCGGTGGATCCCCCGGAGTCGGTTTCCGTCTCCGTCTCCGTGTCGTCGGATCCACCGGACGGCCCGCCGCTACACCCCGCGAGACCGGCGATCCCCGCCACGCCGGTCGCCTTCAGGAACGTACGCCTATCCATAGCTGTGAGCACCTACGAAACAATGGATAGCGAGGTGTGCATAAATTCGTCGCTTCCGTCCCACGGCCTCGGAGTCCGGATCCGGATAACTGGACGGACACCCGACGAGTCGGTCGCTCCACCGTCCGACCGTGGGTAATGGCGGACTCGCGGTGCGCCGGTTCCCTCACCCGCCCGCGGCGGCGACGGCGTCGGCGACGACGTCTGTCACCTCGTCGATCAGGGCGTCGACGTCGTCGGCCTCGGCATACACCCGAACGTACGGCTCGGTCCCGGACGGGCGGACCAGCGTCCACGACCCGTCAGGGAACCCCACGCGGACGCCGTACTCGGTGTCGACCTCGGCGTCGGGGCACGCCGCGGGGAGCGACGACTCCAGGCGCCTCATCACCTCGTTCTTCAGGTCGTCGGGGCACTCGACGCTGACCTTCCGGTAGGGGCGCTCGGTAACTGGAGCGCGGAGGCCGTCGAGCCCCGCGGCAGCGACGAGCCGGGTCAGCACCGCCGCGGAGGCCGCGCCGTCGATCCACCCGCCGTGGTCGGGGTGGATGTGCTTCCAGGGTTCCGCGGCGAAGACCACGTCGCCTCCATCGGCGCGCGCCGCGGCGATCCCCTCGTGGAGCGCTCCCAGTCGCACACGCTCGACCCGCCCGCCCGCCGCCGCGACCCGCTCGTCGATCCGCCCCGACGCGTTCGGCGTGGTCACGACAACCGGATCCGACGCGGTCGCGACCCTGACGAAGTGTTCCGCGAGGATCGCCACGACGGTGTCCTCGTGGAGTATCTCCCCCGCTCCATCCAGGACGACGATCCGGTCGGCGTCGCCGTCGTGGGCGATCCCGAGGTCGAACTCCGAGCCCGAAAGGAACGCCCGGAGATCCCCCAACGTCTCGGGGGTCGGCTTCGACGCACGGCCGGGGAAGAAGCCGTCGACCTGACCGTTGAGCGTGACCACCCGCGCGCCGAGTTCCCGGAGTACCTGTGGGGTCCCGAGCGCTCCCATCCCGGTGCCGCAGTCAACCACGACGTCGAGGCCGTCGGCGGACTCGCCGTGGCCGCGGGCGTACTCGACGACGGCCCGGCGATAGCCCGCGAGCGGCGACACCGTCTCGGAACTCCCCCACTCGTTCCACGCCACAGACGGTACCCCGTCGGTCACCCGGGCCTCGACCGCCGCCTCGCGGTCGCGGTCGTACTCCCGGCCGTCGACGAAGACCTTGATCCCGTTGTCGGTCGGCGGGTTGTGTGAGGCGGTGAGCATCACCCCGTACCGGCCTTGAGAGGCGTACGCGAGCGCCGGCGTCGGGAGGACGCCCGCCCGTCGCACGTCGGCGCCGGCGGACTCGACCCCTGCCTCGACCGCGGCCGCGAGCGCTTCGCCGGTGGTGCGGCCGTCCCGCCCGACCACGACCGTCGCGGGGCGGTCGCTCGCCCCGTCGCCGGACGCCTCCTCGACGACGCCCGCGCCGACCGCCCGCCCGACGGACAGCGCGAACTCCGGCGTCAGCCGTTCCCGTACCGACCCGCGGATCCCCGCGGTTCCGAACAGCTCCATACTCCCCCTGCCCCGGCCCGGAGGCATAAACACCACCGACCTTTTGCTGCGCTCGTTCGCTTCGCTCACTCGCTTGCAAAAGCTCGGCCAAAATCCGGCGTCACCCTCTCAGTCGCGGCTTCGCCGCTCCGTCGAGGGTTCCTCGGCCCGCTCGCTCACTTCGTTCGCTCGCGGTGCAGCAAGTGGCTGTACCGATCGGCGCTTCGTTTTCACGTTTCGTTCAGAGGGTAAAGTCAGCAACAGGGGTGTTCGTTCCCTTCAACTCCGGGCCAACCGTCCGGTACCCGCGGGAGCAAATTCAAATCCTGATCTCGTCGCGTGCTTTTTCATTGTGGTCACGCAATACGATACTATGCCACACACCTCACAACAGGGGATTCATGTTCTTCACATTGATGACGACCCGGATTTCGCGGACCTGGTCAAGACGTTTCTTAAACGCGAGGACGATCGGTTCACTGTCGAAACGGCGACCAACGCCGACGAAGGACTAAAACGAATCTATGACCGGCCGCCTGATTGCGTGGTCTCGGATTACAATATGCCTGGCAGAGACGGGATTGAGTTACTTCGCGCGCTCCGTGACGAGCACCCCGATCTACCGTTCATACTGTTCACCGGTAAGGGCAGTGAGGAGGTCGCCGGTGACGCGCTCAGGGCGGATGCGACCGATTACATTCAAAAACAGTCCGGGTCCGAACAGTACGAACTACTCGCCAATCGCATTGAGAACGCTGTCTCACAGTATCGGTCTGAGATCCGACTCCGCGAAACGAAAGAAGAGTACGTTACCGTATTCGAGGGTGCGTTGACTGGTCTCCTGCTGGTTGATGTCGAGCGGGATGGGTTCCGGTATCAACGGTGTAATCCGCGAGCACTTGAACTCATCGGCCGAGACCGGGAAGAAATCGTCGGAAGTACCCCAAGTGAGGCTCTTGGCACGGAAAATGGCAAAAAGGTCTGTGGGGCATATCGGAAGTGTGTCGAGTGTCGTGAATCCGTCAAATACTCCCTCACTCTCGATTTTCCGGACGGACAGGCCGTCAGACCGGGCAGGGTCACACCCATCGAGTTAAACGGTGAAATCACCCAACTGGTGGTCTCGTTCTATGACGATACCGAAGCACAGCAACAACGAGAGAAGTTAGAACGACAAAACGACCTGTTCAGCAAAGCGCAAGAACTCGCCAAGGTAGGCGCATGGGAGTACGACGTTCAAGAGAATCAAACCAGTTGGACCGAGCAAGTCTACGAAATCTATGATCTCTCGCAAGATGCGTCTATAGACGACGAGGCTATTTTGGAACTGTATCATCCGGATGACCGGGACGAAATCCGGGAAGCGTTTACGAATCCGAGCGAAACTGTCGACACATCCGACTCAGAGTTGCGTCTTCAGCCCACAGACGGGGAGACACGGTGGGTATCTGTACGCGGGCAGCCACAGACGGTGGATGGAGAACTCGTCAGGATTCGCGGGGCTATTCAGGATATTACCGGAAGAAAAAGGCGAATCCGAGAGATACTGGAACTGAAACGGCAGTACCAAACGCTATCTGAGAACATACCTAACGGTGCGGTCTTCCTGTTCGACGAGAATATGCGATACGAACGGGCTCGTGGAAGGGAACTCAGTAAAGTCGGCCTCTCGCCTAACGAGGTCGAATCAACAACGCCACACGACGTCTTTCCGACCGAACTCGCCGAAGAACTCACCCACTACTTCACCGAGGCGCTGAATGGAAACAGCAATACGTTTACGCAAACGCTCGGAGAGAGCGTTTATCGGAACCGGACAGTCCCCGTTGAAACCGGTGACGGGAGAACTGCTTACGGACTCGCGCTGGCACAGAACGTGACGGAGCAAGTTGAGCGTAGGCGGGAACTGGAGAGGCAAAACGAGCGGTTAGAGGAGTTCACAAGCATCGTCAGCCACGATTTGCGGAATCCGCTCCGAGTGGCCGACGGACGGTTGGAGCTGCTTCGGGACGAGTGTAAGAGCGACCATATCGATGACCTTGCACAGGCCCTTGACCGGATGGACGCGCTCATCGAAGACCTGCTGACACTGACACGAGAGGGTGAGCGAGTCGATGAGGCCGAACAGATTGGACTCACGAACGCAGCCACGAACAGTTGGCAAACGGTGAAGACGGAACGGGCAACACTCGAAACCGATACGTCGTGTGCCGTTGAAGCTGACCGGAGCCGGCTTCGGCAGCTGTTCGAGAACCTCTACCGGAACGCCATCGAACACGGTGGTGACAATGTGACAGTCTCCGTTGGCGAGATGGACGACGGGTTCTATGTCGCGGACACGGGATCAGGCATCCCTGAATCTGATCGTGAGGAAGCGTTCGAGGCGGGATACTCGACTACCGAAGGGGGGACCGGATTTGGCCTGCGGATCGTCGAACAGGTCGCTAACGCGCATGGGTGGGAGGTGACGGTGACTGAAAGCGAACAGGGCGGGGCCCGGTTCGAAATCACCGGCGTTGAAAAAGGCGAGTGACCGATGCGCGCTGTGTATCTTACACGAGGTTAAACGAGTGATCTGAATCTGTCATTTTCGTCGCCGGGGGTACACTCGCACACTCGACGTCGAAACTCAACTCTGGAAAACTATCTAACCTTCTGACGACCGGTATAGTTACCGAATGGATGTGATCTGGCGTTCGTCCGTCCTGAACGATCGGGCGAGTTATCCTTCCTTGAGCAGTGTGATCGCAGCCGGCACACGCTATTTGGGGCTCCCTCCCGTATCCAGTCACGATGACCGACGACCGAGTCCGAGCACACGTGTTCGTCAGCGGCAACGTCCAGGGCGTCCGGTACCGCGCGTCGACGAGGGAGGCCGCCGAGAACCGCGGTGTCGACGGGTGGGTTCGGAACCTCGACGACGGCCGTGTGGAGGCGGTCTTCGAGGGTCCCGAATCCGCAGTGGAGGGGCTGATCGAGTGGTGCCACATCGGGAGCGCGATGGCGACCGTCGAGGACGTCGAGGTGAGCTACGAGGAGCCCGAGGGCGAGTCGGGGTTCCGCGTCCGGTGGTAGGATCGCCGGCGAAGACTCCCACGTCACGCCGCGGCGCCAGTGGCACCGTCCCCGCCCGAATCGGCACCCTCCTCGGCGGACTCCGAGGGGTACCCCATCGGCGCCTCGGGATCGTCGTTCACCAGCCGATCCCAGATCACGAGCGTCGAGGGAAGCACGAGCAGCGACGCCAGGAAGGAGTAGACGATCGACATCGCAGTCAGGATCCCGAACTGCCCAAGCACCGAGAGGACCGCGAGCACGAGGACGCCGATCCCGAACGCTGTCGTGGCCATACTCCCGAGCAGCGCCCCGCCCGTGCCGATCACGGTCCGGCTGAGTGCGGGAATCAGCCCTCGCTCGCGCCGCTCGTCGATGAATCGGTGGACGACGTGGACCGAGTAGTCGATCCCCAGCCCGATCGTGAGCGAGAGGATGGTGGCGGTGAAGGCGTTGAACGGGATGTCCAACAGCCGCATCGTGCCCGCGACCGACGCGACCGCCACGACGATCGGCGCGAGGTTGGCGATGCCGAGCGAGGGCAACCCTTCGAGGATCCAGTAGATCACCACCAGAAACACCACCGTCGCACTCAGCGCGAGCGCGAGGCTGGTGATCGCGGACTGGAAGATCAGGTCCGAAACCGCCTGAAAGACGACAGTCTCGCCCGTCGGGGTCGCCTCGACTCGGAATCGGTCCGCGACCTCGTGGCCCGCGGCGGTGACTTCCCGATCGGAGGCGTCTGCGGAGGTGGTGTAGACGACCCGGGCACTCCGCCGGTCGTCGGCCAGATACTTCGAGGCGCGGTCGCCCGCCGGGGACGCCTCGAGCTCTCGGTAGATCGTCGGAAGGTTGTCGTCGGGCACCCCGTTGTCGTTCCGGTCGTTCCGCTCGACGAGAGCGGCGAACTCGGGATCCTCCGCGGCGCGGTCTTTGATGATCGTCACGATGCTCGTCGACGCCGCACGACGGTTCCCGTCGGTCACGAACTCCTCGGGCGGGTCCTCGCCCGCCCGGTAGATCCGTTCTAAGGCGGCGTCGTTCTCCATCCGCCCCTCCAAGTATATCGTGACGGATCCCCCCTGCGAGGACGTGAACTTGTCGTCGAGGAAGTTGATCGTCGCCACCGCGTCGTAGTCGCTCGGCGCGAACGGCTCCGGCAGCGCCTTCAGCAGCGCCGGCACCTCCTCCGGCGGCAGGAAGTCCTCCTGGGAGAAGGAGGTGTCGACGCCGGTGGCGTACCCGGCGGCGCCGGCGCTGAACACCAACGCGAAAACGAGCAGCACCACTGGCGCCCGGTTCGCGATACCGACCCCTATCGAGAGCGCTTCACCCAGCGCCGATCCCTCCTCGCCGAGCGGCCGCTGGCTGAACGTCGGGATCGGCCACGAGTCCCGACGGCGGTCGACCCACACCTTCGCGGCGGGCAGGAAGATACCGAAGATCAGGAACGTGAACACGATCCCGACGGCGGCGACGATCCCGAAGTCCCGGATCGGGGGGAGTTCGGAGGCGAGATTCGCCAGAAACCCGATCACCGTCGTGCCGGTCACGATGAAGAAGGCGACGAGCAGCTGGTCGGTCGCGACCTGCATCGCGTCGCCGACGCCGAGGCCGGTCGCGCGGTCCTCGCGGTAGCGATTGACCGCGTGGATCCCGAAGTCGATCCCGACCGCGAGCAGAAGCGGCGGGATCGAGATCATGATCTGGTTGAACGGGATGCCCGCCAGTCCCAGGAACCCGAAGGTCCAGACCGACGCCATCCCCAGGGAGACGACGCCGAGGATCAGATCCAGGAGGTCGCGGTAGGCGACGACCAGAAAGCCGAAGATGAGAAGCACCGCCGCGGGAGTCACGATCAAAAGCGAATCGGAGATGACCGTGCCGAACTCGTCGGCGACGATGCCGCTGCCGAAGACGGTGATGTCGGCGTCGATCTCCGCGCCGATCACCCGCTGGGCCTGCGTCTGAATCGGCGTGAGCGGGCTACTACCCGACTGCCCGGCGGAGCCGCCGCCCACGCCGCCGGGGAGGTCGTGCTGGACCGCGCCGATCGTCGCCGACGCCGACGCGTCCCGTTCGTTGAAGTCGTTGCTCACGGTCCCGGTGAACTCCGGGTTGTCGGCGTTCTCCCGGACCGCCTGTCGGACGGTCGTAGGCGTCGCGCGTTCGAGCGTCGTGATCTGCTGCTCCAGCGTGGTCGCCTCGGGATCGATGGTCCGCGCGACGGTACCTGCCGCCGACGACGTCCCCGAGACGTACATATCGTCGCGCTCCTCCAGCGCCCGCTGGGCCCGCAACATCGCGAGCAGCGAGTCCTTCGAGAGCACGTTGGGGTCCCGCTGGATCAGCGACGTGCTCCCGGGGTCGTCGTCGAACGCCGGGAGGAACTCGTTTTCGACGCGTTCGTTTGCGTTCGCCGCGGGGATGTCCTCGGCGAACTGCTGGGTTCCCGACTCGGTGGAGACCCCACCCAGGCCCGCGGTGAACACGAGCGTCACGATGAGGAAGGCGACGATCACCGTGCCGGGACGGTTGACGATGTTGTCGTCGGCCCAGTCGACGAACCGCTGGAAGTCCAACCGCACGGGTCACTCCCGCCGACGGTAGTAGAACACGCCGCCGGCCGCGCCGCCGAGCAGGAGCACCACCAGCAGGAGCAGCGTGATCGGGAGCCCCCCGGAGCCGGTAGTGACGTCGACGGGCACCTGGTAGGTGTCGGAGATGATCGTATCGCCCGCCTCGTCGTCGTACTGGAAGTCCATCTGCACCGGGTAGGTCTTCTCGGTGGCGCCGCCGGCGGCGCTCAGCTGGAAGGTGATCGTCGTCGACTCGCCCGGTTCGAGTTCGTCGACGAACGCCTCGTCGTCGGAGGTCGACAGCGGCGAGTCGGTGTAGATCTTGGCCGAGAGGTCCGAGACCGTGTACTCCCGGGTGTTGGTCACGGTGACCCGGAACTCCCCGCCGGAGCCGGCGCTCAGGTTCCCGTCAACGGGGTCGACGTCGAACTCGGCGGTCCCCGGCCCGACCGGCACCCGCGTGGGGATGGCCCCCGACGCCCGCGCGGCGTTGTCCCGGTCGCGATAGGAGACCGAGAGGTCGAACTGCCGCGGCCCGGCGTCGGAGCTGCTCGTCACCTCGACGTCGAACGAGAAGTTCGCGGCCTCGCCGGGGTCGAGGTCGCCGATCGCGACCGTGTTCTCGATCGGGGTGACCGTCGGGCCGGGGTCCTCGAATCTGACGACCGCGTGACGAACGCGGTCGTCGCGCGCGTTCACGATCCGGCCCTCGAGCGTTCCTTCCTCGCCGACCCGGAGCGTGCTTTCGACGCCCCGGATCTCGAAGCCGGGGTCGTTCGCCCCGACCTGGAGGCGGATGTCCACGACGTCGCTACGAAGCTGGTCGCCGTTCCCGTTCCGGAAGGCCGTTCGGATGCCGAACTGCTTCGGCCCGGCGTCGACGTTTTCGGCGACGTTCACCCTGAAGCTGAACTCGGCCGACTCCCCGGGCGCGAGCGACCCGACGGCGTACCCCCCGCCGACCGCGCTGGCGGTCGGCGTATCGTTGAACTCGACGACCGCGTTGTGCGCGGTCATCGGCCCGGTGTTCGTGATCGTCCCCGACAGCGTGTCGGAGCCGCCGATGGAGAGGGTGCTCCGCAGCTCCGAGACCGCGAACGTCATCTCCGGGTGGGCCTCAAGCGGGACCGAAAGCGAGGGGGTCTCGCCGACCGTCCCGCTTGGCTTCTCGAAGTCGACCCGCGCGGAAAGCGAGTAGTTACCCGCAGTGGCCGCGTCGCTCAGGGCCGCGTCGAACGTGAACGTCCGGTTCTCGCCGCGCTCCCACTCGGAGACGAACCGGGTGCTCGACTCGCTTGCTCCCAGCGACACGTCCGGGCTTGACGTCGAAAGCGTCAGCGTCGAATCGCGGGCGGCGGTGTCGCCGACGTTCCGCATCGTGAGCTCC
Source organism: Halobellus ruber (assembly GCF_014212355.1). Classification (NCBI taxonomy): domain Archaea; kingdom Methanobacteriati; phylum Methanobacteriota; class Halobacteria; order Halobacteriales; family Haloferacaceae; genus Halobellus; species Halobellus ruber. The sequence continues at coordinate 715,120 of NZ_JACKXD010000002.1, forward strand.
AAGGTCCCCCTGCCGTCTACGGTTGCCGTGGAGTTGGTATCGACGACCGTGAACCGCGGCCCCGACTCGACTCTGACCTCGACGTAGCGGGTCACCTTCCGTTCGGTCGCCGACCCCGCGCCGTTGTCGTACTCGTAGGTGAGATCCAGCGGGATCCGGTAGGTGCCGCTTGCGAGGTTCGCCGGGACGTTCAGCTTCAGCGAGAGGTCAGCAGGGTCCCCGTCGGGAAGTTCGGAAACGTAGAGTTCCCCGGTTTCGACGTCGATCCGGCCGGTATCCCGCGGTTTGATCCGGACGTTCGTCGCGGTGCGCGTGTCGTCGTCGGGGCCGTCGGGGTCGTTCAATAACTGAAAGGATACTTCGTTGATCCCGCCGGGCGCGAGGTTCGGTTCGGGTGTGACCGTCCGGAGGTCCGGGTTGGAAGTGAGCGCGACAGCGGGAACGGCGCTGACGAGAAGCGATCCGACGACGAGAACGACGAGCAGCGTGCGTTTCATTGGTTGTGGAAGGGCCGAGTGGCGGGGAGAGTGACCGCCGGCGTGGGTTCGGTCTCAGCAAAATCACGGACGGACCGTATATAAGCTATTGTAAACCAAAACAAACTACCGCAGGGTTTTCGAGCCGGAATTGACGGGATGTAGATCTGATCTATGAGGCAGAAACGACTTTTGATCCGGTATTCGATCGCCTGCCGAAACACCTACCGAGTTGTAACACCCTGCTGTTCCGTTATGCCGACGTTACCGGGTATCGCCGGTGTCCGGAACCCGTCATCTGCATACTTCCCGTGACCGAGCGACGGGATGATGTCAAACGTCCCCACGACGGTACTCAGTTGGACGCCGGAGCGGCCGGGCTCGCGTTCCGCTTGGGGCTCGTCCTGTTCGGTGCGGTCCTACAGTAGCGTTTGCAACTGGTTGCACATCCGATCGCACGCCGTCGTGCGATCGAGCGAGCGAAGACTTGCAAACGCTACTACAGCGTTTATGCGACTCAACCACTTCCTGAACGTCGACGATATGGCCGGGTACGCCGGGCGCCGCCGACAGGGCGCGACCGGGACGTTTAATCGGCCGCCACGTGCCCGTAGAGGTATGAAGGCGACCGCGACCGCCCACCCGATCCAGGGGCTGGTCAAGTACCACGGGATGCACGACGAGGAACTCCGGCTCCCGTACCACGACAGTATCAGCGTCTGCACGGCCCCGAGTCGGACGAAAACCACCGTCGAGTTCCAGCCCGACGCCGGCGAGGACGTCTACGTCATCGGCGGCGAACGCGTCGAGGGGCGCGAGGCCGAGCGCATCGATTCGGTCGTCGATCACGTCCGCGAACGGGCGGAAATCGAGCACGCGGTCCGCCTGGAGTCGGAGAACTCCTTCCCGACGAACATCGGGTTCGGATCCTCGGCGTCGGGGTTTGCGGCGGCCGCGACGGCGCTGTCGACGGCTGCGGGGCTCGACCTCTCGCGTCCGGAGATCTCGACCATCGCCCGCCGTGGGTCGGCGTCGGCCGCACGGGCGGTCACCGGGGCGTTCTCCCATCTCCACTCCGGGATGAACGACACCGACTGCCGGTCGGAGCGGATCGAGACCGACCTGGAGGACGACCTCCGGATCGTCGCCGCCCACGTGCCCGCCTACAAGGAGACCGAGGAGGCCCACCGCGAGGCCGCCGAGAGCCATATGTTCCGGGCCAGGCTGGCGCACATCCACCACCAGATCGACGCCGCCCGCGACGCCCTCTACGACGCCGACTTCGAGCGGGCCTTCGAGCTTGCGGAACACGACTCCCTCTCGCTCGCGGCCACGACGATGACCGGGCCCGCGGGGTGGGTCTACTGGCAGCCCGACACCGTCGCGGTGTTCAACGCGGTTCGGGAGCTCCGCGAGGAGGGGATCCCAGCGTACTTCTCGACGGACACGGGTGCAAGCGTCTACGTCAACACCACCGCACCCCACGTCGACGCCGTCGAGGACGCCGTCGCCGCGGTCGGCGTCGACACCGACGTCTGGGAGGTCGGCGGCCCCGCGGCGGTCCGCCCCGAGGCCGAGTCGCTGTTCTGAACGGCAGCGTCCCGGGCGGCGGCCCCGGGCGACGCGACCCACGGTCGCCACGGTCCGGTCGTCATATGTCCCTCCGGCTCCAATCGAACGTATGCGAATCGCAATCCTCGGCGCCGGCTACGCCGGCGTGACGCTCGCTCGCCGGCTGGAATCGACGCTTCCCGACGACGTCGAAGTCGTAGTGGTCGACGAGTCCGAGACCCACCTTGTCAAACACGAGGTCCACCGGGTCATCCGCCGCCCTGCGGTCGCCGACGCGATTCGGGTCCCGCTTCCGGAACTGTTCGACCGCGCGACCGTCCGGACCGAGCGGGTGGCCGGGCTGGGTCGTGACGCCCGAACGGTCCACCTGGCGGACGGCTCCGAGCTCTCCTACGACTACGCCGCGGTCTGTCTGGGGTCGGTCACCGCCGAGTACGGGATCCCGGGCGTCGCCGAGTTCGGCCTGCCGCTCGCCTCGGTCGACGACGCGCTCGCCATCCGGGCGGCGTTCCTGTCGGCGGCCGGGGTCGACGCCGACGGGGTGGAAAGCGTGGCTGACGCGTCCGCCGGATCCGTCGACGTCGTGGTCGGCGGCGCGGGGCTCTCGGGCGTCCAGACCGCGGGCGAACTCGCGGCGCTGGCCCGCGAAGAGGGCGTCGACGCCGACGTGACGCTGCTCGAACAGCTCCCCCACGTCGCCCCGAACTTCCCGGAACACTTCCGACGGGCGGTCCGCGAGGAACTGGAGTCTCGGGACGTGACGGTCTCGACCGACACGACGGTCGAACGGGCCACCGCCGATGCGGTCGAGACCGACCAGGGGACCATCGCGGCCGACGTGTTCGTCTGGACGGGCGGGATCACCGGCACGGAAGCGATGGGTGGCGACCGACCCCTGGTCCGCGACGACCTCCGGCTCGACGACCGGACGTTCGTGGTCGGCGACGCCGCGCGCGCGGTCGACGCGGACGGGGAACCTGTCCCGGCGTCGGCGTCGGCCGCGATCCGGGAAGCCCGGACGGTGGCGTCGAACCTCTCGCGGCTCGTCGAACACGACCTCGAGGAGGCCCGGGGGTTCCGACCCCGACTCGACCCCTACCGTTTCGACGTGCCAGGGTGGATCGTGACGGTCGGCGACGGGACCGTAGCCCAGCTCGGCCCCGAAGTCGTGACCGGTAAAGCGGCGCGTGCGATGAAGGCGGCAGTGGGCGCCGGCCACCTGAGTTCGGTCGGCGCGGTCCGGAACGCGGTCGACCTCGTCGAATCCGAACTGGCGACCTGATACGGATTATTGTAGTCAATTGCCGGTCATCGCCGACCCCGTCTCCGGCGATGGCCGGTAAGTATAGTAGCGTTTGCAAGTCTCTGCTCACTCGATCGAATGCTGTCGTGCGATCGGATGTGCATCCAGTTGCAAACGCTACTATAGCTGCCGACGGGACTGAGTCGTATGACGATTCTCGCAGCCGTCGGCGGTGGGGCGGAACCCAGCCGGGCTGTCGAAGGGGTGCCGAACTGGCGTCGGTGTTCGCCGCCGACCACGTCGTGCTCCGCGTGACGTCACAGGACCTCTGTGAGGAGTTCCGGGAGTCGACCAGCGGCTCCTCGATGTCGTGGGTGCGTCCTCTCCAGGTCGCTCCAGATGTCGATCAACTGGTCCTGTAGCGACTCCCAAAGGGGGTGATCCAAGGATGGTGACCCGTCCGTCCATCGGGCGCACACCTCGTGGTCGGTCCCGCTTCGGGGTGGTCGCCCGAGCGCCCGTCCGGGGGCTCCCCGGCGGCGTCGGGTCACGGTGGGTCGGCGTCCTCAGTGTACCGTCGTATCATTTGAGTTCGTCGTTCCCGGTCGTGAACGAACCGCAACGGGCCCTCCGAGTCACGTTCGGGGGACCGCAGAACGGCGGCGCGAAGCGGGAGCGAACGGTCAGGCCGGCGTCGTTGCCCTGTGACACGGGAACGATCGTACAAAGACCTTCCTTCCGGCGTAGGATCTCCCTGCGACCGTCCACCGACGAACGGGCTCCGTTGGCGGCGACGGGGCCGACGCCTGCGACGGCGATCAGTTCCCGCCGAGCAGCCGGCGACGGACCGGGTCGGCCGATTCCTCGACGGTCGCCGCACGGCCTTCGAGGTCTGACGCGAACGGCCGGTTCGGGAGCGCAGCCGCGTTGATCCGGACCGTCTCAACCGACGCGCGGACCGCGGCGTCGGCGAGATACGCACCGGTCTTCGCGTCCGCAGCCACCCCGGGAGTGCCCCGGCGGTGAGCCGTCTCGGCGTCGGTCAGCACCGCCACTGCCGCCTCGGCGACCGCAAGCGGGATCCCGGCCGCCCGACGCCGGAGTCTAGTCGACGGCGCTTCCCCGTCGCCGAACACCTCCTCGACCACCGCGGCGTCCTGCCCCCCGAGTGCGAGCAGTTTCTTCCGCCGGCGACGGAGTCCCGTTCGCAGCCCCGACAACGACGTCTCACCGGGACCGGCCTCGGACTCGCCGCCCGCCGACGGACCGTCCGCGGCGGCCGTCGTGTGGACGCACACCATCTCACACAGGGCGGCACCGGTGGCGCCGGTGATCGCGGCGGCAGTACCGCCCGCAGGTACCACCCGCTCGGAGGCGACCGCGTCGAGGAACTTCCCGATCGGCGTGTCGTCGTAGGTCACGGTCCGGGGTTCGAGGCCCCGTCTCAAGAGCGTTCGGCCGGCCTCCCGACGGATATTTGACCGGCGGGGCTCCAGCGTCCGTATGACCGGATCGAACGGGGACCGGGGTCCCGATCCGCCGGACGCCGGAGACGGCACCGAACCGAACGGGGACGGCACGGCTGCGGGCGACACCTTCGGCGTCGGCATCCACGTCACCGACGACGAGTTCCAGTTCGTCGTCCACGTCCCCTCCGACATCGACTCCGGGTGGACGGACCCGGAGGCGTTCCAGCGCGTGGTCGAGCGGGCGGTCTGGGAACGGCTCGATCGGTCGGCGACGCTCCGTGAACTCGGTGCGACGGCTGAGGTCGGCGAGACCGTGACGCTCGGCCGGATCACACTCACGCCCGACGGGACCGTCGTCGATGCTGAGTTTCGGGCGGGCGCGGCGGAGTCGTGACCGACGCTCTCGACGCCGTGATCGACGGCGCGATCGAACGGGCCCTCCTCGGCGGCGACGACGCCCGCCGGTACTTCGCGCTCGCGGGGGCGCTGGACCGTGGTCGATCGGCTGCCCGAAGCGACGCGGTCGGACCACCCGAGCACGACGATCCGGACCGCGAGCGACCGACGGAGCGGGACCGACCGACTCACGTGCTCGGTGCAGCCCTCCTCAGCACCGTCGCGGTCGACGCGCTCGGGTCGGTTCGGACCACGGACATCGACCCAGGCGCGTGGTCGCCCGGCGGCCGGGACGTCGGGGCACGGACCGAGTTGGTTGCCGTCGGGGCGGTCGCCGCCTGCCGGCGGTTCGACGTCGAGCCCGAAACCGTCGCCGCGCGCTCCGGGGTCTCGCCCGAGCGACTCGCCCGGTATCGGGAGAATGTGACTCCCGGATCAGAAAAATGAGAACCGTCTCGATCGGACCTCGGACGCTTCCGCGACGGCTCGGCCGTCAGCTCCGACCGGGCGCGTTCCCGGAGTTGCCGGGCGCGTCGTCGGAGCCGCTGTCGCCATTGTCGTCCGCATCCTCGTCGTCATCGTCGGCGTCGTCCTCGTCGTCGGCTTCGGTGGCTTCCGTTTCGGTTTCGTCGTCGCTCTCTTCGTCGTCTTCACTTTCCGCCTCGGAGTCGGGGCCCGCGTCGTCGGGGGCGTTGCCGTTCGCCGCGCCGGGACCGTCATCGTCCTCGTCGTCCGCGTCGTCGGACTGCCCGGGAGCGTCGCCGGAGTTGCCCGGAGCCCCACCCGACTGGCCGGGCGCGTCGCCGGAGTTACCCGGAGCCTCGTCGGACTGACCAGGTGCCTCACCCGACTGACCGGGCGCCTCGTCGGCGTTCCCGGGGTTGTTGCTCGTCACGAACTCGGAGATGACCTGTCCCGGCGGCCCGTCGACCGCGACGTTCTGGAGCGCGCTCACGAACTGCGACACCGCCAGCCCGAACGGCTCCTGCGGGTTGACGAAGTCGACTGTCAGGTCGGCGGTGGTCGTTGCGGACTCGTTGCCGTCGGTCGCAGTCACTTCGATCGTGACGTTCGCGGTCGGGAGCGGGAGCGCGACCTCGCCGTCGCCATCGGTCGCGTACGTTCCCGTCCCCGCGTAACTGTCGTTGCTCTCCACCTCGACGGTCGCGTTCTCGACGGCCTCGCCGCCGTCGGTGGCCGTCACGACGACACCGTCGTCACGCTGGTCGGCGGTCACGTCCAGATCCGCCCCTGACAGCGCCACCACGGTCTCCGCCGAACGGTTGCCCTCGGTCGCCACGATGGTGGCGTCCAGGTCGTCCGCGGGCTGTTCGAGGGTGACGGTGCCGTTCCCGTCGGTCGTGTAGTTCCCGCCGATCGCGTCGTCCGCGTCGACCGCAACCGAGGCGTTCTCGACCGGCTCGTCGTACCGGGTGACGGTCACCGTCGTCGACCCGTCGGCCGACTGGTTGGCTGTGACGTCCAGCGAGTCCTCACGCGGGACGAGCTCCGTCTGCGTGCTCGCGGTGACGTTGTCGCCACTCGCGTTCACCGTCACCGATACCGTCTCCGTCGGTTCGGGGAGGACGACGGTCCCGTTTGCGTCGGTCCCGTAGGTCCCGTTTCCGGTGTAGTTAGATGCCGAGGCAACCGTCACCGTCGCGTTCTCGACTGCGGTCCCGTTGTCTACGACTGTGACCACTGCCTCGCCCGTGTCGGGATCCTGTTCCACGTCGACCGCGAGGTCGGTCGCTGCGGTCGCGGCCATCGGGATCGCCAGCATCCCGACGAGCGCGACGACCACGGCGACCGTGAGCGTTCTGCTGCGGTTCATTACACTCCCCCGTTGCGAGGTCACCCTCATAAACCGGGAACTCCCTCAGCCCGTCTTCCGGTCGATTTAGCCCGATTTAACCCGATTAACCGTCTATCGGCGATAACCCGGACCGCGTCGGCTTCGTATCCCCCGCCCACCGTACGACGGCGCTGCCGCTGGCGAGTGCGCGTTCGAAATGAAAACCGCCCACGGGACCTGTTGTCCCGTGAGCGTTCAGTACGAGTGGATGGGCGGCGACGGAGCGTTCCCAGAGGCTCGCGCACTCCAGTACTTCCCCCTACGCTGGCAGACTTAACTTCCGTGTTCGGGATGGGTACGGGTGTCTCCCTGCCGCTTTGGCCGCCCCAACGCCGACTGGCGGACTCGAACCGCCTCTCTCTTCTCACGAAGAGAGCGACCGACTCGTCGGTGGTGACGACTGCGTGGTTCCAAACCATTGAACGCGCGCAATCCAGCTTCCGCCTGAACCCGTCATTACCGCGACATCCTGGCCGTCTCGATCCCCGTCAACCACGACAGTAGACCGGGACTGCAATATACTGTCACAGTTGCGAGTCTCGTGTCACACTCTCTCCGATCGATTCGGGGCGATCAGTCGGATCGCCTGATGAGTGGTGGCTCGGACTGTTAGTGCTCGCGGGCTCACACCTCGTTGCCTCGGTGCG